>DATJTV010000165.1:0-22499 GCA_035503055.1 Acetobacteraceae bacterium
GCGGTACGGCTCCTTGAGCGTCGAGAGATCGAACCAGCCGACGGCCTCCTTGCCGCCGGCGACGATCCGGCCGCAATCGTCGATCAGCCCGTTGACGCGATAGACCTGAGCGCCCTGAGCGGCGATCTCGGAGACGTTCACTTCCGGCGTGTCCTCGGGGCAGAAGATCGTGGCGCGCATTCCGCCGCGGCTGGCATAGGCGGCCATCGCCGACCCGGCATTGCCATTGGTGGGCATCGCCAGATGCGCAACACCGAATGATCTCGCCATCGCGACCGCCACCGCCAACCCCCGCGCCTTAAACGAGCCCGTCGGCAGCCTGCCCTCGTCCTTTACGAGCACCGTCGCGCCGCCCGCGACGCGCTGCAGCTTGAGCAGCGGCGTCGTCGTCTCGCCGAGGCTCACGACATCACCCGAGCGCCGGATCGGCAGGAGCTCCCGCCAGCGCCAGAGGTCCGCCGGTCGCGCCGCCAGCACCTCGCGCGTCAGCGCGGCCCGCGCCGCGGTTAGATCGTAGCGGACGAGGAGCGGCTTGCCAGCCGCCGAGAGCCCCGCGAGGCGATCGGCCGGATACCGCTCGCCGGTCGCCGAGCACTCGAGATGGGTGGCGAAGCTCTTCCAATCAGCTGCAATGCTGATGTTGCCTTGCACAGCAGACGCATCCCCCATCTCGGCGCGAATTATTTCTGCCATCCACTACCCCCCTCCTCGCTTCCAAACTGGCCGTCGACACTCAGCGACAACGGGCGACTGCGAAGCTTCGCACTCAAGCCAAAGCTCGAGCAAGCGGTGCTGCACGGCGATCAGCGAATCAAGCCGCTTCGCCAACCACTCCGTACTGAGGCCGATTGCCTCTCGCGCCGTCCGGCACCCCACCAGGCGCACACCAAAGTCCTCTTCCATCCGCCGAAACGCGTCCATCTGCTCCAGCCAGCCAGCCGTCGTATTGTTCACGGCACTGAGGATTCGTTTCTCCTGTGCCGACACCGCCCGGTCGTTGGACACCAGTCCGTCTGACACGCCCGGTTCATTGTTCTTGGGTTTCACTAACGAACCTCCTGCGTTTCTGGACAAGGGGGCTTGTAAACGCTATGCCCTCGGTCATCAGAATCGAGCTTAAGGTTGCAGGCGGAACCCCGCTGACCGCACGACCGCCACGCGAAACGGAGTCACGTGCCTCGTCGACCTCCGAGCCAGCCGCATACTCTCGACGATAGCGTGTCCGATAAGGCGGCGCGGATCCCTCATGGCCGGACGCACACCCTTTCCGATTCCTAGGTTTGGTCCCACAACCACGACCTGGCTGGTGGATCAAGTCCGCCCCGCGGACTCCCGACAGGCACGTGCGACCCATCGCCAGTGCCCGATCTCCTTTGCGGTCCTACAACATCTTCAGGGGCCGGATGACAAGGAGACGGAAGCACTCGACCATACTTTTGGTTATCACTGGGCGTCCGCAGTTGGAAACTCCATTCGCCACAATCTCCTCTAATTGGCGAAGACGCGCCTCGTCGATTCGGCTCAAAGAGCTGTCTCCGCGGATTTCGCAGGCACGGTCGAGGACGTCGATTGCCTTCTCCCAGTACCATCGCCTCGAGTCGGCGTCGGAAGCCTTCGTGCCGCAATAACAGAGGAGATCCGAGACTGCCGCGCAAAGCTTGCTGTCTGGCAAAGCGTGTTCGGGATTGCCCCATGCCTCGGTCAGAGCAAAGAGCTTGCCGCTGATTTCCCGAAACTTACCTGCCCCCCGCCAGCTTCTAAGGTGGCCCGATATGAGGAAGTCGCGGCAGATCCTAGGTATGATCTCCGCTTCCGTCACGGCACGCAGCATGGCGCCGCGTTTGGCGTCAAATCCATCGTTCGTCCCGAGAATTCGCGGGACGAAGGGTTTAAGTTCTTGCCGAATTTCTTGCGGCATGGCGTCGTTGATCCTGACCGCGAGCTCCCGGATCAGGGGCGATGCCGCCGCAGGTCGGTCCGAGTGGGCCTCCCCGGCGAGAAACGCCACGAAGGACATCACGCAGAGCTTGCCACTTCTCGGTTCGCCGGCACCCTTTACCAGTTCGACCTGCCGGTAGAGACGTTCCAGCCTCTCATCCACCACCATATCACCCTCCTGAGTTTCAACGCTCCCTGTGCTGTGCGCGGAGGCGCTGCCGACGACTGGCGCGGCCTGCCCGCATTACCAGCCCGTGGAGCCGCCATCGTCGCCTGAATGCGGGAGTGGGGCAGCCAAAGCGGCCGGCTTGGAACAATCTGCGCGGCATCAGCATAGCCTCATCGCCGCACAGGGACCGCCGATCGCGTGCCGCACCGGCGTCGCCCACCCGTGCGACATGTGCCGCGGGCTCCGTCCCTTATCCGCTCGACCGTCGACGAAAGGGCTTCCCCAGCACGTGCTACGAACGACGCCGGCAACCGGCGAGACGAGGCAATCAGCGTCAGATCCCAGGCTGACGTACGTCCTCTCTGTCCCGCCTTTAGCGGGACAGACGCATCCGCCGCGGCTTCCAAAGTGGCGCCCCCGCCCCGAGAGCAGACGACGGGCGACCGGCCCCAGGACCAAGTCATACGTACATCTTTGTCCGAACGCGTGCGCGATTCGCGACACTGTCCTAACCCCTCTTTGCACCTTGAGTATTCCCTCAAGGCCAATTCTCACAGGGGTCATCAGCCGCGACGGCGCTTAGGGGGAACCCCATCCCCGCGGACCATTACGAAAAACAATCTACACCAAGGGAATCCCGCGTCAAGCCTTGGCTGCTCAGCCGCCCGTCGGAAGCTCCCTCCGCCGCCGGCGGCGCAGTATAGAGTTCCGGCGTTTGCGCGATTGCGTGATGGCCGAGCGCAGGGTCTCGACCGCGTCTGCCTCATCGGTGATCTCCATCCCGAGCAAAGCCTCGAGAAGGTCCTCAAGCGTGACGAGTCCGGCCGGTGCATTTCCACGTCCGATGACCAGAGCGATCGCCTCGCGCTCATGCAGAAGCGTCTCCAGTGCCGCTCCGATCCTGATAGACACCGGGAGACGTGGGATGGGCCGCAGAAACGTTGCGAGCCTCCGGCTTCTGTCGTGCTCCTGAGCAAATTCCTTCAGCACCTGCCGGTGCGATATGTACCCAACAATGTCTTGCTGCGCCCCACGGGAGAGCGGGATACGGCTGAATGCGTCCGCGCCGGCTGCTGCGACAAGGTCTGCCACCGTTTGGTTTTCATCGAGCATGAACATCAGCGAGCGCGGCGTCATCACGTCTCCAACCCGAACATCGCGGCTGTAGATCAGATTGCCTATGAGAGCTGCCTCTGCCAGGGAAATGGCACCGTCGCGCGGGGCCGCCCCGACCTGGATCGCAAATTCACGGCGCGTAAGTCGTTCCCGCGGGCGGCGGGCAAGCAAGCGGACGAGCCCCTTGGTGACGACGAGGGCCGGTCCCGTGAGTCGGATGAGATAGTAGAGCGCGAATCCCGTGAACCCGGACGCCGCACCCGCGTATCGGGTCGCTAAAGTCTTAGGAATGATCTCGGAGACGACCAGCAGCAGGATGATCAACGCGGCCGAGAGAAGGCCGACTTCAAGTTCATCGAACAGCTTGGTGGCCTGGGCGCCGGCGAGTGTGGTGCCGACCGTGCTCGCGACGGTATTGACGATGAGGACGGCGCCGATCGCGTCTTCAATACGGTTGCGCTTGATGTCGAGCAGTCGGGCCGCGCCGGCACTCCCGGCCGACTTGCGCTCGACGAGGGTAGCGATCCGAACCGAAAACAGAACGGTCTCCAGCCACGAACAAAAATGGACAGAGACAATCGCCAACAACGCCCAGAAGAGAAGCAGCCACATTATGCTACCACGCTTGCAGCATGTCGAATCTGAGCTGGCATCGGCCTACGGCCGTGGGTTCGTCGTCGGCGCTCTCGGCGTGGTCGGCGGATGATCCGAACATCATCGCATCTGCCTTGCCATCAGTCGCGCCGTGCTGCCACCCACGAGCGGGTCCGTCACGAATGCAGGGCAACGCGCATCGGGGCGAGGAAGGGGCTGGTGTAGGCGGCACGGGGCCCGAGTTCCCGCTCGATTTCGAGTAGACGGTTGTACTTTGCAATCCGCTCGCTACGGCAGAGAGAGCCGGTTTTAATCTGGCCGCCACCCATCGCAACGGTGAAGTCGGCGATGAACGTGTCCTCTGTTTCGCCTGACCGATGCGAGACGATATAATTCCAACCAGCGTCACGGCATAAGACAATGGCCTCGATAGTCTCCGTCACCGTGCCGATCTGGTTGAGCTTGATCAGGGCAGAATTCGTGGAGCGCTCCTTGATGCCGCGGGCAATGAACCGCGTATTCGTCACGTAGAGGTCGTCGCCAACGATCTGCAGGCCAGCCCCGAGCAGGGCTGTGTGTTCCCGAAATCCCTCCCAATCGTCATCGCCAAGGCCGTCTTCTATCGAAACGATCGGATAAGCGCGCGCCCAAGTCCTGTAGAGCTCGTTGAGCTCGTTGAGCTCGCTGGCCGTTTTCCGCCCGCCGCCCGACCGGACAAGCTCATATCCGCCTGCGGCGGCGAAGGCACTGGCGGCCGGATCGAGCGCGATAGCGATGTCCATCCCCGGCCTGAGGCCGGTCGCGCGTATAGCATCGACGATGAGGGCGCAGGCGGCTTCGTTGCTGTCGAGATCCGGCGCGAACCCGCCCTCATCGCCGACCGCCGTGCGAAACCCGCGTGATTTCAGAATGGCCTTCAGCGCATGGAAGGTCTCGGCACCATATCGCAGGGCTTCGGCGAAGGTCGGGGCGCCATGGGGAACGATCATGAACTCCTGGAAGTCGAGCGAATTGTCGGCATGGCTGCCGCCATTGATGACATTCATCATCGGCACGGGGAGCCGACACGCTTCCGAGCCGCCGAGATGGGCGTAGAGAGGCAGTCGCGCCTCCGCCGCAGCCGCCCGAGCGACGGCCATGGAGACGCCGACGACGGCGTTCGCGCCAAGCTGCGATTTGTCGGGTGTGCCGTCGAGCCGGATCAACATGTGGTCGATTTCGGCCTGACGCGAGACGTCCTGTCCCTTCAATCGGGGGCCGATGACCCCGACCACGTTGGTGGCGGCGTGACGAACGCCTCTCCCCCCAAAGCGGGATGCGTCGCCATCGCGAAGTTCCCGGGCCTCGAACCGGCCAGTTGACGCTCCGGAGGGCACGGAGGCGACGCCGACTGAGCCACCACGGAGAGTCACCCAGACGCGAAGCGTAGGATTGCCGCGCGAATCGACAATTTCCGTCGCATCGACGGAACTGATATGGGTGCTCATGGTTGCCGAAGGGGCCCTTTCTGGTTGGGAACGGTGTTGCGCCAATCCCGAAGGATCGCACGTCGGGCCGAACCCCCGGCCAGGGGGAGACTCACAACCCGGAGCAGCGTGCTCGTTGGCACAATCGAGCGCCTGGAAAACCGCACGAGACGGATTTGTAACGGAGAACGTGTCCCGCCGCGAAGAGGCTCGCCTTGGCGATGGCCGGGCATTCCCCGGCGTATCGCAGGTCCTTTCGGAACGTCGGCAGCCAAGCCCTCAGGCTCGCGCCGCAGTCTTCGGCACCACATTCCCGACTCCGTGCCCACGGCCTGTCCTGGCCATCGGTATGCGTTACAGGAGTCATCAGCCTTGCGGCGCTCGAGGGGGGACTCCCTCCCCGCCAATCGCGATCATACTGCATCGCGGCCGTGCACCGCAATCTGCCTACCGCCGCCCGCCGTGAGGCTCCCCTGGCCGGATCTGTCCAGGGCTCCGGCCTCCCTCATCGGCGTACCGCGCCCGGTCTCTTGGACACCAGTCAAGACGAAGCGACCGCTGTGCACTCGCCTTGTTCTCGGCCTTTTATAGCGCGACCGCCATCGCCTTCCATCTCACCTAATGAAGTCCCAATCTTAGTACTCTCAGCGGCCTCCCGCCGCTCCGGGCTGACCGTCTCGTATGTCGCCCGCGCCGGCCGCGGATGACCAAGATAGCGATCGAGGACTTCCTGGGGCGACCCGTCGGCGCGGACGCGACCGTGGTCGAGCCAAATTACCCGCGTGCACCATGCCTGGAGTACGGCCACTTCATGCGAGGAGAGTACAAGAAGCTCCGCTCCGCGTACCATGTTCTCGAGCCGACCTCTGGCTTTCCTCATAAATGCCGAATCCCCGGCGAGGAACCACTCGTCCATCAAGAGCACCTGTGGGTGGACGGCGGTGGCAAGCGCGAATCCAAGCCTCACCATCATCCCCGAACTGTAAAGGCGCACCGGGAGATCGAGAAATTGGCCGAGTTCGGTGAAGTCCCGTATATCCTCCTCGAGTTGCCGGATTGCCGCCCGTGTAAGCCCGCCGTATAGCCCGCGCAGGAGGATGTTCTCCCGGCCGGTGAGGTCCTGGTTCATCCCGAGATTTGGATCGATCAGTGCAGTCAGGCTACCTTCGACTCGCACGTGACCCGCGACAGGTTCGTATATCCCTGCGAGCACGCGTAGCAGTGTGGTTTTCCCTGCACCGTTGCCGCCGACGAGGCCAAGACGATCCCCGGTCAAGAGTTGGAAGCCAATCTCGCGCAGCGCCGACACCACGGCTCGGCTTTGCCTGTCCCTGTTTATGTGGCCGGACGCCGCAGCGAATACCGTCTTCTTCAGGCTACGGCTCGAGCCGTGATAAAGTGGAAAATCGACTGAGACACCGCTTACGAGAATTCTTGCCATCGGACTGTTATGCGGAGTGTGGCCAATCGCTCGCCACAGTATAGCCCATCGGCCCACGATCTCGTAGTCCGTTTCGCCACGCAGGTAGACGCAGATGGGTGAATGACGGCCAGTACGAAAGGGAAAGACTCCGTCCAGATCCGTCCAACGCAACCCGGATGCACGCCAGCGCCTGCGGGACGCCATGAAACTCTTCGACGACAAGGAAGAGAATGTCACGACCGGCCGAGTTTGCCCGAACGGGGAGTTTCGGCTCGATCCGAGAGGCCCAGGGGGTGACATCTTGATCAAGATAGAGATCGTCCGGGTCCACGGAACTGCCTGCGGACGGAGGAACCAACCGGAGGAACCAAGGGCACGGCCGCGGCCTATATGCGTTGCGCCTGCTGGGCCACGATATGCGCGTGGTTTGCAGGGGATCCAGCGGCGCCCTTGCGACTGTGCGGTTCACTTGGAATCGACACGCCGCCCAGTTGATACTGCCGTTTGCGATCTGCATCGCGTAACTGATCATTGCCTGCCCAAGAGGAAGCTCGACCATTGCGGTCCTAAGGCCTACAATGTGAGCCGGGCGAATCCGTTGCGGCGTCGAGTGAAGAGCACGTGGCCCCCGTTTGGCTTGGCCTGTTGCCCCAACTGGCCTCCTTTCCCCGCAGAAGCACCCAAGAGACGTGCCTGCGCACTTCGTCGACACCCCTAGAGTATTATGTACTTTTGATTGGCTGCGGTTTAATAGAGGGGGATGAACAAAGCCCGCCCCCGCAAGCCGTATCCGTCTGATGTCAGCGAGGAGGAATGGTCGCTGGGGGTCGGCTATCTGACGCTGATGAATGAGAACCCGCCGCAGCGGGAGTATCCGCTGCGTGAGCCGTTCAACGCGCTGCGACATGTCGTCCGCTACGGGATCGCGCGGCGTGCCGTGCCGAACGACTTTCCGCCCTGGCACGCGGTCCATCAACAGGCTCACCGATGGCTGGCGGGCGGAGTTTTCGAGGAGCTGGCGCAGGATTTGCGCGCGGTCCTGCGTTTGGCCGCGGGACGGAAGGAAGAGCCCACGGCCGCGATCATCGATAGCCGCACGTTGCGCTCCACGCCCGAAAGCAGCGCCCGCGCGAGCTATGACGGTGCCAAGCGCAAGCGCGGATGGAGGGTTCATATGGCGGTCGATACGTTCGGCAATCTGGTGGCTTTGCTTGTGACACCTGCCGTCGTCGGCGATCGCGAGGCAGTTGCCCGTCTGGCGGCCGACATCAAGGATGCCACCGGCGACGCCATCTTTCTTGCCTATGTCGATCAGGGCTATACCGGCGAGGCGGCGGCAGACGCGGCCGCGACCGAAGGCATCAGGCTCGAGGTCGTCAAACTGCCCGAGGCCAAACGAGGCTTCGTCCTGCTGACCAGACGATGGGTTGTGGAAATGTCCTTTTCCCGGGCCGCTCGTTGCCGCAGGCTCGTCAAGGACTACGGGCGCCACGCGACCACGCTCGCCGGCTTCCACATCATCGCCCTCGTCGGATACATGCTCAAGCAAGCCGTAAACCTCGTCCAAGATGCATGACACCCTCTAGCGATAAGGCACCGCCTCGACGAACAGCCGATTGTCACGTGCCGTCACGCCGATGTGGCCTTCACGGCCGGACAGCAGGTCCTTGATCCGGATGATCTCCCCGGACACGGCCGTAACAGTATCACATTGAGCCGACTGCGATGCAACGAGGTGCCAGACCTCTGGGTAGTTCTTCGACTACCCCGTTCAGCGACTCTACGATCACGCGACTCAGTGCGAATGCCGGTGATCATCGGTGCCGCGTGATTGCGGAATGGGTGCGGTCCGCAGCGGCTTCTCAGCCCACCGCGGACCGCACCGGATCACTGCCCGGATACCGGCTCGAACACGTCCACCTTGTTGCTCACGTCTCGATAGACGAAGACGAGATGATTCTTCGTATCCACCGCCAGCGTATGCATATTGGGCTCCGACGGGAGCGTATCCACAACCTCGTCCGTGTCCAGATCGATAACCTCCACCTTGCCCGCCTTGTCGCCGACAAAGGCACGGCGGGCGGCTTCGTCGATCACCGTCTCGTCGACCTTGCCCGACACGGGGATTGAAGCGACAACGTTTCCGGTCTTGCCGTCGAGCACCAGCATCTTCATGTCGGTGGTTCCCAGAATGAACCGATCGGTCTTCTGGTCGTAGACGAGGGGCTTCGCGGTGCCCTTGATGCCGGGCTTCAACACCTGCGTGATGGTGCGCGTATTCAGGTCAATCACATCCACGTCATTGTCAACCGGCTGGTAGACACGGTCCAGCGGGGGCACGTAGAGGCCGACATCGGGACCATCTTTGGCGGGATCCGGCTGCAGCCGGAAATGACCGACAACCGCGAACGGCTTCTGCGCGGAGAACACCGTGGCGTCGTCGCTGTCCGTCGTGACCAGGACGGTGTCGGTCTTGGGATCGAACACCGTGCCGTTGGGCCCTTTCCCTTGTGGGTGGAGCGTGGCGACCTTCTCGAAGGTCCGCTTGTCGACGACTACGGTGACGTTGCCGCCGTTATCCGAAAGGAACGCATATGCGGGCGTCACGGCGTTGCCGTTGCCATCCTTGATCCCATGGATTACGTGCTCGACGCTCATGGTCCGCGCGTTGACGACGACCACGTTGTGATCAGGCGATTGCGACAGCCACACCGTTTCGGTATCCGGATCGAAAGTGACCCAGTCGCCATGTCCGCCCTGATTGCCGGGGAGCTGGATGGTCTTGATCAGCTTGTAACCGGACGACGCGGCCATCGCCGGAACGGCGGCGAGTACGGCCACGCCGAACAGAATGGGCAAGCTGGCCCTGTTGCACTGCGTCATTGTTTCCTCCTGTGACGGTCCCCCGGGAACATCCGGTGCTGTGCTGGAACTTGTCTGACTGCCATCACCGGATAGCACCTTACGCAGCCGCGGCGTCCGGCGCAAGAACCGCGCTCCCATCTTGCTATTCCTCTAACGCAGCCAACGCCGCCGGAGGCACCGGCAATTGCTTATGCGCCTTCAACCGCAGGAACCCGCGAGGCCTTTCCCCGGTGTGGACCGCGAAGCCTACCATCCAGCGCGTTCTATGTCGTGATCCCGAGAAGAAGCGCGTGCCTGCTCAGTCAAGCCGGTTTTCCAGGGCTGTGAAGTTCACCTGTGCTCGCGAGATCCCAAAATCCGCAAGCGTCCTTGGGTTAGGTGCCAAAAGCTCCCGCCGTGGTCGGCGGTCTGCCAGCAGACGCAGCGCTGGCTCGCAGCGGGATGTTTTGAGACCCTGGCGCAAGATTTGCGCGCCCTTCTGCGGTTGGCAGCCGGCCATAAAGAGGACCCTACGGCGGCCATTATCAACAGCCGCACCTTGCGGTCGACGCCGGAGAGCGCTCCCCGCGCCGGTTATGACGGTGCCAAGCGCGAGCGTGGCTCGAAGGTTCACATGGCGGTCGACACGCTTGGGCACCTGCTTGCGCTGCATGTGACGCCCGCCGATGTCGGAGATCGTGAGGCACTCGCGCGGCTTGCCGCCGATATTCACGAAGCGACGGGCGATTCGGTCGAACTGGCGTATGTCGACCAGGGTTACACTGGAGAGGTGGCCGCGAAAGCGGCTGCCGCAGAGGGTATTACCCTGGAAGTGGTCAAATTGCCGGAAGCCAAACGCGGCTTCGTCCTCCTGCCGCGGCGCTGGGTCGTTGAAAGATCCTTCGCCTGGGCCACGCGTTGCCGACGGCTTGTCAAAGATTACGAAAGATACGCCGAAACCCTCGCGGGACTGCATGTCGTTGCCTTCGTCGGATACATGCTCAAGCACCCCGCTCTTCTGATGCAAAGTGCATAACACCTTAGTTTCACTGCGGGCTGGCAGTGCCGCTCGGTCGGCGCAGACACGGCGAGCGCAATCAGTTTGAACCCAGTTCTTCTTCGCGTATGCCTGCCTGCTGAGCCGCAGCAGCCGATTGACCACCATGCACAGCGTGGCGGGTGGCCTTGTCCGAGCCGACAAACAGGCCTTGATCCGACGTGGCAGGGTGTCCACGCCTACTATCGCGATCTCATATGCAGTAGGGGGCATCAGCCGCAGACGGCGCAACGAAGGGAGCCCCCATTCCCACGCAAACGTTAGCTCCGTTTGGGGCTCAGTTGCAATCTCGCTGCTCATTGCTCGCTGCGCTGCGGCGACCGATGGAGCGCAGAGATTGGCAGTCGACACCGAAGGCCGAAGTGGGAAGGTGCAGCGTGGCTGGCGCGGATCGTGTATGGCCACCATCCGCTTCCGGAGCGCTTGCTTGGGCTGAACGCAAATGGCTCTCCCCCCTTGCTTTGCGGGTGCCGCATGCGTCCCCGCGCTGAAGAGGTCGCTGAAGAAGGCGGCACCGCTCACCGCCGTCTGACGATCAAATTCGTGGCTTTGGCGGATTGCTTCGTTCGAGGCCGGAAGGCAGGTCAATCTACCGCACGCTCGCCGCAGTCGGTGCGGCCCTTTGCAACGAAGGCTCGTCGCTGCTCGCCTGCCACCACAGCACGCGGCATTCCGGCAGCGCCTTGCGCAGCATCCGCCGCGCGATCTCCACCACCTCCGGCTTGTCGAAGAACTGGATGGTCATCGCGGGATCAGGGCCGCGTCGGAGGACGTCGCCGACGGTCGCGGCCTGCACCGGCCCGCCGAGCTCGATCCCGCGCATCCCCTCGATGATCGTGAGCCCGTGCACGTGCAGCTCGTCCCGCAGCACCCGCAGCAGGTTCTGCACCTCCTGCCGGCGCTGGCTGTGGCTACTTTGCGGAACCGAGATCCGGACCACCGTTACCGTAACTTCCCGCGGGTCTTCCTCCGGCATGACGAGAACTCCCCTCTCCATGGCGCGGCCCGTTCTTTCTGCCGTGCCCCCGGCTTCGCATCAGCGGCTTCCTGCCCAGATGGCGAAGACGACGAGCAGGGTGAGAAGAACGTAGCTCGCGTAGACGTTCACCGCGCCGGCGTGCATGCGCCTCAACAGGCCGGCGAGGCCTCTAAGCCCGCTCACCGCGGGCCTCAGCAACAGCCGATCGACGATATGGATCTCTTCCTGCTGGCGGCGGATCGCGGGGCGGAAGAAGGCCGGCACGTCTTCCGTCGCTTCCTCGACCACGCGCGGACGGAGGATGGCACGGAAGACGACGCGCACCGGGTTGGCGAAGCCGCTCGCGGTATAGGTGAGCGCGGGCGCAAGCTGCCCGAGCCCCCCGGCCCACACGGCCCGGCGCGCCAGCCGCCGCCTCAGCGTGAAGAGGCGAAAGACGAGGAAGACGAGCCCGAGCAGAAGCGGGAACACGACCACCGCGTAGCTTGGCGAGATCGCGAACACGACCGGGTTGCTTGCCCCGCCCTGGAGCAGGACGACGAGCCCGCGTCCCGGCACCACGCCCTTGCCCACTTGCGCCCCGATCGCATGGAAGTCGCTCACGAAGGCGGCGCTCAAGCCGTGCCCGCCGTGCGCGCCGGCGAGGAAGAAGGGCGGGACCAGTGCGGCGGTGGCGCTCGCGCCGCCGAGTTCGCGGACGACGTGGTCGATGAGCGGGATCACGTAGGTCGGCAGCACCCCGAGCAGGAAGCACGCGGCAGCGAGTAGCCCCATCGCAGAGCGCATCGCCGCCGGCGCCTCGCTCGCGCGCTCCGCCGCACGCGAGCGCGGCAGGCCAAGGAAGCCCATGGCGAAAACCTTGACGAAGCAGGTGATCGCAAGGCCTGCGGTCAGCGCAAGCAGCGCGCCCGATAGCGCGAAGACGAGGCGGAGCGGCTTCGAGGCGAGCACGGCCGAGCGCAGGATCGATTGCAGTGTCAGCCATTCGCTGACGAAACCGTTGAACGGCGGCAGCGCCGAGATCGCCATCACGCCGGCAAGGAAGAGCAGCGCCGTCATCGGCATCCGATGGATGAGCCCGCCCATCCGGTCGAGATCGCGCGTGCCGCAGCCGCTCTGCGCCGCCCCCGTGCCGGTGAAGAGCAGCGCCTTGTAGAGCGCGTGGTTCGCCAAATGATAGAAGGAGGCGAGCAAGGCGAGGGCCGCCGGCAACGTCTCTCCGGCGGCGAGGAAGATCATCCCCGCACCCAGCCCGGCCGCCGCGATTCCCATGTTCTCGATCGTGCTGTGCGCGAGCAGCCGCTTCAGCTCCGGCTCGATCGTCGCATAAAGGATCCCGATCAGCGCCGAGAGCGCGCCAATCGCCAGCACCAGCGCGCCGGGCGCGGTCCCCGCGGGCGGCATCAGCGAGAGATTAACGAGCACGATGCCGTAGATCCCGAGATTGACCATCACCGCCGAAAGCAGCGCCGAGACGTTCGTCGGCGCCACCGGATGGGCGAGCGGCAGCCAGCTATTGACCGGGACGAGACCGGCCTTGACGCCGAATCCGGCGAAAGAGAGCAGGAACACCGCCCATCGCACGCCCGGCGGAAGACCCGCCGCGGCGGCCCGCATCGCCGTGAAATCCATCGATCCCGCGCCATCGGCGAGCAGCAGCAGCGCCAGAGCGGCGAGGATCATCCCCGCCTCGCTCATCGCCAGCATGACGAAGCCCGCGTGCGATGCCTCGTCATGGTCGTTCTCGTAGGTGACGAGCAGGTAGGAGAGGACCGACATCGCCTCCCAGGCCACCAGGAAGGTGAAGACATCGCGCGCGATCAGCACGCCCACGATGGCGGCGAGGAAGAGGTGATAGAGGAGCCCGAAATAGCCAAGATCGTACTCCTCCCGGTACCGCTCGAGATACGAAGCCGAGAAGACCGCGACCGGCAGGGCGACCGCGCCGGTCACCAGCACGAAAAACGCCGAAAGCGGGTCGAGGCCGAGGCGGAGCGTCCCGAAGGGCGCGAAATACCAGTAGGCGAGCGAGACCGGCTTATCTCCGACAAGTCCGGCCGCGCCGGCGATCAGCAGCGCACCCGCCCCGGCCGCGCCGAAGGCGGCGAGCACGGGCGGCTTCCGCTCGAGGGGCGCGAGCAGCGCAGCGGCGACGCCGAGCCCGGCGAGGACGAAGAAGGCGAGAAGCGCTGCCATCGCCACGCTCACGGCGAGGAATCTTCCGGCACCGATTCGAGCGGCGCCGGTGGCTTGCGCCCGACCGCGACCAGGAGCCCGTGCAGGATCGCGAGCGGCGGCGGCGGACAGCCCGGGATCGTCACGTCGACCGGCACCACCGCGGCGACGCCGCCTTCCGCCGCCGCGCTCGGCCCGAACACGCCCCCGGAAAGCGCGCAGACGCCCATCGCCACCACGCGCTTGGGCGGCGGCATCGCCTCATAGGTCGCGCGGAGCGCGCCCCGCATCGCCGCGGTGACCGGACCCGCCACCAGCAGCACATCGGCGTTGCGCGGCGTCGGCGTGAGAAAGAAGCCAAGCCGGTGCATGTTGTAATAGGGGTTGTCGATCTGCCGCACCTCGCCCATGCACGCGCCGCAGGCACCGGCATCGAGGAAGCGCACATTGAGCGAGCGGCGGAAGCGGCGGCCCAGCCGGCGCATCTCCGCCTGCGCGCCCGCCCATTCGTAGCCCTCTTCCCAATCCACCGCCGCCGGGGCGTCGCGCGCGCAGGCAAAGCAATGCACGCAGCGCCGGTAATCGACGCGGCTGCCGTTCTCCGCCGGGCCGATCGCATCGGTCGGGCAGTCGGTTTTGCCCGCGCGCGCACGGGCCTCTTCCCCCGCCCGCGCAGCGGGACGGCCGGGCGAGACGCCCGCCGCACGCTCCGCCGCGGCGGGATAGCGGGTCGTGCGGATCCCGTTTCGGAGCCCCTCCCACACCCAGCGCGTCACCGATCACACTCCGCGTTCGAGAGGCCGAACGTCGCAAGGATGATGGGAAAGTCCTGGAACGCGAATTCCTCCGCGGCGTACTGGAACCCCGGCCAGTTGGCGAAGGAGGGAGGAGCGATGCGCAGCCGGGCGACGCGGCCCGCGGCGTCCAGCCGGACCCAGTGGAAAGCCGCGCCGAGCGGCGCCTCGACCGCGCCGAGCGCCGCCCCCGTGCGTGGCTCGCGATCGCGGGCGATCACGGCGCCGCCCGGGAGGTGCGGTGCCAAACGCCGGATCAGCGCCGCCGATTGCGCCGCCTCGCGGAAGAACACCCGAAGCCGCGCATAGCCGTCGCCTTCCGCCTCTGTCGGAACCTGGGGCGGCATCGCCGCATAGGCGGCATAGGGGAACACGATCCGCAGATCCCGCGCCACGCCCGAGGCCCGCGCCACCGGCCCGACCAGGCCAAGCAGGAGTGCCGCTTCATGGGGCGTGCCGCCGACCTCCTCCAGCCGGTCGAGGAAGCTGCTCGACTGGCGGAGCAGGCCGTTCAGCCGGACGAGGCGCCGCGCCGCCATCTCCACCCCGGCCGCAACCTGCCGGCAGGTCTCGTTCGGGATGTCGGCGGCGAGCCCGCCGGGCGCGACGATCCCGAAGAGATAGCGATGCCCGCTCGCAATCTGGCTGAGGCGCAGCAGGTCCTCCTCGATGATCGCCGCCTGGCTCGTCGCCACCGCGAGTGCGGTCGAATTGCAGATCCCCGTGATCGTCGCGGCGTGGCTGCGCAGGCGCTCCAGCTCGGCGAGCAGCGCGCGGAGCGCGAGCGCGCGCGGCGGCACAGCGATCCCGGAGATCTCCTCGATCGCCTGGCAGAAGGCGAGGCCATGGGCAAAGGCCGCCGCGCCCGCGAAGCGCTCGGCGAGCAGGAGCGCCCGTGCGATGCTCTGCCCCTCGGCCAGCTTCTCGACCGCGCGGTACTTGTAGAAGAGCCTGAGCGCGATCCGGCTCGCGTCCTCGCCCAGCGTCTCGATCCGGAAATGCGCCGATTCCGCGAGATCGGAGAAAACGGGCCCGATCGGCATGGCGAAGGCTCCGGCCTCGTCGATGCTGCGGTCCGGCTCCGCGGCGCCATTCTCCGCGTGCACGAGCGGGCCTGTGATGTCGAACCCCGATCGCATCGGCGCCGCATCCTCCTCCCATCCGTCGTGGAGGACGAAGGAGCCGAGCCGCGGATGCCCGTCGAAGACGAGGCCAAAGAGGTCGGCGGCCTCCCGCTCATGCCAGTCCGCGGCCGGAACGACGGCGGCGATCGACGGCACGTGACGCTCGGCGAGCGGCTGGCGGATCACGACATGGGCCCAGCCCCCGCCACGCGCGGCGTGGAAGGCATAGGTGAGCACCCACTCCGCGCCCTGCTCCTCGACGATCAGCGAGGCGAAGATTTGGGCGCAGGGCCCCGCGAGCCATTCCGCGAGTGCGGCGAGATCCTCGCTCCGGCAATCGAGGCGCTGCACGGCGCCCTGGCACTCCACTCGCACGCGATCCTGCCATCGCGCACGGCAGAGTGCGCCGAGCGCGGCGGCATCGCGCGGTGCGGCGATCTCGTCCATCTCAGCGCCCCATCGCCGCCCCGGCGAGCCGCAGCAATCCCTCGAGCCCAGAGGGCATCGAGAGCCCGAGGATCACCAGCGGTGCGGCGGTGATCGCGAGCGCGGCGAGGCACGTGCGCGGCGCCGCCCCCGCCCAACGCCCAGGCGGCCCGGTTCCGAACGACATCCGCGTCACGTGGCGCATGATCGCCGCGAAGCCGATGACAATGAAGAGCGCGAGGAAGCCGACCACAAGATAGTCCCCGCGTGCGAGGCCGGCTTTCAGGATCAGCAGCTCGCTTGCGAAGATCGCCGAGGGCGGCATCCCCGTGATGGCGAGTGCGCCCGCGAGCAGCGGTACGGCAGCGACCGGCGCGCGCCGCGCGAGGCCCTGCACCGCGGCAATCCGCTGCTCGCCGAGCGCAAGGACGACGATGCCTGAGGCGAAGAAGCAGAAGGACTTGGCAAGCGCATGCGCGGTGATCTGATAGGCGGCGGCGAAGCGCGCATCGGCGCTGCCGAGCCCGACCGCAAGCAGGATGATTCCCATGTGCTCGACGGTGGAGAACGCGAACATCCGTTTGTAGTCGCGCACCTGGACAAGCAGCACCGTCGCGACGCCGACCGAGAGCACGCCGAAGACGAGGAACCACGGCCCGGCCTCGGAGCCGGGGACGCGGCTCAGCACGGAATAGAGCCTTAGGATCACGTAGAGCGCAGTCGTGGTCTCGACGCCCGAGAGCAGCGCGCAGATCGGCGCCGGCGCCTGGCTGTGGGCGTCCGGCAGCCAGGTGTGCATCGGCACCAGCCCGACCTTGGTGCCGAAGCCGATCAGGATGAGCAGGAACGCGGGCCAGATCAGCGTGGGCGGCATCGCCGGCGCATCGGCGATCAACTCGTTCCAGGTGAAGGCTTCCTTGCCCGCAACGCTCGTTCCCCAATAGAGGATCAGCACGCCGAGCAGGGCAATGATCGCGCCGAGCGTGGTCAGCAGCGCGTATTTCCACGCCGCCTCCAGCGCCTCGGGCGTGTTCTCGAAGCCGACCAGGAACGCCGAGAGCAGTGTCGTCAGCTCGAGCGCGACCCAGAGCAGCGCCACGTTCGCCATCAGCGGCACGGCCAGCATCGAGGCGACGAAGAGGTTGAAGAGCGGGTAGTAGGCGCGATCGCCGCGCGTTCCCTCGTGCGGATGCCGCCGCGCGAGATAGCCGCCGGAGTAGAGCGCGGCGGTGAAGGCGACGAAGGCGACAAGCAGCACGATCAGCGCGCCGAGCCCGTCGCAGGCGAGCCAGCCGCCGACGTTCGAGATCGCGCCATCTACGAGCGTTTCATGCGCGGCGGCGAGCGCCATCGCGAGGACGCACGCCATGGCAAGCAAGGTGAGACGGCCGGCCCATCGCTGGCTCCGAATGGCGAGCGCGAGCGGACTCGCGAGCACGGGCAAAAGAATGACGGCCGCCAGCAGCATCGCCTAATCCTCCCTAAGCGCGGTGAGGCGGCCGACCATGGTCGTTCCGATCTCGCTCCGGATGCGCCGCGTGAGCAGGCCGATGACGAGCGTATAGACCGGGAGGTCCACCGCGGCGGCAAGCTCGGCGATCGCCGGCAGGTTCGGCACGATCGTGATGCCGGCGAAGAAGACGCCGTTCTCGGCGACCAGCAGGGCCAGGAGCTGCGCCACCGCCTCGCGCCGGACCGTGAGCGTGAAAGCGCCGAGCAGCAGCGTCGCAATGCCGATCGGCAGATTGACGAAGGAATAGGCGGGCACGCCCACCGTGGCGATCGAGCCCGTGAACATGTAGGCCGCGCCGATCAGCGCCAGCGCGAGCAGCAGCGAGGTCGGGATATTGAGGACCTGGTCGATCTCGCGGATGCGGTACACCTCGTCATGCACCGTCCGGCGCAGCAGCCACGGGATCAACACGGTCTTTGTCGCGAGCGTGATCGCCGCCACCGCGAGCAGGTGCGGCGAATGGAGTGCGATGCCGAGCAATAGCGCCGAGAGGCTGAGCAGGAAGGATTGCAGCACGAAAAGCCGAAAGCAGGCGAGCAGCTGCCGCGCCGCCACCGTGCCGAGCGCGGTGAGCAGGAAGACGCCGCCGGTCAGCGCCTCGATGCTGAGGAGCGAGGAGGTTCCGAGCACGCCCATCCGCGCCTCGCTACGCGGCGAACAGGCGCGAGACCATCGCCACCACGGCGATGACGAAGGCGGCACCCGTGAACTCGGAGATGCGGAACAACCGGAGCTTGGCGAGCGAGGATTCGATCGCCACCAGCACCAGCAGGAAGAGCAGCATCTTGAAGAGCACGCACGGCACCGCGAGCAGCACCGCACCGAGCGCGGTGCCCGCCGCGAGCCCCCACGGCGTGACGAGGACGTTGAGGAAGACGACCATCAGCACGAAGAGCTTCATCGCGCCGGCCCACTTCATCAGCGCCGCGCCGCGGCCGGAATATTCGAGCGATTTCGATTTCTCGATCATCGCGAGCTCGAAATGCCCGCTCGGGCTGTCCACCGGCAGCCGCCCGTCCTCGGCGAGGATGAGGAGCAGGAAAGCGAGCACCAGCAGCACGTGCCAGGGCGCGAAGAACGCCGCCGGCGAGCTCACCCACTCCTTCTGCACGATGTAGGGAATAGTCGAGCCGGCGGCGAGCGAGATCGTCATGAAGACGATCAGGAACACAGGCTCGGTGAGGAAACCCACCATGCGCGTCCGGCTCGCCCCCATCGGCCCGTAGGGATTGGCGGTGTCCACCGCGGCCAGGGCCAC
Organism: Acetobacteraceae bacterium; assembly: GCA_035503055.1. GTDB lineage: Bacteria > Pseudomonadota > Alphaproteobacteria > Acetobacterales > Acetobacteraceae > JAKAWQ01. The sequence goes on from DATJTV010000165.1 coordinate 18,877, forward strand.
GAAGAAACCGCCGAGGGCGAGGATGAACCCGGCCCCCAGCATGTCGCCCATGAAGGCGAAGAAGAGCGGGTATCCGGTGAGCACCGGGATCAGCAGGGCGACGAACACCGGCGCGGTAAAGGCGACGTAGGGGCCGGCGCGGAAGAGCCACGAGCTCTCCCGGGACACGATCTCGTCCTTGCCGAGCAGCTTGGCGAGGTCGCGGTACGGCTGGAAGATGCTCGGTCCGCGCTTGGACTGGACGATCTCCTTGAGCCGGGAAAGAACGCCCTCGAGCAGAGGGGCGAATCCGACGACGACCGCCACCTGGAGGAGGTTCAGCGCAATGTGGGCGGGCATCGCTCAGCCGCCGCCTTCGTTCCGATGGCGGCAGGAACGGGGCCGGCCCGCAGCCTGAAGTTGCAAGACAAGCCCGGAGGCCCGCCTATCCATCGCGCCATACTCCTCCCCAGGCCTTCCTCGTTTTGCTCGCGTGAGGAAGGTCAGGCAGGAGTCATCAGCCCGAGAGGGCGGTTACGGCGGACTCCATCACCGGCAACGTAAGCCGATCCGCAAACACTATACGAAGGGAATTGACCCATCAAGCTCCCACGCCGTCGCCGGACCGCCAGCGGGCCCGACATCGTACGCTTTGCTCCGCCCCGGCTCGTGAGGTTGCCCAAGGGCACCGCCGCAGTCAGCCGGCGATAGAACCTTCATGACGATCACGCCTCCGATGTGCGCAGCGTGACCCCATTGAAGCGGCATTCTTCTCAAACAGTTACCGGTGACTCCGGGTGCGTGACAGGAAGTTGGAAGTGTCGCCAGAGCCGCCGCCGGGCGATCTCCTCGGGCTGAACGAGCCATGGAGAATGGTTGGGGCATGAGGTTCGCTACGAGGTTCGAGGAGCGCCGGGGCGGTGGCGCGGTTCGGAGCATCGAGTTGTGGTACCATCGGACCCTCCCAGGACTCGTCTATGCTGAGGACGTCCGCTTCAAACCGTCCCGTGCCAAAGCGGTTGTCGCTCCCTTGCGGGCAGACGTAGTCGATTCACACTTCACAAGCCCGGCAACTGCGTCGCCAGAACGCCACTTGCGCACGAGGTTAGGGAAACCTGCTAATCAATGGTTGCAGGCTAGGCTGGGTCGACACGCTACTTGGTGGGAGGACGCTGCGACTACCACGAGGAATTTGCCCGTTCTGCAAGGCAGTGCCGCCTATCAAGGTTGTCTTGGCCGGCCGGTCCGACAGCCCGACCTCAGGCGCCATCTATAACGCCCGCTATTCTTCACGGACCGCTGCCACCACCCCTAGCTCGAGCGTCCTGGGAGCGCAACCGCGCTTCGCGTTGCTCTCGACTATCGACACGTCCTGTGGGAGCTGGCACGCCGAGCCAAAGTGAAAACGCCCGACCGGTCTGCCGAGCACCCATCCGCGACACCTCGACTGCGTGACGAACTGCGCTGTAGACGGCTCCTTTCAGCTCGGCGACGGATCGCTCAACAGGATTGCCGCTTGACTTCTGCGGTTTCCCCGCTAGGACTTATTTCGGGAATGGAGTTTCCCCGTAATCGCCGGACAGGCTGATAACTCCTGCTTCGTGGTACACCTCACCGCGGAGAGGGGAGTTGTCGGCCTTGTCACTTTTGTGCGATCGCACGAGGCTTCGCCGCGCGCGGCGGGTGGGCGGACCGGCCGCGGAATGCGCGCTGATATTCCGCCTTCCCATCGCACGTCATTCGGTGCGTTGTGCCGGTCGCATGGGGACACCCGCGTCCGGGGCGCCCTTGAGACGCCGTCCGGCTCCGAAGTGCTGCTTTGCTGCCGCGAGAGTTCCAACCGGTAACAGTGATGGTACATCGGCCGGGGCTTCGCCCCTCGTCATGGGTCCCTGCAACCTCGGCACGCCGCTTCGTGCGTCCCGGCACTATCGAAGGCAAGCCAAAGACAGGGATCCGCGGCGACCAGACAAATGCGCCACGACTACGGACGTATTCGCTCACGCATCCGTAGCGGACCGACGGCGGCCACGCATCGACGCGTAGACAACGTCGCAATGCGCAGGAGAAACATCCGGGCAAAGTGGCGGCTCCCGGCGGGACAGAAAGATGCCATTCTGTCGCTACGCCCGCCGCGCGGACCAAGCCTACTCCTCGCCTTCGTGTGCGCGCTCGTTGTTATCGGGATTTCTTTCATCGAGAGTGTCGGATATTTGGAGAAGCGTCTCGCCCTCACTGCGGTCGGGTGTCTCGCTATTGTGATGGGACTCGCCGCCGCCAATGTAATGCACCCGGTCCTGGAAGTCCGCTTAGGCCGTGACGGGTTGCTTATACGCGAGCCGTGGGGGCTACAGCGATACCTATGGCGCGACATTCCCGAGCCTTTCCGTGTAGTAGCCGGCAACTCTAGACCAAGAGTGACATTCACCTGGTATTCCGGCGCAACGGTCAAGCGCGCTTTCGTCTCCCCTGATTGCCTAAGGATTTCCGCCGCGCATCTTGCGGCACTCCTGAATGACCAATGGGAGAAAGCGCGGCGTTCTGGAACCACAACCTCTGTGGGAACTCAACTCGGCGACGCAACATCCAAAGCCGTGGGTAACAGATACTAAAAAGGTACGTGAAATGGAGAGCACGGTCGGCCCAACCAGACCACAGCGATCGGAAGGCGATAGCAATATATATCGTCCGCCTACCGATCCACTGATTCGCATTCAGACCAAAAGGAGGACCAACAAAGGATTTCCCGCCGTACTCACCACAGCCGGCGCGGCCAAATGGCGTGGTCGCGCCACGTAGCTCTCGATGCGCCTCCCGCCATGTCCCCGATCGAATTGAGGCCGAAAATCCCTATCGCACCCGGCTTGTCTGGACATGGCTCCAGCAGCGGGTCCGGCAGAGCCGAGTGCGCAGCCGATGTCGCCGTCGGCGATGTACTCCTGGTCGCTCCCAATCTGCTTCGCTCCCCCTCCCCCGCTTCACCGACGGTTCGCGTCTGGAGGCGTGATCGCCCGTTCAGGTCCCGCTCGTGCCCTATTGACAGAGCGCGCTACTTCCGCCTTCATCTGCGTCCGGTGATGGGGTCCACCTTGTAACCGCCCTTTGGGCTGATGACTCCTCCGTTCGCAATCCGTTCGACGGAGGAGCATTGTGGTGGCGATTGTCCGGAAGCGCGAACGGCCCTCGGGGCCTGAGTCCTGCTCTCCCCATCCCGGAATTCGTCCGCAATGATAGTGCGCGACGTTCTCCTTCAAATCGCGCAGGTGCTCACCGTCCTGCTGCTGGCACCACTCCTCCAGGGCATTGTTCACCAGTTCGAGGAGCGTATCCAGCGCGGGCAGGGACCGGGCATCTTCCAGCCTTATCGCGATCTCTGGAAGCTGTTCCACAAGCGGACCGTGGTTCCGGAGACGGCTTCGTGGCTGTTCTGGGCGGCGCCGATCACCGCTTTCACCTGCATGATGATCGTGCCGATCCTGATTCCAGTGCTGACCAACTATCCGCTGCCGCTCTCCGATATGGGCGATATCTTGGGTGGCGGGCTGATCCTCACGCTGGGCTCGTTCATGATCGTGCTCGCGGGGCTTGACAGCGGGAGCGCCTATGGCGGCATCGGCGCGAGCCGAGCCGTGATGGTGACGATC
>DATJTV010000166.1:0-5481 GCA_035503055.1 Acetobacteraceae bacterium
CATTCCGTTCGTCGCCGGCGTCGGCGGGCACGGGGTGGTCGCCACCCTCGCCCGCCCCGGCTCGGAGCGCTCGGTCGCGCTGCGCGCCGACATGGACGCGCTGCCGATCCCCGAGGAGACCAATCTCGCCTATGCCTCGACGCGGCCGGGGGTGATGCACGCCTGCGGCCATGACGGGCACACGACCTCGCTCCTCGGCGCGGCGCGTCTGCTCGCGCGCGATGCGACCTGGCGCGGGACCATCCGGCTCATCTTCCAGCCGGCCGAGGAAGGCGGCGGCGGGGCGCGCGCGATGCTCGCCGACGGGCTGATCGAGCGCTTTCCCTTCGAGCGCATCTTCGCCTTCCACAACTGGCCCGGGCTCGAGGCGGGCACGGTGATGCTGCACCCGGGCCCGGTGATGGCGGCGGGCCAGCGCTTCGCCATCACACTGCACGGCAAGGCCGGGCACGCGGCGCTGCCGCACCTGGCGAAGGACCCGATGGTGGCGGCCGGACATCTGCTGCTCGCGCTGCAATCGATCGTCTCGCGCAACGTGAGCCCGCTCGACCCGGCGGTGCTGACGGTGGGGATGATCGAAGCCGGCAATGCGCCCAACCAGATTCCGGAAGTCGCGACGCTGCGCGGCACGTTCCGCAGCTATCGTGTCGAGGTGCATGAGCTGATCGGCGCTGCCATCCGGCGCATCGCCGAGGGCGTGGCGGCGACCTTCGGCATGACGGCGGAGCTGAGCATGACGACCATGGGCGCCGCCACCATCAACACGAAGGAAGAGGCGGACCGCGCGGCGGCGGCTGCCGCGGCGGCCGGGCTCGCGGTGCGGCGCGATCTCGAACCGAGCATGACCGGCGAGGATTTCGCCTGGTATCTGCAGAAGAGGCCGGGCGCCTTCGCCTGGATCGGCAACGGGCCGAACGAAGGCGGGCGGGACCTGCACAGCTCCCACTACGACTTCAACGACGCGATCCTCCCCGCTGCGGCGAGCTATCTCGCGGCCGCGGCGCGGGCGGCGCTCGCCGAATAGCCCTGTTCAGTCGATGCGCATGAAGGCGTGGTTGCGGGTGCGCCCGCCGCTCACGGTGAGAGAGATCGCGGCGCCGTCCGCCGCGCGGTCGAGCCGGACATCGAACCAGCTCCGATAGAGCTGGTTGGGCGTGAGGATGCGAAAGATGTCCTCGGCGACGGCGAGGACCTCCCACGGGCCGGCCGTGACGAAGGGGCCGGCGACGCGCGCCACCACTCCACCTTTCGCATCGAGTGCCAGCGTCCAGGTCGCGCCGACCTCGTCGCATTCGTAGCGGCCGGGAAGGTCGGCGGGCAGGACCGGCGTCGGGGGGGCACGGCGGAAGAGCCGGGGAGGTTCGCCGACGAGCAGGCCGTCCGCGGTGGGAACGGCGGTGAACTCGAAGCTGCTCGCATCCGCGACGAGCCGGCCGCCCGGCTCGGTGATCAGCCGAAAGGGAACGCCGTTCGCGGTGAGCTGTAGCCCGCCGCCCGGGCCCGGCTCGATGTCCACGGTGGCCGGCAGGGTGGGATCGAAATACCGGCCTGCAAGGCGCTCAAGCGCATCCGGAGCCGGCGGCGGCGGAAGCGGATGAAGCACGCACTCCGCCTCCAGCGCGGCCTCGGCGGCTTGGCGGGCGAGCCGGTAGGGGACGATGTCGCCGAGATTGGCGATGCAGATGACGGTGAGATCGCGCTCGGGGATGCGCAGGAACTCGGTCCGGTAGCCGGGCCAGAGCCCGCCATGGCTCATCGTGGCGAGGCCGCGCCATTCCTGGACGGCGAGGCCGCGCGCATAGGCGCTCGGCCGCCCGCCCGTCAGCGGCGCCTGCTCGGCGAGGGCGGCGGGAAGCGCCTTGCCTCCCACCTGGCCGGTCGTGAAGTTGCGGTCCCAGAGAGCGAGGTCCTCGACCGAGGAGACGAGACCGCCCTCGCCCCCCAGCGGGAAACCGTGCGCGGCCTTGACGAAGCCGCCGCCCGCGGCGGGGAAGTAGCCGGTGGCGAGGCCGGGGACGGTCTCCGCGGTCGAGGCGACGAGGCGCGAGCGCGTCATGCCGAGCGGGACCAGGATGCGGCGCGCGACGAAGCTCCCGAGCGTCTCGCCCGCGCGCTTCTCGACGATCCGGCCGAGGAGCAGAAAATTCGTGTTGCTGTATAGGAACCGGCTTCCCGGCGGGAAGTTGAGGCCGCGCTGCAGGCCGATGACGTGGAGGATGTCTGCGAGCGCACACGGCGCGCGCAGGTCCATGCCGCCGAGGCGCATCAGCTCGAGAAAATCCCTGATGCCGCTCGTGTTGCGCATCAGATGATCGATCGTGATCGGGGCTCCGAAGTCGGGCAGCTCGGGCAAATGCGCGTGGATCTCGTCGGTGAGCGCGAGCTTTCCCTCCTCGGCGAGCAGCAGCGCGGCGGTGCAGGTGAACTGCTTGGTGACCGAGGCGATGCGGAATGTCGTCTCGGCGCCGATGGGAACGCCGAGATCGAGATTGGCGAGGCCGGCGCTGCGATGCGCGAGAAGCGCGCCCGCGCGCGCCACGCCGATCGTGCAGCCGGGCGTGCTTCCCGCGCTCCAGGGAGCGAGCAGATGGTCGATGCGGCGCTCGAGCCGCAGACGATCGAGATCTTGCACGGGAGCACCGCCGACTTGTTGCGCCGCACCATCCGACGGCGCCGGCCGAGCCGCAAGCCGCCCCTCGGGCGCACGCACGATGAACGACATTTCAGACCAGCGTCATGCAGCGCGCCGCGTGCCGGCTATAATCGCGCTTAGAGCGGGATGCGTTCGCTTCGGCTCACGCATCCCGCTCTGGGTGTTTTCCCGCGTGATTCACACCTTCGGTGATTCAACCTTCGGCGATCACGCTCTAGTGTCCTGAACGAAGACGGAGATCGTGATGAGACGCGCCCTTCTTGCCGGAATCGCCTGCGCGGCTCTCGCCGGGTTTTCCGGACCGGCCTTGGCGAAGAGCCCCGAGTTCCACGTGCTCACCGTCCAGCTTCCGGGCGGCGGGGTCGAGCACATAAGCTACACGGGCGACGTGCCGCCCATGATCGTCATCGCACCCATCGCAGCACCCGGGGGCGCGGCGTTCACACCGATGCCGGCCTTCTTCGGACCGAACTCGCCGTTCGCCATGATGGACAGGATCTCCGCGGAGATGAACCGGGAGGCGGCGAGCCTGATGCGGCAGGTCGAGAGCCTGGCGGCGCCGCCGATGCCGGGCGCCGGCGCGCTGACGGAGGCGGCGTTCGGCCAGTTCCCGCCGGGCGCCTCGGGCTACTCGCTCGTCTCGACGATGACCGGCAACGGCGTCTGCACCGAGAGCATGCAGATCACCTACTCGGGCAACGGCGCGCCAAAGGTCGTTTCCTCGCGCTCGGGCGATTGTGGGCCGGCAACCGGCGGCGCGGCACCGGCCGCGGTCCACGTCGCGCCGGCGCCCGCCCGGAAACTGCCGCCCGGCACGATCCTCGCAAGCACGGCAAGCGCGCAACCCTACGCGCCTCTGGTGCGCAAGGCCGACTGGCAGCAGTGAGGCAAGGGCGGCCGCGCGGCCCGTAGCGCCGGCCGCCGACAAATCCGACCCGTCAGGAAGGGCCAGGGGACTTCCCCCTGGCCTTTCTTGCCGTGCCGGCAACGACGTGCTCTCATCCGTCCGCAAGCAACGAGAAAATAGGGGAGGAGAAAATGCGAGCCTTGCTCTTGGGGTTGGCGCCTTTGGCGTTTGCGGTGCCGGCGCTCGCCGGCGGGTTCACCGTGACCAGCCCGGACTTCCCAAACGGCGGCACGATCCCGATGGCCCAGGTGTTGAACGAGGGCGGCTGCACGGGGCAGAGCATTTCTCCCGCGCTTTCCTGGTCGGGCGAGCCGGCCGGGACCAAGAGCTTCGCGGTGACCATGTACGATCCCAATGCGCCGACCGGAAGCGGCTGGTGGCACTGGACCGTCTTCAACATCCCCCCCACCGTGCACAGTCTTGCGGCAGGCGCGGGCGACGCGGGATCGACGTCGCTGCCGGCGGGCGCGGGCGAGGGAAGGACCGATTTCGGGTTCTCGCATTATGGCGGGCCGTGCCCGCCGGTCGGCGACCCGCCGCACCATTACGAGATCACGGTGTTCGCCGTGAAGGTCGCGCATCTTCCGCTCGACGCGCAGTCCTCGGGCGGGATGGTGGGATTCGTGCTCCACTTCAACACGCTCGCGACGGCGCAGACGGTCGGGCTCTATGGCCGGCCGAATTGACGGGAGGAGACCGATATGCCGAGTGCCAAGGATCTGAAGGCGAGACGGGCGGCGCCGCTGGCGACCCCGGGCGGGCTCGGGGCGAACGCGGTCAAGGACATCTCGGCTGCGATGAACGCGCTGCTCGCCGACATGTTCGCGCTCTATCTGAAGACGAAGAACTTCCACTGGCACGTCTCCGGGCCGCATTTCCGCGATTATCATTTGTTGCTCGACGAGCAGGGCGGCCAGATCTTCGCCACCACGGACGACATTGCCGAGCGCGTGCGCAAGATCGGCGGCACGACGCTGCGCTCGATCGGGCATGTCGCGCGGCTGCAGCGCCTCCCCGACAATGACGCGGAGTATGTGACGGCGGAGGACATGCTGGCCGAGCTCAAGGAAGACAACCGGCAGCTGGTTCAGCACCTGCGCACCACCCACGGCGTATGCGACGAGCACGGGGACTTTGCGGGCGCGAGCATGATCGAGAACTGGATCGACGAGGCGGAACGGCGCGTCTGGTTCCTCTTCGAGGCGACGCGGCGCGGCGAGCCGGGCTAACCGGCCCGCTCGCTCCGGGGCGGCGCCGCCTTCGGGGAGGACGTCCGCCGGGGAATTGATCAGGATCAAGGCGCCCGCGCCCGGCGAGGGGAGAATGGCGGGCGAAGGAGATCCCGATCATGAACGACGATCTGCAATTGCAGCAGCGCGTGCTCGACGAGCTCGAATTCGAGCCGAGCGTCGCGGCGGCGCATATCGGCGTGAGCGTCGGCCGGGGCGTGGTGACGCTGACCGGCCACGTCGGCAGCTATACGGAGAAATATGCGGCCGAGCGCGCCGCGCGCAGGGTCAAGGGCGTCAAGGCGGTGGCGATGGAGCTCGATGTCCGGCTGGCCGAGGACCGCAAGATCGCCGACGACGAGATTGCCGAGCGGGCCGTGCGCATCCTCGGCTGGGACGTCTCGGTGCCGGCCGAGAAGATCACCGTCCGGGTCGAGCACGGCATGGTCTCGCTGGGCGGCGAGGTGGAATGGCAGTTCCAGCGCAGCGCCGCCGAGCACGACATCCGCAAGCTGAGCGGCGTCCGCGCGGTGATCAACAACATCACCCTGGCACCGCAGGTTCAGGCGGAGGACGTGCACGCAAAGATCCGTGCCGCATTGGAGCGCAATGCGGAGGTCGAGGCAAAAAATATCGTCGTCGGCGTGAGCGGAGGCAAGGTCACGCTGACCGGCCGGGTCGGCGATTGGACC
>DATJTV010000167.1:0-11127 GCA_035503055.1 Acetobacteraceae bacterium
TGGCGGCGCTGCCACAGCTGGGCTCGCGTGCGTGCCCCGTGTCTGTGGGACGGCGGGTCGGAACTGTGGCTGCGTCGGGCGCTCGGGCTGCGGCGCGGTGGGCTGGACCGCGGGGGGAATCACATGCAGCTGAGACATCACGTCTGTGCGGCCTCTTTTCAGTGGCAGGCCAGCCCGACGCACTTCGTGTTTGAGAGCGTCCCCGGTCCACGGGCGCTTGGTCCGAAATGTGACGCCGGCCCGCGTTAGTGCGTCGGCTAGGGCCGCCCAGGACCATTCGTCAGCGACGAGCGCCCTGAGACGCGTTTGATGCCTGCGGAGCCATGGGCGGACGACATCGCCGGGGCGCCAGAGGGGACGAAACTCGTCGGCAAGGGCGTTCAGCTCGTCGTCCGAGGGCTGGCGCTTAAGAGGCATTGCGCGTGCGACGATGGTCCGGGTCGTGAGTCTCGTCAACAGTTGGGAAGGCTCATTCGTGGGCTTTTATGAGGGCGCTTACGAGGGCTCTTTCGTGGGCGCATTGGTGGGCCCATTGGTAGTCTCTAATCGGGGGGGATCTTGGAAGTTTGGAGAGGGGGTTTCTGCAGCAGACCAAGGCACCCTTTGGGTGCTTGGTTGCCGCGCGTCGCACGCACCGCTACGGTACTCGCAGGAGAACATGAGAACACTCGGAGAATCCGGAGAACTCCATGGCTGGTGCCGCGCCCTCCGATACTACACCGGCCCGCCTTGCCGCGCTTGAGGCAGGCCAGGCCGCGATGATCGAGGCGATGGGCCTCATGCTCGACACCCTGCAGCAGCAAACGAATCTCCTCCGTGAGCTCGCGGAGGCAGCGAAAGACGAGCCAGGTCCCTCACCGATCATGCGGACGCTCGACGAGCTCACCGGAGCGGTTGTGCGGATGGGCGCAGGAATCGAGACGCTTGGGGGAAAACTCGACGCGCTTCCCGATGCGATCGGCGCGGTTATCGATGGCGAAGAGAGGCCGATCGAGGCCCGCGAGACCATCTCCGGAATCTGAGATGCTGACCTACCGTACCGGCGCAGCCGGTTCCGCTCGCGCGGCGCGCAGCATGCAGGAGCACCTGCAACAGCAGACGTTGCCGCCCGAGATGGCCATGATGGCTGAGTATTACGAACAGGGCGTGACGCGCCCCACGCCGGCGGAAGCTGCCGCAAGCCGGTATGCATGGAAGGCGGTTGACGGTCGGTTACCTGGAGGCGCCGCGCTGGATGCGCTGGTCAGCAGTGAGGTGGTGCGGCTCGGCGAGAGCGCTCTTGCCGCTGACGGGACGGCGCTCGACGCGAGCGGGCTGCGACTGCGCGCTCTGGCTGCTTTCGTGGGCGCCGGCCTCATCGATCGCGGTGAGGCGCGCGCGAGTCTGGCGCGTCTCGGAGGCGGCGCATCGACCGAGCAACTTGATGCCGCAATCGACAACGCCACCACAGCTCGCGATTATAGTAGCGCCGCGGCCACTCCGCGGCGAGACATGAACCCTGCGCTCGCCCGCCGCCTCGGCATCAACACCAACCGCGGTTTGAGCCCGAGCGAGGTCGCGTTCCTGTTGAATGGGCAGCGGGCTGATGGCCAGGAGATTGAGGGCAAGCAGACGCAAGCCGCGACGCTCCCGCTGACGCAGATCTTTGGGCTCGAGGACGGCCAGAAGCCCAGGCGGGAACAGATTGAGCGCATGTTGGCCGGCCAGACCGTCGCCGGCGCGGCGTTGCCGGGAAAGGACGGTGCAGCGGCTGTGCGACGCTTGCAGACCGCCCTTGGGGCCAAATCGCAGACGATGGACGCAGACGAACGCGAGAACATTCTTGCCGGCCGTCTGGCAGACGGGCGCGACCTGCCCGACCGGGCCTATATGGCGGCGCTGGAAACGTCAAAAGGCCGGATCGGGTATATCGATCTCACCTTTTCCGCGCCGAAATCCCTCTCGGTTGCATGGGCATTCGCGCCGACGAACGCCGAGCGCGGGATTCTCCACCAAGCGCACACTGACGCGATCGAGAGCGTCATGCAGACCGTCGAAAAAGAGATCGGGCGGGCCCGCAAGGGCAAAGGTGGGAAAGACGGCTTCGAGCCGGGGTCGATTGGCTGGGTCACCTTCGACCATTATGCGGCGCGGCCGACCGTGGCGGTCGTGGCCCAGGATGCCGAAGGCAACGCCGCGACCGAGCTGCATAGCGTTGCCGGTACCGACGGCCGGGTGCCCGGCGACATGCAGGTGCATACCCATGTCGCGGTGTTCAACGTGGTGGAGACGGCGACGGGGCGCGTCGGCGGCCTCGACCTGGCGCAGCTCGAAGGTCGCATCCACGAGTGGGGCGCGCTTTACCAGGCGTACCTTGCCGACAATCTCCGGCGTTACGGCGTGGAAATCGTTCTGGACTCGCGGAACGAGATGGCGCGGCTCGTCGCGATCCCCGAGAGCGTCACGGCGCAATTCAGCAAGCGCACGATGGGCGGCACGGAGGCCGCCCGGGCTTACGCGAAGTCACGCGGGCTCGATTGGGACAGCATGGATGCCGAGCAAAAGATCGGCCTGTTGAAATCAGGCGTGCAAGACCCTCGCGCCGCGAAGTCCGATGACGTGAGCGACCTTGCGACGTGGCGCAGGATGGCCGAGCAGATCGGCTATCGACACCGTGGCGTGCTCCGGCCGGACGAGATCAAGCCGAGCTTGAGCCGGGACGAGCGGCTCGAGACCGCCTACCGGGCAGCGATGCCGCTGCTCGGCAGGCAATTCGACCGGCGCGCGGTCATCGACGGGGCGGATGCCCGCGTTGCCGCGGCCAAAGGACTAATCGTCGCCGGCATCGAGTCAGTCGAGGACGTGAACACGCTGACCCGCGCCTTTCGCGAACGGGGTATTCAGCGCCGCGGGGAGGATACCGAGCTCGTATGGGGCACCGTCGCCGGCGCCCGAGGTCGCGAAAGAACGGCGATCACCACGACGCTGGACGAGCGCGAGGAAAAAGCCCTCATAGCGACCGCACGCGCCGGCGGCCGGGACAAGAGCGCAGCACTCACGCCGACGAAGATCGGGGCGGGGATCGGGGTGTTCCCAGAGCTGGATTTCACAACCCAGCACGGCCGGGCGCAGCGGGCGGTGATCGACAAGCTGGGCGGGGGCGGGCGCGTCGGCCTCGCCATTGGTGTCGCCGGCTCCGGCAAGAGCACCCTGCTCAAGCCGCTCGTGCGCGCTTGGCAGGACGATGGCCGCACGGTTCATGGCATTGCCCTTGCGTGGCGGCAATCGGACGACCTGGCCGAGGCCGGCATCGAGGGACGCACGCGCGCGGTCACATCATTTCTCAAGGCCGCCGAGGGCGGCCAACTCCGGCTTGACCGGAAATCCGTGGTGGTGCTGGACGAAGTCGGTCTCCTCGGCACCCGCCAGCTCAATGACATCCTGGCGCTCCAAAAGCAGGCCGGATTTCAGCTTGTGATGATCGGCGACCCGAAGCAGATGCAGTCCGTCGAAGCCGGGCCCGTGATTGGGCTTCTCCGTCGCGCCCTCGGTGCCGAGGCCGTGCCCGAGCTGGTCAGCTCCGTCCGTCAGAAGGATGCCGACGAGCGCGAGACGGCTTTGATGTTTCGCAATGGGCAAACGGCCGAAGCGATTCGGCGGAAGGAGGCCAACGGCACCTTTCAGGTGGTACCGGGCGGCTACCGTGAAGCGATCGCCCAGATAGCTGACCTATGGCAGCAGCGCCGCGAGGCGAACCGAGATCGGCCGAACTTTTCGATCACCGTGAGCGTCCCGACCAATGCCGAAGCGCACGACGTCAGCATGGAAATCAGGGAGCGGCGACGCACGGCTGACGAGATCGGCGCGGACAGGATCACCATAGCGGCGACTGACAGCCAAGGCGAGCGAAGCTACAGCTTGGCGCTTGCCGAGGGAGACCGGGTGCGGCTGTTTAGCCGAGTCAACGCCACCTTCATCGACACCGGCCGGAGCAGCAACATCGGACACAACGGCACCGTGCTAGCGGTGTCTGGCGTCCTCGAGGACGGGCTAACACTGCGCACGGCCGCCGGAAAGGAAGGGTTTGTCCCGTGGGAGCGGCTGCGCGACGACGGCGGGCGCGTCCAGCTCGCCTACGGCGACGCGCTGACCACCAACACCGCGCAGGGATCCACCGTCACCGAGCACATTCACGCCATGCCGAGCGGGAGCAGGCTCGTTTCTGCGTTCGCCGCGTACACGTCCGGGAGTCGACACCGCGAACAGAGCTTCATTGTCACGTCCGAGGGTGCCGAGCGGGCCGAGATCACGGTCCGCCGTCCCCTGGGTGATCGGCGAGAGGTGACGCGAAACGACGTGGTTTCGAATGTCATTCGAAACCTATCTCGGCAGCCGGAAAAGGAGTCCGCGATCGGGATGGTCGAGCGCGCGGCCAACCTGCGCCGCGGTACCATTCGAGTCGTGCAGACTTCGCTTCAGCCCATCGAGGCACGTGCGGCGGCCCAGATGCCGCCCAGCGCTCTCCCGGAGCGCTTTGCCCATCGGCGGCTCACAAGGGCCCTTGAGGACCGATTGCCTGGCTTGGCAGAGCGTTTGCGCCGTCACGGAGAGACAGTCGTGCAGCTCGCCCGCGCTGGTACCGCTCTGGCTGAAGGCCTTGCCACTATCGCTCGGCGGAAGAGAGCGGCGCCGCAAACGGAGCGGGAGTACTGGCAAACGGTGGCCGCAAGCGCGGCGCCGGCGCCTGACCAGGCCGAAACGCAGACCCGGGTTCAAGGGCGGGGACGGCGCCGCTAGCGTGGCCGCACCGTTGGCGAAGGGAAGGTCTGCGGTTCTGGCGCGCGTCTGAGCGGCTCACTCGCCCTGACATTCGGCAACCGAAGTCCCGGAAGGGACCGGGGCCTACTTCACTCCCGGTGCAAGCTGACGACCCAGTGGTATCGAGGGGATCGTCCAGCGTAGCCCGATCGTGGTCGGCATTTCGGCGGCTCAGAGATGGATGACGCCCTGACGGGCCGCGTGGGCGACGGCATCGGTTCGGCCGGTCGCGTCCAGCTTGTCCAGGACCTGGCCAACATGGAACTTGGCGGTGTTGACCGAAATTCCGAGTCGTCGGGCGATGACCTTGTTCGAAGCACCCTCGGCGAGCAGCGTCAGCACCTCGAGCTCGCGCGGTGTCAGCGGCGCTTCCAGATCGGTCTCGACGGGCGTGGCCGCGACCACCGTCACATCGGCGGGCTCGCCCGCGCCGGCGAGACGCAGTCCCGGAATATCCCCGAGCAAGCCCGCGACGCGCTCGGCCAGGACCGGGTCGGGGACCCGAATCGCGATGACCAGCGCGTCGGCTGGGCTTTCCTCGCTCAAGCCTGCGGCCTTTCGCCGATCGTGAGGGTAAGCTCGAGCGATGCTCCGCCGCGGCGCACGCCGAGTGCGACGCTTCGGCCGACGCTGTCGGGACCGAGCGTCCGGAGCAGCGCCCCGACGCCGGACAACGGCTGCCCGTCCCACGTGACCACCACATCGCCCTGGTGGACCCCGGCTGTGGCCCCGGGTCCATTCTTGTCGAGGCTCATGACCATCGCGCCTGAGGCGCCGTTGCTCTCGACCCGCACGGGTTGCAGCCCGAGGCCAAGGTAGCCGCGGGGAATGCGGCCATCGCGCTCGAGACGGGCGGCGACGCGGGCGATCGTCGGGGCGGGAATGACGAGGGTGCGCCGGCGAGGTCCGAACACCGTCATACCGAAGACACGACCGCCGGCGTCGAGGGCGAGCCCTCCTTCGGCCTCGCGGCGCAGACGGATGTCGAGCTCGATCCGCGCATCGATTTCGCCGCCGCGCATTGAGTGCCAGGGCGGCCCTGCGATGGCGACGATGCCCGAGAGAGCAAGCGCCCCGCCGCCGATGGCTAGGGCCAGCTCGCCTGCGCGTACCGGCCGCGCCCCAAATGTCACCGGCGAGAGTGTGGTGCCTTCGACTCGAAGCAAGGCCATGTCGGTGGACGCGTCGCGGCCGACGATCGTGGCCGTGTGCCGCTCGCCGCCGGCGACGGTCACGGCGACTTCGCCCTCGTCGGCCAGCGCTTCGTCGGCCGTGACCACGAGGTTCGGTCGCCAGGCGAAGCCACTCGACCGGGAGCGCGCGGAGTTTACGGAAACCACGCTCGGGGCCGCAGCGGCGACGATATCGGCCAGAGCGGTCGAAAAGACTTGGAGGGGTGACGGTGGCATATCGGACATTGGCGATCTCCTTTGATGGCCAATATCCGGCGCGTGACCGCGCGCTGCTACTACCCAGGTGGGCAGGGAGGCATCGACGGACGATTCGGCGGCGCCAAGCTTGGCCGGCGAACGCTGGAGCCGCAATCGCGAACGACGCCGCCTGCAGGCGCCCCAATTCTCGGGCGAACGGTGTCGCGAAACGAATGCTCGGGGCCTTGGCGCAGCCTCGGTACCAAGAACGCCGGGCCGGTTCTTGCCGCTGGGAGGTGCCTCATCTGAACGGGCTGCTGAAGGGGATCCTGTCCCCCTCTGGGCGGAATCTCAAGTGGGGGCAAATGACGGCGACGTGCTTCTCAGAGCCCGCCTTGTCGCTACGGTCCGAGCTCTTCGCCACGGAAGCGAGAATTCACGGACGACGATGTAGCCGGGTCCGCGCTGCTACGCTCGCTGAGAAACCGCATCCGAGCATCGGCAGTGTCAGGTGGCAGGAGGTTTCCGGCATGGTTGAATTCGCGAACGGAGAAATACGCCTCCATGTAGCCGGAACAGCTTCCACCGCCGCCCTGGCCGGCCGCTTATCCGGCCAGACACAAGACCGCTCCGCACGCGGTATCATTGTCCGCGTGTGCCGACCGAGAATGCAAGATCGCGGAACCAACGGCCACAACCACCAAAACAGCCAAACGCATGACACCCTCCCCTTTCGGAGGCTAGCGCGTCAGCCGGGGAGGTTTGAGCACATCAAGGGGCGGCGCTTCGAGCGAATTGAGCGTCGGCTGCCGAGCGCTGTCCGAGATGCGGGCTTCCGACCGCGCGTCGCGGAGCAAGTTGGCGGCCTGCGACAACGCGGCCGATTTGTCCGGACCACCCCTGCTCGCCACCTTCAGCCAGTAGGATGCAGCGGCACGGTCCAGATCCGCTTCGATTTCGGACATGCAATCCTCCTACGACCGCGTAACCGCGGCCCCCTTATAGAATCGATTGGACGCCACCTGGCCGGCGAGCTCCGGCCGCCGGAAGTAGATCGCCCGGCCACAGCGGAGCGGTGGGGTGCTCCGCGCCAGCACGAACATCTCATCGTCGCGGGTATCGTGCATCAGCTCCGCTTTGCGGATCAGCGGCCGGGAAATCTCGTGATAGCTCACCGTCGCTCCGCGCGACAGAGACGATGCCTCGAGCGCCTTGCCGGCGCGACCCGTGTTCATCCCCTCCGAGCTCGCCATCACGCCATAGGTGCCGAAGCTGTTCTCCAGCTCGGTCGCAGTGTCGAGGTCCTGCACGGCCGCATAGCAGCGAAACGACACGCCTTCATACCAGGCCCGTTTCCCCTGCTCGCCCCACTGATCGACGATTTGTCCGCTCGACTGATAGAGCAGTTGCAGAGTGATCCCGTATTTGCGTCCGGCGTCGCGCGCGGTTTCGAGGATCTTCATATAGCCAAGGCGCGCGGCTTCATCGAGCAGAAATAGAATTCGCCCGCTGACGTTGCCGTCTGCCTCATAGGCCGCGTTGAGCAGGGCGCCGATAATGGTCCGGCTGACTCCCGGCGTCGTTTCGAGCACCTTGAGCGGCATTTTCAGGAAGATCGTCACTTTGCCCTGCAGTAGCTCGGCCGTGCCGAAGCCGTCGCCGGAAACGAGCGTCGCGTAGGCGTCGTTTCCGAGCCAGGTGGTCAGCTCGGCCGCGCTCCCAACGACGCCGCTGAAGGTCTCGTCCACCAGACCGCAGAGCGGGCCGGCGAGCTGCCGCGCATAGGGGCTGGGGCTCGTCTCGTAGATGGCGCGCAGGACCGCGCGAATCTGTTCGGTCGGCATCGAGATCGCCCGACGCACCGTCCGCAAGGTTTTCAGCTTGGGCGGGGCGTCGGGGTCATGGAGGACGTGCGCGACAAAGCAGCGCACCACGTTCCGGCCCATGCTGTCGAAAAAATCGTCGTTCTTGTTCAGGCCCGGCTTTTGATCGCCGCACACCCACGTCACCACCGAGTCTATGTTGGTGCCAGTAAGCGGCGATTTCGTGTCAATCCAGTCGAGGACATTGAATCCGACCCTGGAGGCCAGGTCGAGTTCATAGACCTTGTGACCCATGGCGGCGCGGGCATCGCGCAGCATTGGTGCGATCTCGCCGGCGGGATCCAGGACAACGGCCGCGCCCGTCCAATGAAGCAGGGTGGAGACGGCGGTCGTCGTCTTGAAGCCACCGCTTCCGATGACGACGAGGGAATGCGTCGGGCCTTCCCGGCAGGGATCGATCAGTAGCGCGGCCTTTCCGCCCTTGCCCCAGGTCCTCGGACTCTCGGGGTCAAACCGTTCTTTCGCGATCTTGTCCTGATCCACGCGATACGCCTCACCCACAACGATCCCGCCATAGACGCGATTTGGGCCAGGAAACCGCTTGCGGGCCCGCTCCATGCTCATCCACTCGGCCCGGCCGTGATTGTCCGTCACCGCAAGCGGAGACTTGACCCGGCCACCGAACAAAGGGCGGCGAAATCTTGGGCCGGCCACCTGCCGGCCGCGAACCACCACGGCGACCAGCATAAGAACCGGGGGCACCGCGCCCGCGACCCCGCTGATCTTGAGCCAGAGCGCCACGCGGGCGTTGTCGGAATCATTCAGCGCGTATAGCCACCACTGATAGAACGGGTGCGGGAAGTCGCGTAGTAAGCCCGTGCCGAAGAGGAAGACGATCGAGGCTACCACGGTCCATGCGATCGCCGCGAAGATGAGTCCGAAGCCTGTCTTAACGATGAGGCGGCCCGCGGCGTCCGTCACGGCTATGCCGCCACCAAGAGGTCTGCCGCGCTCTCGCCGCGCCGGGCGGCATCAGCCGCAAACCAGACCTCGCCGATTTCATAGAGTATCCCCTGATTGTGGAAGGGGATAATCACGTCCACCGCGGACGACAGAAACCCCAAAAGGGTCTGATCGTCCCACTGCCCGCCTTGCGGAGTACCTTTCACGAGTGCGAACAGGCGCTTGAAGGCCTGTTCGGGATCCCGTCCATGAATGGTGGTAATCGAGCCCGGGTGACCGGATACGACTTCGTTGATGTAGGTCCAGGCTGCATCGTCGCGCAGCTCCTGAAGCAAGATGCGGTCGGGCTTCATGCGCAAGCTGGCTTGCAGGAGCAGCTCCGCGGTCACGCGTGAGAGACCGATGTTGTCCTTCGAGTACAGGAGCCGGACGTGGTTGGGCTGCGGGATCACCAGCTCCAACGTGTCTTCGATCGTGATGAGCCGTTCGCTCATTGGGATGGCACCGATGAGCGTCTTGCTCATGGTCGTCTTGCCTGAGCCTGTTGCGCCGCACAGCAGGATCGTCAACCGTGAGGTAACGCACTTTTCGAGGAAGGCGCGAAGATCGCCGCCGTCATAGAGCGCCAGCAGCTCGCCGAAATCTCGTTGAATCCCTTCCTTCCGACGCTCCCACCGATTCCAGCGCCCCGCCTGATACCGGCGAGCGACGGAAGAGAGCGGCGCGACTGAACTGCCGGGCTTGCGGATTGTCATGCTCAGGGTGCCAGCCGGAACAGCAGGGGGCATGCAGATTTGTAGCCGTTCTCCTCCCGGCAGTTCGGTCGCGCAAAGAGGATTACGCGACCCGACATCCTGCTTGCGGAGCGCGCCGGCAAGGGTGGCGATATCCTCCAGGTCAAAATAATCGAAAGGAACCGGTTCCGCGCGGAAGATCCCGCGCTGCCGCACGAACAGCTCGCCGGGTCGATTTATACACAGCTCCTCCGTGGCCGGATCTTCCAGCCACGGAGTCAACGGCGTCATCAGGTAACTGAGCTGAAGCGCTGCTTCACCCGCCATTGCCCATGTCCGTCGCGGTCACTTGGAGCTTGTAGACATTTGAGAAGTCGAGATCGTGCGCCACGATCAGAGAAACCGCATCACCCTGATTCTTGGTCAGCGTCGGGGGAATGTTGATGGTGTTCTCGAGCGCCGTATTGGCAACCGATTGGCCGTTGGATTGTGCGGCATAGATGAAGCCGAGGCCGGCTTGTTGGGTGGTCGAGTTCGAGCTTTGGCCGGCAGCTTCGATGACCGCGGCATTGAGCGCCCCTTGCACGAACGTCAGCATGAGGGCCCCGCCAAAGCGGCCCCAGAAGTGATTGTTCACGGCTCCCGGGAGGCCCGCCCTGCCGAGCTCGTCCGACCCGGGCGAGTCCAGCGTAATGATGACGTGATCCGGAGTCTCCGCCCGGGTCCAATCGACGAAGACGCGGTTTTGCCCCTGGAGCAAGCCGCTTTCGATTTGCCCGACGATCTTCGTGCCGCGGTCGAGCAAAACAACGTCTCCGGTCGCGCCCCGGATGTCGATCGGCACAACACACGCTACCAGGCCCGGCAGCTCACTGTTGATGGCGGTTTGCAGGATACACGGGATAACCGTGCCCTCGGTGATCGTCATATTTGGATGCGTCAGGACCGCAGCCTGCTCACCACCCAGGGCCGTCGGGGTTAGCCGGGCCGCCAGCGGCGAGGTGTCGTGCGGGGGAGGCGGGGGTGGCGGTGACGCGGTGGCTCCCGCGGCCGGCGCCAAAGGCGAGCCCGCGGCGGGGGTGGTAGGCACGCCTGCCTGCCCGGAGAACGCCAGAATGGGTGCGGTCGCCGGCGTCTCCCTCGTCGGCGTGCCGAAGAGCGAGGCTGCTGCCGGTGTTGGCGCAGGCTGCGGCAACTGCCCGGGCGGTCCCTTCGTGACGACCGGTGGGGGCGCCGTGTACTGCTCCCCGCCACCGTTATAGGCTGCCGCGGCCACCTTCTTCGGCTTCGGCGCCTTCTGCCCGTAGAGTGCGTTGAACCAAACGAAAGCGAGCGCGATGACACCAATGAGGCCGATGAGGCCGACTTTGGTCCCGACGCTGAGCTCGCGGCCACCCTTCCCGGCGACCGGCGACTTCCCTTCGTCGACGGGGGACGGAT
>DATJTV010000168.1:0-5512 GCA_035503055.1 Acetobacteraceae bacterium
GCGGCGAGGAAGAGCGCGCGGTAGGCGGCGGCGAGCCCCGGAATATCCTCGATCGTCACGTCCGTGACGACGAAGGCGCGCGTCTGCTTCGCATAGTCGAACGGGCTCAGCACCGAGACGCGGGTCGCCGGCCCGGGAAGATGCGCCGCCCCGGTGCGCGCCTCGGCCGCGAGCCAGGAAGCGGCGGCGTTCGCCCGTCCGGCATCCCGGAGCGTCGCCGACGTGATCAGCAGCCCGTGCGCGGAGGCGCCGATGGTCGCCGCGAAGGGCCGCGTCGGGTCGAGCCAGTGGCGGAGCAGCGCCGCGTCGTGCTCCCTGCCCTCGCGCCGGTCGAGGCGGAGGAAGTCGATCTGCTCGGGCCGCGCATCGTGGGGCGGCGCGGGCGCGTCGAGGCGCCGCAGCATCTCCCGCCAGGCGCCGAGCGGCGCAAGCGCCCGGCGGGTGAGGCCGCGGACCGCGGCTTCGATGCGGAGCCGGAGCGTCTGCTCGATCGTCTCGGCCTCCTCCTCGAGCCGCGCCGCGAGTCCCTGGGCAAGCGCCTTGAGCGGTCGCTCGAGCGCCGCGAGCGCGCCCCCGAGCGCGCGCCCCGCCGCGGCGAGCGGCGGACCGACCGGGTAGAGGTCCGCCTCCGGCCAGTCCGATAAGTCCGCCGCCCGCGCCCGAACCTGCGCGGCCACCGCGCGGAGCAGGGCCTCGGCCGGGTTGGAGGTGAAAAGCTGCTGCGCGGCCGGCTCGCCCAAGCGGCCTTGCCAGCCCGGAGCGGGAAGCGCCCGCGCGGCCGCCAGCGCCGCATCGAGCGCGGCTCTCGGCTCTCGCTTCTCGCCGAGCAGCTCCTCCACCCGGAAAGCAAGCCCGCGCGCCCGCGAGCGGCTGCCCTCGGCGCCGAGCAGCCAGCGGCGCAGCTCGGCCATGGTCGCCCCCGAAAGCTCGACGGCGAAGGCGGCGTCGGCGGCGTCGAAGAGGTGGTGGCCCTCGTCGAAGACGTAGCGCAGCGGCACGCTCGCATCGTCGAGCCCGCCCCACGCCGCCTGCACCATGACGAGGGCGTGGTTGGCGACCACGAGGTCGGCCTCGCGGGCCCGCCGGATCGTGTGCTCGACGAAGCAGCGGCGCCAGTGCGTGCAGGCCGCGTGGATGCACTCCCCACGCCGGTCGGCGAGGCCGAGGATCGCGGCCGGGCCGAACAGCTCGGCAAGCCAGCCGGGCAGGTCCCCGCCCTGCAGATCCCCGTCGGCCGTCGCCTCGGCCCAGCGGGCGACGAGCCCGAGCGGGATCACCGAGGCGGTGTCCCGGCCCTGCGCTCCCCGCACCGCCTCCTCGAAATTGAGCAGGCAGAGGAAATTCTCGCGCCCCTTGCGGACCACGACACGCCGGCGCCGCAGCGCCGCGTCGGGGTAGAGGCGGGCAAGCTCGGCCTCCACCTGGCGCTGGAGGTGGCGGGTGAAGGTACTGATCCACACCGGGCCGCCGTTGCGCTCCGCCCAGAGGCTCGCCGGCGCGACATAGCCGAGCGTCTTGCCGATCCCGGTGCCCGCCTCGGCGAGGACCACCAGCGGGCTCCCTTCTTCGGCGCGTGGCGCGAAGGCCTCGCTCGCCGCGGCCGCGTAGTCGGACTGGCCAGGGCGCGGCTCCGCCGCGTCGCCCAGCATCTCGGCCAGCCGCGCGCGCGCCTCGGCCTCCTGCACCGGATGGCTCGCCGGCGGCGGCGGCGGCGCCTTCTCCTCCCACTCGGGCAGCCGGCGCCAGGCGCGCAGCCCTTCCGGCGAGGCCGGCTCGGCGGGCCGGCCGAGCGCGGCCATGACGAACGGCGCCCAGCCCCACCCTGCCTTGCCCATCAGCGCCGCGAGGGCGGCCGCGTTGTCGCTGCCCGGCAGGGCGCGAGCCGCGGCGAGCCGGCCGAGCAGCGCCGCGGCGAGGCGCGGCAGCAGTGCCGCCGCCGCCTCGAGGCCCGGTCCCGGCGGGTCTTCGGCCAGCGCAACGGCCAGCCCGCGCGGCGAGGGCGCGGCGGCGCGGGCAGGGAGGACGAAGGCGAAAAGCTCGAGGAGGTCGTAGGCGGGCAGGCGCGAGATGCCGAGCCGGCGAAAGGTGGCCGGGGCATGCACGACAAGGGGCGGGGCCAGGCGATGGAGCCGTCGGGCGGCCTCGGCCGCGGGAAGCACCTCGAAAACCCCGTCCGGATCGAGCAGCACGGCCCGGTCGGAGCCCGCGACCAGCGCCGGGGCTTCCGGCAGAAGCAGGCCCGGGCGAGCGTCGCTCGCTGATCGAACGGGGAGGTTCATCGTGGGTCCCGGAGGGCCGTGCATCCTCGCGTCGGCAGCGCGGGGGATCAATGCCCAACGAAGATTGACCGCCCAACGAGCGCTACCTAGCTTGCCGCGGATGTCCGCCCTAGAAGCCGGTTCCCGGCAAAATTCCGTCCCCGGCGCTTGGCCGTTCGCAGAAGCCGCGAAGCTCGCCGAGCGGCTCGCATCGCTCGGCAAGGGCGAGGGGCTCTTCGAGACCGGCTACGGCCCTTCGGGGCTGCCGCATATCGGCACCTTCGGCGAGGTCGCGCGGACGAGCTGGGTCCGGCTCGCCTTCACCGAGCTGACAGGCTTGCCCTCACGGCTGATCGCCTTCAGCGACGACATGGACGGGCTCCGCCGCGTTCCGGACAATGTGCCGAACCGCGAGATGCTGGCCCAATATCTCGGCCAACCGCTGACCCGCGTGCCCGACCCGTTCGGCACGCACGAGAGTTTCGGGGCGCACAACAACGCCCGCCTTCGTTCCTTCCTCGATCAATTCGGCTTCGAGTACGAATTCGCTTCGTCCACGGAGTATTACGCATCCGGCCGTTTCGACGCCGCGCTCAAGCGCGTCCTCGAGACCTGGGACGATATCCTGGCGGTGATCCTGCCGACGCTGGGGCCGGACCGGCGCGCGACCTATGCGCCGGTGCTGCCGATCCATCCCATCTCGGGCCGGGTGATGCAGGTGCCGATCGCGCGCGTCGATCCGGACGCCGGGACGATCGCCTGGCAGGACCCCGAGGACGGGAAATGGTTCGAAACCCGAGTGGCCGGCGGCCATTGCAAGCTGCAATGGAAGGCCGACTGGGCGATGCGCTGGCACGCGCTCGGCGTCGATTACGAGATGTCGGGCAAGGATCTGATCGAGAGCGTGCGGCTTTCCGGGAAGATCTGCCGGATCCTCGGCTCGGCCCCGCCGGAGGCGTTCACCTACGAGCTCTTCCTCGACGAGAACGGCCAGCGGATCAGCAAGTCGAAGGGGAACGGCCTGCCGATCGAGGCGTGGCTGCGCTACGGCCCGGCCGAGAGCCTCTCCCAGTTCATGTTCCATGCGCCGGAGCGGGCGAAGCGGCTCTATTTCGACGTCATCCCGCGCGCGACCGACGAGTATCTCGCCAATGCCGAGCGGCTCGCGCGCGAGCCGGAGGCGGAGCGGCGGCGCAACCCGGCCTGGTTCATCCATGGCGGGACGCTTCCTGCCAATGGCGGCAGCCCGATCCCGTTCGCCATGCTGCTCCAGCTCGCGAGCGTGGTGAACGCCGAAACCCCCGACATGCTCTGGGGCTTCCTCCGCCGCTACAAGCCCGAGGCCGCGCCGGAGACGATGCCGTTCCTCGACCGCCTGGTCGGGCACGCGATCGCCTACTACCGGGACTTCGTCCGCCCGGCGAAGCATTTCCGCCCGCCGACCGAAGAGGAGCGGGCGGCGCTCGCCCTGCTCGCCGAGACCCTCAAGGCCGAACAGCCGGCGCTCGAGGCGATGGAGCCCGACGAGCGGGCGGCGCACCTCCAGGCCATCGTCTATGACGCCGGCCGGCGCCCGCCCTTCCTCGAGCGGCGCAAGGATGGGAGCGAAGGGGTGAGCCTCGCCTGGTTCGCGGCGCTCTATCAGGTGCTGCTCGGCCAGGAGCGCGGGCCGCGCTTTGGCGGCTTCATCGCGCTCTACGGCATCGCCGAGACGATCGCGCTGATCGAGCAGGTGCTCGCCCAGCCGGCGGACGCGGCCTGAGCTTTCCGGTGACGCCCCGACCCCTCGTCGGGAAGCTCGCGCGGCTGGCGCGCCACCTGCCGGCGGCGCTCGGCCTCGTCCTCCTGATCGGCGCCGCCTTCACGCTCAAGAGCGCGTTCGCGGGCTTGGCGCTGGCGGATGTCGCCGCGGCGATCGATGCGATCCCTGGCCGGGCGGTGTGGCTCGCGATCGGCGCGACCGTCCTCTCCTATTGGCTGCTCACGCTCTATGATTGGCTGGGGACGCGCTATGCGGGCCATCCGGTCGCCTACCATCGCGTCTGCTTCGGCTCGTTCTGCGCGTACGCGCTCGCCCACAGCCTCGGTCTGCCGGTGGTCTCGGGAGCGGCGGTGCGCTACCGGCTCTATGCGCACTGGGGCCTGAGTCCGGCCGAGATCGCCCGGCTCATCGCGTTTTGCAGCCTTACCTTCGGCTTCGGCGGCCTCACCCTCGGCGGAGCCATTCTCCTCTTTGCCCCGCACTGGGTGCCGCTGATCGGGCCGGAGGTGCCGCGCATCCTTCTGCGCGTGATCGGCGCGGCGCTCTGGGCCGCCGTCGTCGGCTACGTGACGCTCGCGCGCTTCGTGCCGCGTGTCGTGCTGTTCGGCTACGACATCCATCTCCCGGGTGTCGCGATGGCGCTTGCGCAGGTGGTGCTGGCGAGCGTCGATCTGGCGCTGACGGCCGCGATCTTCCACGTGCTGATCGCGGCGGAGTCGGGGCTTTCCTTATCGCACTTCCTCGCGATCTATCTTGCCGCCTACGCGGCAGGGCTGGTTACCAACCTGCCGGGCGGGATCGGCGTTTTCGATTCCGGCATGCTGCTCGGCTTGGCCCCCTTCCTCGGCGCGCCGCGGATCCTGGGCGCGCTCGTCGTCTTCCGGCTCTGCTATTACGTGGTGCCGCTCTTCATTGCCGGGCTGATGTTCGCCGGGCACGAGCTTCTGCTGCACCGGCGGCAGGCGACAGGCCCCCTCGGCGAGGCGGCGCTCGCGGTGGCGGCGGGCGGAGGCGCGGTCGCGCTCTCGGGCGTGCTCCTGCTCTCGCTCGGGATGTTCGAGCCGCGGCCGCATCTGCCCAAGGCAATCGAGGATATCCGTGGCATGGCCGCACTCGCCGGGCCGTTCGTGCCCTCGCTGATCGGGGCGGCACTGATGGTCATGGCTGTCGGGCTGGCGCGGCGGGTGAAGCTTGCCTGGAGTGCGACGATTGCGCTGCTCGCGGTCGCGCTGGTGGTCACCGCGATCCAGGGCCAGCCCTGGTGGGTGCCGGTCGCCTTCGCCCTCACGGCGCTCCTGCTCGCCCCCTATCACCGCGTCTTCTACCGCCGGGCGCGGCTGTTCGCCGAGCCGCTCGCGCCCTCGACGACGCTGCCGCTCTTCGCGCTGGCGATCGTGACGATCACCTTCGCCTCGCTCGCCCGCCACGTGCCCGACCTGCCGCAGGGACCGTGGTGGGGGCTGATCCTCTCGCCCAACCTGCCGGGGCCGCT
>DATJTV010000169.1:0-20773 GCA_035503055.1 Acetobacteraceae bacterium
CGAGCTCGGCGGAGCCCATCTTTCCAACGCGGCACGCACCGAACAGCTCGCCTGGCTGCTCGACCTCTTCCCGATCCTCGCCGAGCGCGCGCGCCAGCAGGCCGCCACCCTTTCGGGCGGCGAACAACAAATGCTGGCGATCGCGCGCGCGCTGATGATGCGCCCCCGCCTCCTGATCCTCGACGAGCCGACCCTCGGCCTCGCACCGGTGATCCTCGAACAACTCTCGAAAGCACTCGCACGGCTGCACACGACAACCGAAATCACCGTGCTGCTCGGCGAGCAGAACGTGACCTTCGCCCTGCCGCACGCGGACCGCATCTACGTGCTCGAGCACGCGCGGATCGTATGGGAAGGCGAGCCGGCCCGCTTCGCCGCCGAAGCCGGCGCGCAATATCTGTAGGCGGGAGACGACGCACGGATGAGCGAGCCGGGTGAGATCGCCGCCGGACCGAATGCAGCGCAGTTCGAGTACTGGAACCAGGTGGCCGGGCCGAAATGGGTGCGGCTGGCCGAGACCATGGATATGCGGCTCGCGCCGATGCTCGCACTTCTCCTGGAGCGTGCCGGCGCGCGGCCGGGCGAGCGCGTGCTCGATGTCGGCTGCGGGATGGGCACGAGCACGCTCGCGCTCGCCGGGCAGGTGGGCGCGTCCGGCCGTGTCGTCGGGATCGATCTCTCCGCGCCGATGCTGGAGGTCGCGCGCCGGCGCGCCGCTGAGCGGGGGCTTTCCAATATCTCCTTCCTCCAGGCCGACGCGCAGACGCACGCGTTTGGAGCGCGGGGGTTCGATCGCGTGGTCTCGCGCTTCGGCGTGATGTTCTTCGCCGACCCGGTTGCGGCCTTCCGGAATCTGCACGGAGCGATGCAGCCGGGTGCCGCGCTCTGCTTCGTCTGCTGGGCGCCGCTTGCCGGGAATCTGCACTGGCGGGTTCCGTTCGAGATCGTTGTCCGGGCGCTCGGCCCGCCGGCGCCGACGCCGGCGCACGCGCCTGGCCCGATGGCCTTCAGCGACATCGCCTACCTCCGCGATGTCCTGGAGAGCGCCGGATTCGCCGAGCCGCGGATCGTTGCGGAAGAGCTTGCAATCGCCGGCGGCAGCCCCGATGAGGAAGCCGCGCTCGCGTGCCTCATGGGGCCCTCGGCGCGGCTCATCGAGGAGCGGGCCGCGCCCGAGCCGCTGCGCGCGGCGCTGCGGCACGACATCGCCGCCGCACTTCGTCCACACACCGCCGATGGGGCGAAAGTCATTCTGCCAGCGACCGTCCTTCTCGTCAGCGCCGAAAGGCGGGGGGGACGGGAAGGACACCTCGCCGGCCAGTGAGCCGGCCAGTGAGGCGGCACAATGGGTCGCGGATGACAGTTCTGTTGCCGGGCATCTGCTAAAGCGCTTGACAGGCGGGAGGGCGGCATTACGATGTCGGTCATGTAAACGATCTCGCAATCGAATGCGAGACGAGGCGCAGGTCGTTGGGAGTACAGGCAATGTATTCTATTGTCCGCAAATGGCGGAAAGCGTGATCGTTTCCAGTTTTATTTGGAAAACATTCGAGGCCCCAAAGATATAGGGCATGATCGAGGTCGACCGGATCGAGAAGGTCTATGCGGGCGCCCGCGGCGACGTCCAGGCACTGCGGCCCGTCTCCTTCGCGATCCGCGACGGCGAGTTCGTCAGCATCGTCGGCCCCAGCGGCTGCGGGAAAACCACCCTCCTCAAGATCATCGCCGGGCTCGAGCCGGCGAGCGGCGGGACCTTGCGCGGCAGGCCGCCCGCCGCCTCCACCGGCATCGTCTTCCAGCGCGACCTCCTGCTCGACTGGCGGAGCCTCCTCGGCAACGTCCTCCTGCCCGCCGAGATCCAGAAGCGGGACCGCGGCGCCGCGCTCAGCCGCGCCCGGGAGTTGCTCGCCGAGCTGGGCCTCGCCGCCTTTGCCGAAAGCTACCCCTGGCAGCTCTCCGGCGGCATGCGCCAGCGCGCGTCGATTGCCCGCGCGCTCCTCCTCCGCCCCTCGCTCCTTCTGCTCGACGAGCCGTTCAGCGCGCTCGACGCGCTCACCCGCGACCAGATGAACGTCGCCCTCCAGCAGCTCCAGCAGAGCGAGCGCGTCACCATGCTGCTGATCACCCACAGCATTCCCGAGGCCGTCTTCCTTTCCGACCGCGTCATCGTCATGTCCGGCCGGCCGGGCCGCGTGCTCGAGGAGATCGCGATCGACCTGCCGCATCCGCGCCGCCTGAGCGTGCGCGAGGAAGCCTCCTTCACCGCGATCGCGCGGCGGATCCGCGTCCATTTCGAAGAGACCGGCGTGCTGGTCGGATGAGCGCGGTCGATCTCGCCGTCGCGGCGGAAGAGGCAGCGCCGCCCGGCGAGCAAAGCGGCCGCCGGCTCGGCTCGGTCGTCCTCCCCCTCCTGAGCGGGGTCGGCGGGCTCATTCTCTGGGAATTCGTCGTCCGCGCCTGGAAAATCCCCGCCTATCTCCTCCCCGCGCCCTCCGCGATCATCGCCGAGATCGTCAACAATGGCGGGTTCCTGCTCGGCCAGCTCGGCGTCACCGCCATCGCTTCCGCGATCGGCTTCGCGCTCACGCTCGTGCTGGCGCTCGCCTTCGCGGTGCTCATCACCGCCTCGCGCACGATCGACCGGATGCTCTATCCCTGGCTCGTCATCTGGGCCGCGATCCCGAAAGTCGTGATGGCGCCCCTCTTCCTCGTCTGGTTCGGGTTCGGGCTCAAGAGCGAGGTCTTCTTCGTCGTCACCTTCACCTTCTTCCCCCTCGTCGTGAACGGCGTCGCCGGGCTGCGCTCGGCCGACCCCGAGCTTCTTCTGCTCGCCCGCTCGATGGGGGCTTCGAGCATGCAGGCGATGAGCAAGATTCGCATCCCGAACGCGTTGCCCGGCATTTTCGCGGGCATCAAGATCGCCGTCACGCTCGCACCGGTCGGCGCCGTCATCGGCGAGTTCGTCGCCTCGAACGCAGGCATCGGGCATCTGCTCGTCGTCGCGGTCGGCAACATGGAAACGGCGCTCGCCTTCGCCGGTGTCGCGGTCTTCGCTCTCTTCGGCATAGCACTCTGGTACCTCGCCGAGGCTGCCGAGCGTCTCATGCTGCCCTGGCACGCGAGCCAGCGCGCGCCCCGGTAACCCTCCCGAGCCACAGCATAAGGTCAAAATCAGTGATCCCGCCCAGGCTTTTCCCCCGCCTCTTCGCTCTTCTCCTTGCCCTTTTCGTCGCCTCCGCCGCGCACGCTCAAGCGCCGCTGCAGAAGGTGCGGCTGGTGCTCGACTGGGCCTGGCTCCCTTACCACGCGCCGTTCCTGATCGCGCTCGACCGCGGGTACTTCAAGGACGAGGGCCTCGATGTCGAGATGGAGCAGGGGCGCGGCTCGGCGACCAGCGCCATCCTCGTCGGCAGCGGCGATTTCGATATCGGCCACATCAACATCACCAACGCCGCGCAGGCGATCGGCAAGGGCCTGCCGATCAAGGTCATCGCCGTCTATCAGCACGAAAGCTCGGCCTCCTTCATCGGCATCAAGGGCAAGGTCACTCTCACCGACCCGCAATCGCTCGAGCATCTCCGGATCGGCAGCACGCCCGGCGGATCGGACGTGCTCGGGATGAAGATCTTCACGACGATCAACCACATTCCCGAGAGCAGCCTCGACATCATCTCGCTCAACGCGGACGCCAAGACCGCGGCGCTGCTGGACGGCAGGGTGGACGTGCTGAGCGGCGACAGCCACGCGTATGCGGCGATCGTGCGCGGCGCCGGCAAGGTTCCGGTGGTGCTCGCCTTGCGCGACCTCGGGGTTCCGCTTCTGGGATTCGGCTTCGTCGCCAACGACAATTTCCTCGAGCACCATCCCGACGCCGTGCGCCGCTTCCTGATCGCCATCAAGAAGGGCTTCGCGGTGGCGCAGAGCGACCCCAAGGCGGCCTGCCAGTTCATGGAGGCGAAGGTGCATCTTCCGGGTTCGCTCGCGACCTGCATCGATTATTCGGAGGGCCTCTGGCAGCTCTCGACCCCGGCATCCTCGCCCACCTGGGGCGAACAGACGCCGGAGGAATGGGCGAAGCTCGTGAGCACGCTCAAGGAAGTGGGCGAGCTGCCCGCCAACGCCAACCCGGCGAACTTCTACACGAACGCTTTCGTGCCGCATTGACCGACGCGCGCGTTGCCTCCGGGGGAAGGAGCGACTCTCGGCGGCGCTCGAATGGCGGCGCGGTCACGCTGCACAGCGTGGCCGCCGAGGCCTCTGTCTCCTCGGCGACCGTCTCGCGCGTGCTCACCAACACCGGCGTGGTGGCGCCCGAAACCCGCGCGCGCGTGCTCTCCGCCGTCGCCAGCCTCGGCTACCAGCCCAACCTGCTCGCCCAGAGCCTTCGCCTCGGCCGCGGCCAGTCGGTCGCACTTCTCGTCGGCGATATCGAGCAGAGCTTCTATTCGGTGATGACGAGCCGCGTGCAGGCGGCACTCGAGGAGATCGGCCTCGACCTCCTGCTCTTCAACCTGAGCCACAGCGAGGACCGGCTCTGGCACGTGCTCCGGCGCGCGAAGCCGCTCCGGCTGCGCGGCATTCTCCTTGCGGCGAGCCATATCCTGCCGCGCGCCAAGCTCGAGCCGCTGATCGCCGAGCTCGATGCGGCCGGGATCCCGGTGATCGGGCTCGGCCAGCGTCTCGGCGCGATCGGCGGCACCTCGATCGTGGATGACGAGGCGCGGGGTGCCGTGCTCGGGGCCCGCCATCTGCACGAACGCGGCCGGGCGCCGATCGCCTATGTCGGCCGCATCAGCGATTCCGTGCTCGGCCGCGCCCGCTATCGCGGCTATCGGCAAGCGTTGGCCGGGCTCGGCCTGCCGCACGATCCGCGCCTCGTGTGGAACACGGTCGAGAAATACCGTTTCGAGGCCGGGTATACGGAAATGGGCCGCGCGCTCGAGCGGGGCCTGCCGATGCGCTCCGTGCTCGCCGCGAGCGCGGAGCTGGCGGCGGGCGCCATGGCGGCCGCGCTCGACCGCGGCCGCAAGGTTCCGGACGAGATCGCCTTCGTTGGCTTCGGCGGCAGCGAATGGGCCGCCCATGTGCGACCCGCTCTCACCACGGTCACCGGCGACATTGAGGCGCTCGGCGCCCATGTCCGCGACATTTTCCGCAATCTCGAGACGGAGAAATTGGCACCCCGCCTTACTGTCATCATGCCGCGGCTCGAGATCCGCGGTTCAAGCTGACGCACCACGAAAGAGGAAAAGATGCTGATCGACGCGTTGCAATGCGGAACCTATGAGCGCGAGACCTTCGAGCTTCTCCGCCGCGGCAATCTCAGCTGCGCGACCGTGACCTGTGGCTTCTGGGAGAACGCGATCGAATCGATGGAGTCGCTCGGAAACTGGCGGGAGCTGGTGCGGCGGAACGAGGATCTCGTGCTGCTCGCGGAGAGTGAAGCGGATATCAGGCGCGCCGAAGCGGAGGGCCGCACCGCTATCCTGCCGGGATTTCAGAACACCGACTGCCTCGAGAACCGCATTGCCTTCGTCGAGCTGTTCGCCGATCTCGGCGTGCGCGTCATGCAGCTCACCTACAACAACCAGAATTCCGTCGGCGGAAGCTGCTACGAGGCGAAGGATTCGGGCCTCGCTCGCTTCGGCCGCGAGGTCGTCCGCGAAATGAACCGCTGCGGCATCCTCATCGACTGCTCGCATGTCGGCGACCGGACGACGCTCGACGCGATCGAGGCCTCTTCCCTGCCGATCGCGATCACGCATGCCAATCCGCGGAGCCTGATCGCCCACCAGCGCAACAAGCCCGACGAGGTCATCAAGGCGCTCGCCCGGAGCGGCGGCGTGATCGGCTGCGCGATCTACCGCAATATCACCGGCGACTATTATTGCAGCTCGGTCGAGGCCTGGTGCGAGATGGTCGCGCGCACGGTCGAGATCGCCGGCATCGATCATGTCGGCATCGGCACCGACTATAGCCATCACGTCGGCGTCCCGGAGCTCGACTGGATGCGCAAGGGCCGCTGGACGCGCGGGGAAAATTACGGCGCCGGATCGGCTGCGAACGCGGGACCGGCCCCGAAGGCCGACTGGTGCAAGGATGCCTCGTGCCTCGGCCTGATCCCCGAGGGACTGCGCAAGGTCGGCTTTTCGCCCGAGGAGGCCGAGAAGATCAGCGGCGGCAACTGGCTCCGCCTCTACGGCGAGGTGCTCGGCGTCCGCGCCAAGGGCCGCGCCCGCGCGGCGCTTGCCGCGTGATGGCGAGCGCGGACGCGGCCCTCGCGGCCGGAACCGAAGCGCGGCCGCAGCGGGAAGCGGAACGATCCGCCGCGCTCATCATGCGCCCCGACCGACTCGGTGCGTTCTGGGCGGGCCCACTCAGCTTCTCGCGCTCGCTGCTCCGGGTCATCGAGAAGGAGCGCTGGTGCGTCGTCCGCGAGGCGCTTTCGCTCGATGAGGAGGGCGCGGGCAGCGCGCTCTACCGCGTGCACACGCCGCACCTGCCGCTCTTCTTTTACGTCCTCTCCTTCGCCGTCCCGCTCGAGGAAAAAACCGACCGCGTCATCGGCGTGAAGTGGGACGCGATGGGCGTGCTCTGCATCGGCGAGCCCACGGAGGCGCGGCTTCGCGAGATGCGGCGCGAGATGCCGAAGCAGAAGACCGGCCGTGCCGATGCCGATACGCTGATGTGGCTGCGCGGCAACAAGAGCACGCGCTCCTTCGAGGCGGCGGTCGCCGCGCTCGCCGCGGGCCGCCAGCCGGACCCGGCGATCCTGCGATCGACCGGCTATCTCTTCCGCACCACCGCCTTCTACGGCAACGGCAAGCTCGGGACGATGCCCTTCGCGGCACTCCGCCGCCTCGGCATCCTCCCGGAGCCCTACCACGCGCAGATCATGTCGGCCTGGCTGCTGCGCGAATTCATTGCCGACCTCGTGGACGCGCTGGCCGCCCATCGCAGCCCCGAAGCCGCCGCGCTCGACCGCGACAATCGCCGCTATCTCGGCATCGGCAATTCCGCCGGCGTCGGCATCGTTCCTTTCATCGCCCGCCATCCGCGGATTATCGATGCCTGGCTCGATATCCACGAGACGGCTCTCGCCCACCTGCGCGAGCGGGTGCTCGACCCGCGTGGCGCCGAGGCTCGCCTCGTCCTCTCCCTCATCGAGCGTGCCATCGCCTATTTCGACGGGCTGCCCGAGGATGGCGGCCGCTTCTTCCTCTCGCACGCCGCCCTCTCAGCCGAGCTGGGCAGGGCCATGGGCGAGTTCCGCGACCGCATGGCGAATGACGGCACGATCGCGATTTCCGCGTTCCTCGATTGGGCCGCCGCCACGCTCTCGCCCGAGACGCAGGAACTCCTTTACGCGATCTGCGCCGAAACCGACCAAGCTCTTGCCGAGACGCTCCAGCCCCGTTTCACGGTGAACGAGGAGGAAAATCTTCGCCCCGAGGCGCGCATTGCCGAGCTTGGCCCGGCGCTCGATCGCCTCTATGGCTGGGCAACAGGCCTCGAGGTGGAGGAAGGTGCGAGGCATTTCTTCTGGTATCGCTCCCACGACGCGGGCGAGCCGCGCATCGCGGCGCGCGACGGGATCGACCGCAGCCGCCGCGAGGTGCAGATGGACCTGCCGCTGCAGGCCGCTTCCCTTCACGCCATGATCAAGGAGCGGCCCGCGATGACGGTCGCGGCACTTCTGCTCGCGCGGCCGGATCTCCTGAGCCTCGTGCGGCGCGTCCAATCCGGCCTCGAACGCGCCGAGGTGCGCGACAATCTCCTCGGCGCCCGCGTCGTTCCGATGCCCTTGATCCGCTTCATCCTCTCCTTCTACGGGATGGAACGGTTCGCGCCCGGCTCGGACCGATGGGTCCGCGGCACGCTGCTGCAGGGCGCGCCCACGGCGGCGGACATCATGGAAGGCCGTGCCGGGACCTGGCCCTTTCCGCTTCCGCCCCGCGCGCATGGTGCTGGCCCCTCCCGGGACGGGCCGCGCCCCGTGCGCACCGACGATGGCGGGGACGGCACGCGCCTCGCGGAGGTCACACGCGGCCACGACTATACGCTGCTCCCGATGCGCCGTCGAAAGCGCGTGCGGGTCGCGGCTCCGGAAGTGGCGGCGCTCGCCGAATCCGCGCTGCGCAGCCTGGGCGTCCCGCCCGGGCTCGCCCAGGAAGCGGGCGAGCTTGCGCTGCTCGCGGAGATCCTCGCCGGGAGCGGCATCGGCGCGGTCGCCGAGGCGCTGGCGCTGCCGGATCCCGGCGACGCTCCGCTCACTTGGCGCGAGACGGGCCCGGGACGCGTCGTCCTCGACGTTGGCGGGCGCAACCTTGCCGTGATCGCTCCCCTGATCGTCGAGGCGCTCGTCGCCCTCGCGCGAGGCAGCACCGGCCCCGCTGAGCTCGCCCTCGCCGGCGCCCTCTCCGGCGAGGGCATCCGCCCCGCAATTCTGGCAACCCTCCAGAAGCGCGGCGTCGTCGGCAACTTGTCGAACCGCACCTTCGTGGTCCAGCAAGGACACGCAAAGGACGATCCACGGCCCGCCATCGAGAAGGCCGAACGGACGGGGCTCGACATCGATGCCGCGCTGATCAGCCCGGTCGTTGCGGCGGCCGACCTCGTCCTGCTCGAGCCCGACGCCGAGAGCAGCCGCTCCTGGGGCCAGGGTCACTGATCCTGCCAGGCCGGGCCGAGTTCCTGGTGGACAAGATTGACCCGGTAGGCGATCCCGTCCGGGATGATCGCGTCGTTGAAATCGTACTTTGGCGTATGCAGCCCGTGGAAGCTGCCGTCCGCGCCGACACCGTTGCCGATGCGCATGAAGGCGCCCGGCCGGACCTGCATCATCTCGGCAAAGTCCTCCCCGCCCGTCGTCGGGCGGAGCTGGTCGGCGACGTTCTCCGCGCCGACCGTTGCCGCGGCGGCGGCGAGCGAGACGCGGACCTGCTCGGCCTGATTGATAAGGGCGCGCGGGCCGCGTTCGTACTCGGTGTGCGCTTCGCAGCCCCAGGCGCGCGCGGTGACATCGGCGAGCTCCGCGATGCGGCGTTCGATCAGGTCGCGCACCTCGGCGGAATAGCTCCGGGCCGTGCGGCCGATGACGAGCTCGGAGGGAATGACGTTGCGCGACTCGAGCGTGCCGCCGGCGATGTACCCGACGCTTGTCACGGCCGTGTCGAGCGGGGCGACGTTGCGGCCGACGATACCCTGCAGGCCGAGAACGAAATGCGCCTGGGCGTAGGTGATATCCATCACCCGCTGCGGCGCCGCGCCGCCGGGGCCGCCGGGGCCGCGGAATGTCACGGTCCAGTGGTCGGCGGCCGCGAGCATCGGCCCGGTGCAGGTGGCGCTGCGGCACGACATCGCCGCCGCACTTCGTCCCTTCGCCGTCGAAGGAGACGGAAAACCAAGAGTGCTTCTCCCGGCGAGCGTCTATCTCGTCCGTGCCGACCGCAGGACGGACTGAGCTTCCTTGCCGGCGCCCCGGCTCATCCGCTTGGCGCCGGGCCTCTCGCCACCCGGGGAGGTCCCGGAATTGCGGAAAAGCAGAGGAGGATCGGCGTGAAGCTGTATTCGGGTCCGCTCAGCCTCTTTTCGCGGAAGGTCGAGATCGCTCTCGGGGAGAAAGGCCTGGCCTTCGAGCGCGAGATGGTGCCGTTCAGCCAGGAGAAGGGCTATGCCCCGAAACACGAGGCGGTGCTCGCCGCCAACCCCAAGGGCCAGGTGCCGGTGCTCGTCGACGGCGATCTCACCCTCTACGATTCCACGGTGATCTTCGAATACCTCGAAGACGCCTACCCGACGCCGCCGCTCTACCCGCGCGCGCCCAAGGCGCGGGCGCGATGCAGGCAGCTCGAGCTGTTCGCCGACGAGGTGCTGTGGCAGCCGGTAAGCCGGCTGATGTACCGCACCGAGCCGCCGGCGGCGGACCCGTTGCGGCGCGCCGAGCAGGAAACGGCGGCCGGCGAAGCCGAGGCGGCAATTGCGGGCCATTGCGACCGGCTCGCGCGGATGCTGGGCGAGCAGGCTTTCTTCTGCGGCGAGCTCACGGTCGCCGACATCGCGCTCTTCATGACGATGTTGTGGTCGCGGCGGCTCAAGGGGCCTGGCTGGGAGACACACCCGAGCCTCGCACGCTGGCACGAGCGCCTGATGGCGCGGCCCGGGGTGGCCAAGGCCGCCGCCGAAATCGCCGCCGCCGACCGCGGATTGTCGCCGCCGCTGTAGCCGGCCGGTCACTCCGCCGCGTGCGGCACGCGCAGCCGGTGGACCGTGAGATCGTCGATCTCGACCGAGCGGAACTTGGCCTTGCGAACCGCGAGGCCGGCGATCGCCAGCCTGCCGATCGCGACCGCGCCGATCGCAAGCGCCCTCAACGCGGCGGCGCCGAGGGCCAGCGCGGCCATCTGCGTGGCCGGCAAAGTCGTATGCTTGGTGAGGTTCTGTTTCATGTGCCGGCTCCCGTGGAGGATCGAACCGCATGCGGATGCTGCGCGGGCGCGCCTGCCCAGCCGGTCCGCGAGAGGCGGTAAAGAACGTGAGGGCGGAGCTTATGGCCTTCCGGCAGGCCGGGATGCTCGAAATCATCGTCCGGGGAGCGGCGCATCCCGAGCCGCTCCATCACCGCGCGCGAGTGGCGGTTGGCGGGAACCGTGAAGGAGACGACCTCGCTCAATCCGAGCGGGCCGAAAGCCTGGGCGAGAACCGCCCCGGCCGCTTCGCTCGCAAAGCCCTTGCCCCAATGCTCGAAGGCCAATCGCCAGCCGATTTCGACGCAGGGCGTGAATGGCGCCGGGAACGTCCACTCCCTGAGGCCGACATAGCCGATGAATCCGGCGTGGCCAGGCACCTCCACCGCCCAGCGGCCGAAGCCGCGCTCGGCGAGCTCGGTGCGTAGGCGTGCCGCGAAGGCGTCGCTCTCGGCGCGATCGAGCGTTTTCGGAAAATGCTCCATCACGCGCGGGTCCGCGTTGAGTGCGGCGAACGGAGCCAGATCCTCGTCCCGCCAAGGCCGCAGGCGCAAGCGCTCGGTGGAGATCGTCATCGCCCGGGTCCTTCGCGCGCGGCGGCTTCCGTTGGCCGTATAGCGGGCGACGCCGGGAACGCCAACGGGATGGGATGAAGGGCGCGCGAGGCGCCCGGGTTCTCTGTGACTCCTCTCACATCGACCCGGCGCGGCGCGGTTTAGACAGACGACATCGCCGTTCATCGGAACCGCAGGAGGATGAGACGATGTCGATGAGCACAGGTTCTCAGCTATCCGGTCTCCCGATCGCCTTCGCGCCGAGCGAACGGCCTCGGTCCCCGTGGGTCCGGCAGCTTGCGATGGCCCTGGCGCGCTTCAACCCGGCGGCCGGCATCTGCGAGTTCGTGCGCCGGAGGCAGCTCATCCACCGGCTCTCCCGCCTGGAGGCCCGCGAGCTTGCCGACATGGGCATCATGCGCGCCGACGTGTACCGGATTTACGAGCCCGACTTCGCGGAGCGGCGCCGGAGCTAGCACCCAGGGGCTCCGTTTTTGGAGCCCTTTTGTTTTGGCCGGCGTCTCGCGGGGCTCAATCGCCGTCGACCGGATGCACGGAAGCCGGAAGGCGGGCGCGGATGAGCCGGGCGAGCAGGCGCAAGGCCGGCTTGTAGGGATAGGTGCGGCGCCAGGCGAGGCCGATGCGCCGGGAGAGCCCGGGGCCGAGCGGGCGAAGGGCGAGGCCGGGCTCGCGCCGCTCGCCCACCGCCATGGCAGGCAGCAGCGTGCAGCCGATGCCGATCGCCGCCATCTGGCGCACGGTCTCGAGGCTCGCGGCGCTGAGGTCGGGCAGGTCCTTCCGCGGCTCCGCCGCGGCGGCGCCGCACAGGGCGAGCGCCTGGTCGCGCAGGCAATGGCC
Organism: Acetobacteraceae bacterium; assembly: GCA_035503055.1. Taxonomy (GTDB): domain Bacteria; phylum Pseudomonadota; class Alphaproteobacteria; order Acetobacterales; family Acetobacteraceae; genus JAKAWQ01. Next base: position 11,879 of record DATJTV010000169.1, read on the forward strand.
CTCGGCGAGGAGGAGCAGCCGCTCGCCCTTGAGGTCCTCCTCGCTCACGGAATTGCGCGAGGCGAGCCTGTGGGTTGCGGGCGCGGCGAGCCAGAACGGCTCGTCGAAGAGGGCGAGGCTCTCGAGGCCGGGCTCGGTAAGAGGGAGGGCGAGCAGGGCGGCATCGAGCTGGTGATTGGCGAGGAGGGCGAGGAGGCGGGCCGTGACGTCCTCGTGCACGGCAAGCCGGAGCTTGGGGTAGCGTTCGGCGAGCGCGGGGATCAGCCAGCCGAGCATGTACGGGGCGAGGGTCGGGATGATGCCGAGCGCGAGCGGGCCCGCGAGGGGCTCGCCGGCGTGCTGGGTGGCGGCGACGATCGCGTCGGCCTCGGCGATCACCTGGCGGGCGCGGGCGATCACGTCGGCCCCGAGCGGGGTCGGGGTCAGGGCCTTGCTGGCCCGCTCGAAAAGCGAGGCGCCAAGGAAGCGCTCGAGCTTGCGGATCTGGGTGGAGAGGGTCGGCTGGCTGATATGGCAGGCAGCGGCGGCGCGGCCGAAATGGCCGTGATCGGCGAGGGCGACCAGGTAGCGGAGGTCCTGGAGCGTCATGGCCGCAATGTGCGGCCGGGGAGGGTTCGGGAAAAGACGGGCGGGCGGGGCCGCGAAAAGACTGGAGATGGTCGCGGTTTGGCCGCAGAATCGGCAAGTTCTTCAACGATTCGCGCAAGGATTCTCGCGTTATGCGGGAATTCGTGCGATGCCCCGCGGGAGACGGTCTGGAGGAGGGTGGCGATGTCGCGGTTCGGTCTGGTCGTCCTGGCGCTGATGGTGCCGCTCGTCGCCTGCGCGGACACGACGCAGGAGAGCGTGGTCCAGCGGCTGGTCGACCGCTCCACGCTCACGGTCGAGACCATCATGACCTCTCCGAACTCGGCGGATGTCACGAGCACGCTCAAGAACGCCCGCGCGGTGATGATCTGCCCGCAGGTCTTCAAGGCGGGCTTCATCCTCGGCGGCTCGGGCGGGGGCTGCGTGCTGGTGGGCCGCGCGGCCGGAGGCTCCTGGTCGGCGCCGGCGTTCTACACGATCGGCAGCGGCAGCCTCGGCCTGCAGGCGGGCATCGAGGACGCGAGCGTGATGATGATGATCATGAACGACAAGGCGCTCAACGCGGTGATCAACAGCCAGTTCAAGATCGGCGCCGACGCCTCGATCGCGGTGGCGACCGTGGGTGCGACCATCGGCGGCTCGACCACCGCGGCGATGGACGCCGATATCGTGACCTTCGCCCAGAATCGCGGCCTCTTCGCCGGCATTTCCCTCGACGGCGCCCTCCTCTCCTCCGACTACTCGTCGGACCAGGCCTATTACGGGGGAAAATCCGATGCGCGGCAGATCGTGATCGGGATGCAGGCGAACAATCCGGGCGCCAACCCGCTGCGCGCCGTGCTCGCCCGCTACGGCAGCTAGAGCCTGATCGCCGAAGGTGGGGCAACCGGAGGCGTGAATCACGCGATAAAACAAAAAGCTGGAGTGGGATACGTGAGCGGGAGCGAGCGCATCCCGCTCTAGTGTCCCGATTCCGAAGGTCGCCGCATTGAAATGCCGACGGAATCGGGACACTCGCTCTTTGTTTTCAGTGGCCTGCTTATCCCCTCCGCTCGTCGCGACATGCGACGAACGGAGGGGGCAGGACACTAGCGCGGAGCGGGCTTTCGCGCCCGCACCATCGGGGCTAGGCTTTCCGCCATGGCGGGACGCCGGCCGTTCTGGAAAGAGAAGAGCCTCGCGGAGATGACGGACGCGGAGTGGGAATCGCTCTGCGACGGGTGCGGCCGGTGCTGCCTGCACAAGCTGCGCGAGGAGGACACGGGGGAGCTCTTCTTCACCGATGTCGCCTGCCGGCTCCTGGATACGAAGAGCTGCCGCTGCACCGACTATGCGCATCGGCGCCGGCGCGTCCGCGATTGCGTGCGCCTTACCCCGGAGAGCCTCGCCGGGATCGACTGGCTGCCGCCCTCCTGCGCCTACCGCCGGCTTGCCGAGGGGCGGGACCTGCCGAGCTGGCATCCGCTGATCACCGGCGATCCCGCGAGCGTGCACCGGGCCGGCGCCTCGGTGAGCGCGCGGGTGGTGCCGGAGACCAAGGCGGGGCCGCTCGAGGACCATATCGTTGCCTGGCCCGGCTCGATGCCGCGCGGGCGGAAAAAGGAAGGAAGAGACGACGATGATGCAGGATGCGATCTTCGGCGGCGTCAACGCCGCGGTGCTGACGCCGATGAAACCGGACCTATCCCCCGACCTTGACCGGCTGGCGCGCCGGTGCGCGCATCTCTTCGCGCACGGGTGCAACAATATCGGCCTTTTGGGCACGACCGGCGAGGCGAACAGCTTCGGCATCTCCGAGCGGCTGGCGATCCTCGAAGGGATGGTCGAGCGCGGGGTTCCGACCGAGCGGCTGCTGCCGGGCACCGGAACCACCGCGATCACCGATTCCGTGCTGCTGACGCGCCGCGCCGCCGAGCTTGGCTGCCGCGGCGTGCTGATGCTGCCGCCCTTCTACTACAAGAACCCCTCCGATGACGGGCTCTTCGCCTATTTCAGCGAGGTGATCGAGCGGGTGGGCGGAAACGTTCGCGTCTATATCTACAATTTTCCCCAGCAGTCGGCGGTGCCGTTCAGCCTCGCCCTGATCGAGCGGATGCTCAAGGCCTTCCCGGGCGTGCTCAAGGGGGCGAAGGACAGCAGCGGGGACTTCGCCAATTCCTCGGCGATGGTGAAGGAATTCGCAGCCGACGGGTTCGAGGTCTATGTCGGGTACGACGACCGGCTGCTCGACATCCTCAAGATCGGCGGCGCCGGCTGCATCACGGCGGCGGCCAACATGACGAGCGAGGTGAACGCCGCGGTGGTGGCCCACTGGAACGAGCCGAAAGGGGAAGAGGCGCAGGTTCTGCTGTCCGCGCTGCGCAAGGCGCTGACCACCGCGCCGACCATCGCGGCGCTGCGCGCGCTGGTGGCGCGGGAAGAGGTCGATCCGGCCTGGCTCACGATGCGCCCGCCGCACCGGCCGCTCTCGGCCGAGGCGAGCGCCAGGTTCCTCGCCGCCTGGGACGCTTGCGGGACGGGTCTCTCCAAGGCGGCGTGAGGCCGATCCCGGCCGATTTCATCGAGGTCTTCGCCGGGCGGGAGTTGACGGGCGACGGCGTGATGAAGCTGCCGTTCGTCCAGGCCCTGCGCAGCGCCTGGCCGCGGGCGCGCATCGTCTGGCTGGCGGGCGGGAAGAGCGTCTTCGCGAGCACGCTCCGGCCGCTCACGCTCGACCTGCTCGACGAGGTGGTCGAGGACACCGGGCTCGGGGGCTCGTGGACGGATCTTGTCCGGCCGAGGCTTCGCGAGGCACGGGCCGACCTGCTGATCGACACGCAGCGGCAGGTGCGGACGAGCCTCGCACTCATGAGGCTGCGCCCGAAAATCTTCGTCTCGGCCGCGGCGGGCTGGCGGCTTTCGGCGCGGGCGCCGGCGGATCGGGCGAAGCCGCCCTCGATGCTCGGGCAGATGATGCGGCTGATCGCCGCCTGCGGCGCGGAGACGGATTTTTCCGGCCTGCCGCCGCTCAAGCTGCCGCAAGCGCTGGAAGAGGAGGCGGCGCTTCGGCTGCCGGGCGGGGCCGTGCGGGTCGGGCTGGCGCCGGGGGCGGGCGATCGGCGGAAATGCTGGCCGCTCGAGCGCTTCCTCGGGCTCGGCGCCTGCCTCGCGAAGCGTGGCGCGGCGCCGGTGGTGCTGCTCGGCCCCGCCGAGCAGGAATGGGCGGCAACGGTCGCGCGCGCGCTGCCGGAGGCGGTGCTGCCGGTGCGCGCGGACGATTCCCCGCTGCTGACGATGGCGCTCGCGCGAAGGCTCGCGGTGGCGGTCGCGAACGATAGCGGGATCGGGCACCTGATCGCGGCCGCGGGCACACGCCTCGTCTCGCTCTTCGGCCCGACGGCGCCCGAGAAATTCGCGCCTCAGGCGCCCGGCGTGAGCGTCATCCGTGCGCAGGATTTCGGTGCGGCCGCGATGAGCGCCATTCCGGAGGCCGCCGTGCTGGCGGCGACCGCCGCACTCCTCCGTTGATCCCTACGGCCGGGCCGCGAGCTGCGGCGGATCGGCGGCGAGGACCGTGCAGCCTTCCGGAGCGACCGGCTGAACATAGCCGCGCGAGGCGGCGAACATGGCCAGCTCGGAGGGGCTGGCGAGCGCCAGCGCCTCGGCGAAGACGGCGAGGTGGCGGCGGCAGAAACCGTTCCCCTCGGCGATGCCGACCTCGCTCATCTTGTTGGCGACGTTGGTGACGTAGGCGTCGTGCATGGCCTGGCCGGCGCGGCCGTAGGTATGCACGAAGTAGGTCTGCAGCTCGGAATCGTCCGCCTGGAGGATTCCCTGGTAGCGCACGACGAAGGCGTTGTACTGGGAGTCCGCGTCGCAGGAGAGCGCGGTGACCATCAGCTCGCTCTTCAGGCCCGCGACGTCGAACATCGCCTGCTCGCTTGGCGTCGCGCAGGCGAGCGCCACCGGCGTGCCGGCGAGGACGAGGGCGGCGGAGCCGTAGAGGGCAGCAAGCAATCTCGGCATGGTCTTCTCTCCCCCGGGATGGAGGCTTGGGCAAGCGCCTCCCACGGCACTCGAATTAAAGCGCCTATCACGTCGTTTAACAAGGCAGATTTCCCCTCGCCGCGACGGCGAAGCGCTGCCCCCGACCGAGAATTATTGTGCGGAGATTATGGCGGATGGATTTCGCCTTCTATCGAAAAGCGAATCCGTTTCGATCACAATTCAACGACGCGCCTTGCCGGCGGCGCGGCGCAGCCGCGGCTTGGGGGGAAGGTTCGTCCCGTCGAGCAGCGCGTGCATCGCCGCCACGGTTTCGGGCGTCATTCGGTGCAGGACCTGCGCCAGCCGGTTGGCGAGCGCCGTCTGCTCCGCGGTCAGCCCGCCGGTGTCGATCCGCACCTTGGGATGAGAGATGCGGGCGAGGCGGGCCAGCTCCTCCGCGTCGTCCCAGATCAGGCCGAAGAACTCGCAGACCTGGTGCACGAGGCCCGGGCTCGGCGCGCCGCGCCGCCCGTGCTCGAGGGCGGAGAGATAGGCGGGGGAGACCTTGAGGCCGGCGGCGAGATCGGCCAGCCGCACGCCGCTCGCGGCGCGCAGGCTGCGCACGCGCGCCCCAAAGGGAGTCATCTCAAGGGCGTCATCGTTTTCGGCGGAGGAGGAGGAGGACCGCGCCCGGGTTTGCCGGATGGGGGTGCGAGGCGCCGAGCAGCAGGGGCCGGAGCGAAGGAAGGTTGAGCCAGTGCGCGAACTCGCGGCGGATGACGCCGCCCTCGGCGCCGGTGCCGCGGCCCGTGATCACCTCGACCGTGCGCTCGCCGTCGGCCGAGGCGGCTTCGAGGAACGCCTCCAGGGCCGCGAGCGCGCGCGCCGCGGTGAGGCCGTGCAGGTCGAGCCGGCGCGCCGGGCGGTTCTGGCCGCCGGCCAGGCGCCGCCAGCTCGCCCGGTCGAGCCCGGGCGGGGCCGTGCCGATGGCGAGCGGGGCGAGCTGCCTGGAAGAGCGAGGCGACGGCGCGCGCACCGGCTCCGCGCGCACCGGCGGGGAAGCGGCGGGAAGCGGCGGCTCCCGGGCAGGCGCGCCAAGCGGGCGCACCGAGCCGGCGAAGCGGCGCCACGCCGCGCGGTCCTCGCTGGACGCCTCAGGCGGCGGCTTCATCGTCGTCCACCAGCACGACATGGAGCCGGCGCGGCCCGTGCGCGCCCAGCTCCAGCGACTGCTCGATATCGGCCGAGCGCGAGGGGCCGGTGACCAGCATGACGTTGCGCGGCATGAAGCCGCCGGTGAGAGCGTCGCGCCGCTCGGTCCGCAGGAGGTCCCACGCCTCCTCATAGGCGCCGACGACGCGGCTCGCGCGCAGCATGACGATCGCCGTCTCGGCGAGCAGGTTGAGCGTGGTCGGACGGTCGGGGGCGGAGGGCAGCATGAGCGTGCCGGTCTCGGCCACGCCGGCGAAACCGTGCTGGAGGCTCACCACGTCCGAGGCTTCGGCGCGGCCGGTGCGGACGCGAAGGAGCGGCCGCTCGGCCCAGGGGAGCGCGGCGAGCTCCGGATGCGGGGACATCACCAGCGCCGAAGGGAGGTTCTGCTGGGCGAGGTAGTCGGCGATGGCTTCGGGGACGGCGGCCGGGTCGGCGACGCGGACGATGGTCCCGAACTCCTTCTCGATGTTGGCCGCGAAGAGGGCGAGCTGCCCGGCGCGCGGGAGGCGCGAGCGGGCGGGGATGGGGCCGCGCGGATGCGCGCCGAGGCGGGCGTGCAGCAGGGCGGCCTGGTCGGCGGGGAGCGGGCCGCGGCCGAGGTTGCGGCGGATGGCGGCGAGGACGAGCGCGCGGTCTCCGGAGGGGTTCATCGGGCTTTGCGGCTTTCGCGCGCGTAGCGGGCGAAGAAGGTCTGGCCTTCCGGGGCCGGCAGGTCGCGCCCGCGCGTCCAGGCGCCGGCGAGCGGGAGGTGGCGAAAGCGCCCGCTTCGGCGCCCGAGGAGGCCGAGGGCGAGGGCGGCCGCCCGCGTCGCCAGGCGGTAGGCGGCGGGGCGGCGGGCGAACCAGGCCCAGAGCCCGAGGTTGCGGCGGGCGAAGTGCGGGGTGAGATGGCGCTCGAACTCGCGCTCGCGCCAGTGCCGCATCATCGCGGGGAGCGGGATCTTCATCGGGCAGACGCTCTCGCAGCGCCCGCAGAAGGTCGAGGCGTTGGGCAGGTTGGCGGCCTTGTCGATGCCGATCAGCGTCGGCGTCAGCACCGCGCCCATCGGCCCGGGATAGACCCAGCCATAGGCGTGGCCTCCCACCGCGCCATAGACCGGGCAATGGTTCATGCAGGCGGCGCAGCGGATGCAGCGGAGCATGTCCTGGAACTCGGTGCCGAGCATCGCCGAGCGGCCGTTGTCGAGCAGGACGACGTGGTACTGCTCGGGCCCGTCGAGATCGCCCGCGCGGCGCGGGCCGGTCGAGAAGGTCGTGTAGACGGAGAAATCCTGCCCGGTGGCCGAGCGGGCGAGCAGGCGCAGCAGCACCGAGGCGTCCTCCAGCGTCGGGACCAGCTTCTCGATGCTGGCGAGCACGATGTGGACCTTGGGGAGGGTCTGGGTGAGGTCGCCGTTGCCCTCGTTGGTGACGATCACGCTCGAGCCGGTCTCGGCGATCAGGAAATTGGCCCCGGTGATCCCGACGTCGGCGGCGAGGAAGCGTTGGCGAAGCTCGCCGCGCGCCTCGGTCAGGATATCGCGCCGCTCGCGGAAGACGCGGTCGGCGGGGAGGTCGGTGTGGGCCTTGCGAAAGCGGGCCTCCCAGTCCTCGCGGTTGAGGTGGAAGGCGGGGGCGATGATGTGGCTCGGCGGCTCGTGGCCGAGCTGGATGATGTATTCGCCGAGATCGGTCTCGACCGGGGTGATGCCGTTCGCCTCGAGGAACTCGTTGATGCCGATCTCCTCGCTCACCATCGACTTGCCCTTGGTGACGATGCGCGCGCCGGCGCGGCGGCAGATGCCGAGCACCGCCTCGCGGGCGTCCGAGGCGGTGGCGCACCAATGCACCTCGCCGCCGGCGCGGGCGACGTTGTCGGCCCAGGTCTCCAGATAGAAGTCGAGGTTCGCGAGCGTGTGGTTCTTGATCTCGCGGCCGCGCTCGCGGAGCGCCTCGAACTCGGGGAGTGCGGCGACGGCGGCGGCCCGGCGCTGCTGGAAGTGGGGCTTGGTCCGCTCGAGCGCGCGCTGCAGGCCGGCGTCCGCCAGCGCCGCCCGGGCGTTCTTCTTGAAGGCGGGACTGGTGGGCAGCATCGCGGGGCTCCTCCGGACGGACGGATGTTACTACCAGGCTTTCCGCTCTTGTATGGCTCGGCTGCCAGCGCGGCGTTTGCAAGTGTGGGCCGGCAGTGCCACATGGCCGGCATGCATCGCAGAAGCCTTTTCGCGCTCCTTTCCCTGCTCCTGGCGGGCGCGGTCCCGGCCAGGGCCGCGCCGGTGGCGGCCCCGCTCACGCCGGCGGACCATGCAGAGCTCGACAAGATCGCCGCCTACCTCAACGGCATCACCGCGCTCAAGGCCAAGTTCCTCCAGGTGGCGCCGGACGGGCAGGTGAGCCAGGGGATCGCCTGGCTCGAGCGGCCGGGGCGGATGCGCTTCCAGTACGATCCGCCGAGCCCCTACCTGCTGGTGGCAGGCTACGGGTTGCTCGTCTTCCACGATTCGAGCCTCGACCAGACGACGAACATCCCCCTCTCCTCGACCCCGCTCGGGGTGCTGCTCGCGCCGCATATCACGCTCACCGGCGCGGTCACCGTGACCGGGTTCCAACGGCTGCCGGGAGAGTTCGACGTGACGCTGGTGCGGACCGATGCGCCCGGGCAGGGAAGCCTCACCCTCGTCTTCTCGACCGCGCCGCTGACGCTCCGCCAATGGGCGGTGCGCGACGCGCAGGGCAAGCTCACGCGCGTCTCGCTCTATGACGTCGAGCTCGGCGGACATTTTCCCGCCCATCTTTTCAGCTACGTCCGGATCCCGTCGAATAACCGCAACGGCAATTGACCGCCGAAAGGCTGGCGAAACGAGCCGCAAGCCGCTAGAGTCCCGCGAGAAGAAGAAGATCCCCGTTCCCGATGACGAAACCTCTGGTCGGCATCAGTTGTTGCCGCAAGCAGTTCGGCGTCTATGGCATGCCGAACCACGCTGCCTCCGACACCTACGTGCGGGCTACCGATCAGGTGGTCAGGGCCGTGCCGGTGCTGATCCCGGCGAACGGCGAGGCGGCCGACATTCCGCTTCTTCTCGAGCGGCTGGACGGCATCATGCTGACCGGGAGCCGCTCCAACGTGCAGCCTGACCTTTACGGCGGA
>DATJTV010000170.1:0-16750 GCA_035503055.1 Acetobacteraceae bacterium
CCATCGCCTCCGACCATCAGCCGCGCGACGCCGACGACAAGCGCCAACCCTTCGCCCAGGCCTCGCCCGGCGGGGCAGGGCTCGCCACACTGCTCGCGGTGACGCTCGTGCTGGTGCACAATGGAACTCTCCCGCTCGCAAGCGCGATCGGGCTCCTGACCGAGCGGCCGGCCCGCCTGCTCGGCCATGCCGGAGGCCGGCTCGCGCCCGGCGCGCCCGCGGATCTCTGCCTCTTCCACCCCGAGCGGGCCTGGCAGGTCGAAGCGGGAAGGCTGCCCGGCAAGGCGCAAAACACGCCCTTCGACGGCCGCGCCCTCGAAGGGCGCGTGCTCGGCACCTGGAAGGCGGGAAGGCGCGTGTTCGGGTGATCGCCGGCCTCGCCCTCGCCCTTATTGTCGGCTACCTGATCGGCTCGGTCCCCTTCGGCCTCCTCATCACCCGCGCCGCCGGCCTCGGCGACATCCGCGCGATCGGCTCGGGCAGCATCGGCACCACCAACGTCCTCCGCACCGGACGGAAGGAGCTGGCGGCGGCGACGCTGCTGCTCGACGCCGCCAAGGGCGCCGTCCCCGTCCTCCTCGCCGCCCGCCTGCTCGGGCCCTTGCCGGCGCTCACAGCCGGGCTTGGCGCGATCGTCGGTCACGTGGCGCCGGTCTGGCTCCGCTTTCGCGGTGGCAAGGGCGTCGCCACCGGCTTCGGCGTGTTGCTCGCCGCCGCCTGGCCGGTCGGGCTTTTTTCACTCCTCGTCTGGCTCGCGGTTGCCGCCGTGGGCCGCTTTTCTTCCCTTGCCGGGCTCGCCGCCTTCGCCGCCGCGCCGGTTTTCGCCGCCGTCCTCGGCGAGACCCGTACCGCCGTGTTCGCCCTCCTGCTCGCCGCGATCGTCTTCCTCCGCCACCGCGAGAACATCCTCCGGCTCCTGGCCGGGACCGAACCCCGGATCGGCGCCGGCAAGTGAGCCCCGAGGAGGCGCTCGACCGGCTCCGGCTCGCGCGCACGGAGGGCGTCGGCCCGATCGCCTGGCGCCGGCTGATCGGCCGCTACGGATCGGCCGCGGCGGCGATCGCCGCCCTACCGGGCCTGGCGCGGGCGGGCGGGCGGAGCCACCCACCCGCCGTGCCGTCGCGGGCGCGGGCGGAGGCGGAGCTGGAGCGGCTCGAGAAGATCGGCGGGCGGATGCTGGTCCTCGGCGGGCCGGGCTACCCGCCGCTCCTTTCCCATCTCGCCGATCCGCCGCCGGCTCTCGCCGTGCTGGGGGCGCCGGAGGTGCTGCAGGAGCGCGCGGTCGGCATCGTCGGCGGACGCAACGCCTCGGCCAACGGCCAGCGGATCGCCGAGGAGCTGGCCTCGGCGCTTGCCGCCGCGGGCCTCGCCATCGTCTCGGGCATGGCGCGCGGGGTGGACGGCGCCGCCCATGAGGGCGCGCTCGCGGCCGGGCAGACGATCGCCGCCGTGGCGGGCGGGCTCGACATGCCGTACCCGCCGCAGCATCGCGGCCTCCAGGCGCGTATCGCCGAGCGCGGCGCGGTGGTGGCCGAGGCCCCGCTCGGCACGGCCCCGCAAGCCCGCCACTTCCCCCGCCGCAACCGGATCATCGCCGGCCTGGCTCTCGGCGTCGTGGTGGTCGAGGCGGCACTGCGCTCGGGCAGCCTGATCACCGCCCGGCTCGCGCTCGAGGCGGGCCGCGAGCTCTTCGCCGTGCCCGGTTCGCCGCTCGACCCCCGCACGCGTGGCTCGAACGACCTGATCCGCCAGGGCGCCCACCTCGTCGAGACGGCCGCCGACGTGCTGGAGCATCTGCCGCCCGGTTCCGCCTCCGCGGCGCCGCCGGATGCCCGCCCGATCGCGCCCGAACCGGCCCAATCCGGCCCGGAAGAGCCCGGGGACCTCCCCGGGGCGCGCAAACAAGTGCTTGAGCTGCTTGATTCTTCTCCGACGACGGTTGACGATCTCGTACGCCGCTGCCAGTTCTCCCCCGCCGCCGTGAACGCGGTCCTGCTGGAGCTCGAGATCGCCGGACGGGTGGCCCTGCTGCCCGGAGACCGGGTGATGCGCACCGGCAGCTTGGGCTGAGCCCCTTCCCCCTCAGCGCAGCAGCTTCAGGATCCCATGCCCGACGTCGTCGTTGTCGAATCTCCCGCCAAGGCCCGCACGATCAACAAGTACCTCGGCAAGGGGTACACCGTGCTCGCAAGCCTCGGCCACGTGCGCGACCTGCCTCCCAAGGACGGCAGCGTCCGGCCTGAGCAGGACTTCGCCATGGACTGGCAGGCGGATGCGCGAGGCGCCGCGCAGGTCGCGGCGATCGTCAAGGCGCTGAAGGGCGCCGATACGCTCTTCCTCGCGACCGACCCCGACCGCGAAGGCGAGGCGATCGCCTGGCACGTGCGAGGGATGCTGGAGGAGAAGCACGCGCTCGAGGGCGTCGCGGTCCGGCGCGTCACCTTCAACGAGATCACCCGCAGCGCCGTGCGCACCGCGATGGCCGCCCCGCGCGATCTCGACCAGCTCCTGATCGAGGCCTATCTCGCCCGCCGCGCGCTCGACTACCTGGTGGGCTTCACGCTCTCTCCGGTGCTGTGGCGGAAGCTGCCGGGCAGCCGGAGCGCGGGGCGCGTGCAGTCGGTGGCGCTCCGCCTCGTCTGCGAGCGCGAGGCCGAGATCGAGGCCTTCCGTTCGCGCGAATACTGGACGGTCGAGGCCGAGTTCGCGACCCCGGCGGGCGAGCGCTTCACCGCCCGGCTCAGCCATCTGGAGGGGAAGAAACTCGAGCAATTCTCGCTCGCCAACGCCGCCGACGCCGCCCGCGCGAAGGAGGCCGTCGAGGCCGGCGCCTTCCGCGTCGCGGCCCTCGAGCGCAAGCGCACGAAGCGCAACCCGCCGCCGCCCTTCACCACCTCGACGCTGCAGCAGGAGGCGAGCCGCAAGCTCGGCTTCCGCGCCCAGGCGACGATGCGGCTCGCCCAGCAGCTCTACGAAGGTGTCGATCTCGACGGCGAGACGGTCGGCCTCATCACCTATATGCGGACAGACGGCGTGCAGATGGCGCGCGAGGCGATCCTCGCCATTCGCGACCATGTGCGCGACGGGTTCGGCCCCAACTACCTGCCGCCGGCGCCGCGCGAATACACCGCCAAGGCGAAGAACGCGCAGGAGGCGCACGAGGCGATCCGCCCGACCGACGTCGCGCGGACGCCGGCCTCGGTGGCTCTGCATCTCTCGCCCGAGCAGCGCGCGCTCTACGAACTCGTTTGGAAGCGCGCGGTCGCCTCGCAGATGGCCTCCGCCGAGCTCGACCAGGTCGCGGTCGATATCGCTGAGGCGACGGGGAAGACGCGGCTGCGCGCCACCGGCTCGACCGTCGCCTTCGACGGGTTCTTCCGCCTCTATCACGAGGACCGCGACGAGGCCGCCGAGGACGACGAGAACCGCGCCCTGCCGGCGATGGCCGAAGCGGACAAGCTCGACCGCGGCGCGGTCGCTGCCCTCCAGCACTTCACCGAGCCGCCGCCGCGCTATTCCGAGGCATCGCTCGTCAAGAAGCTCGAAGAGCTCGGCATCGGCCGGCCCTCGACCTATGCCGCCATCCTCTCCGTCCTCCAGGAGCGGAGCTATGTCCGGCTCGAGAAGCGCCGCTTCATCCCCGAGGATCGTGGAAGGCTGGTGACCGCCTTCCTGGTCAGCTTCTTCAACCGCTACGTCGATACCGGCTTCACCGCGACGCTCGAGGAGCAGCTCGACGACATCTCGGGCGGCAGGGCGGACTGGCGGGCGGTGATGCGCGCCTTCTGGGAGGAATTCTCCCGGGCTGTCGACCAGACCAAGGACCTGAAGATCTCGGATGTGATCGCGGCGCTCGACCGCGATCTCGGCCCGCACTTCTTTCCCCCGCGCGCCGACGGCACCGACCCGCGCCTCTGCCCCGCCTGCGGCAACGGCCGGCTCGGGCTCAAGCTCGGGCGGTTCGGCGCCTTCATTGGCTGCTCCAACTACCCCGAGTGCCCCTACACGCGCCGGCTCGCGATCGCGAGCGAGGAGGAGGGGGATGGCGAGACGCTCAAGGACGGCATTCGGATCCTCGGCGACGATCCCGCGACCGGCGAGCCCATCACCGTCCGCCGCGGCCCCTACGGGCTCTACGTGCAGCGCGGGGAAAGCGCGGAGAAGGAGAAGAAGCCCAAGCGCGTGACGCTGCCGCGCGGGCTTACGGGCGACTCGCTCACGCTCGAGCAGGCGGTCGGGCTGCTCGACCTGCCGCGCGCCGTCGGGGCGCATCCGGAGACGGGAGAGCCGATCACCGCCGGGCTCGGCCGTTTCGGTCCCTTCGTCCGCATGGGCAATGTCTATGCCTCGCTCGACGCCGACGACGACGTGCTCTCGGTCGGCATCAACCGCGCGGTCGATGTGCTGGCCAAGAAGCTCGCCGGCATCCGCACGCTCGGGCCCCACCCGAAGGACGGTGAGAGCGTCGCGGTGCGCCGCGGCCGCTTCGGCCCCTATGTCCAGCACGGGCGGATCATCGCCACGCTGCCCAAGGGCACGGCTGCGGAATCCGTGACGCTCGACGAGGCCGTCGCCCTGCTCGCGGAGAAAGGAAAACCGCTCGGCGTGCGCAAGGGCGGCTCCAAGGGAGCTGGCCGCACCGCCAAGGCCGCGCCGCCCGCCGAGAAGCGGCGGAAGAAAGCGGCGGGCTAGAGCCTTGCGCGGCGCCTGTCCCCGCGACTTCGTTGGCTAACCGCCGGCCTCAGAAGCCGTTCCGCAAGCGTTTCCCGCCGAACCGCCCGTCCGCGGGCGAGTCCGAGAGCGTGCTCGGCGTCTATCGCCCGGCCGAGCTGCGGCAGGGCAAGGGCGATGCCGGGCAAATCCTCCCCGCCGATCGCCGGGTGCGCGAGCCGTGGCGGGTTCCGGCCGGCGCCGCCGGCGGCGCCGAGGCCGGCGAGATCGTGCGCGCCGAGCTGCTGCCGGGCCCAACCGGCGCCCCGGATCGTGGCTCGCGCCGGGCGCGCGTGACGGCGCGCCTCGGCCGTTTCGACGGCGCCGCCTCGCTCTCGCGGATCGCCATTGCGAGCCTCCGCATCCCCGAAGCCTTCCCCGACGAGGCACTCGCCGAGGCGGCCTCCGCCGGCCCTGTCGGCCACGCGGGGCGGGAAGATCTCCGCGCGCTGCCGCTGGTGACGATCGATGGTGCGGACGCGCGCGATTTCGACGATGCCGTCTTCGCCGAGCCGGCGGGCGACGGATTTCGGATCGTCGTCGCGATCGCCGACGTTGCGCATTATGTGCGGCCGGGGAGCGCGCTCGATGAGGCGGCGCGCGAGCGCGGCAACAGCGTCTATTTCCCCGACCGCGTGGTGCCGATGCTGCCGCCTGCCCTCTCCGAGCATTGGTGCAGCCTCGCCCCGGGCGCCGAGCGCGGCGCGCTCTTCGCCGAGATCTTCATCGACGCCGCCGGGCGCAAGCGCCGCCACCGCTTCGGCCGCGGCCTGATGCGGAGCGCCGCCCGCCTCACCTACGAAGCCGCACAGAACGTCGCCGATGGGGGCGAGCGGAGCGCGGCCGTCCGCAACCTCTACGCCGCCTGGCGGGCTCTCGCCGCCGCCCGCCGCGCGCGCGGCCCGCTCGATCTCGAGCTGCCCGAGCGCAAGGTGGTGCTGGACGCGGCGGGTCGCGTCGGCGCGATCCGCGCGACGCCCCGCCTCGACAGCCACCGCCTGATCGAGGAGTTCATGATCCTCGCCAACGTCGCGGCGGCCGAGGAGATACTCAGCCGCGACCTGCCCGGCCTCTTCCGCGCGCACGCCGAGCCGGCGCCCGGGAAGATCGCAAGCCTCGCCGTCTTTCTCGGCGAATTGGGCGTCCGCCTCCGGCCCGGCGGACGGATCGCGCCCGCCGACCTCACCGCCGCCCTCGCCCCGCTTGCCGGCACCGCGGCCGCTTCCATCGCTGCCGAGCGCACGCTCCAGAGCCTGCCGCAGGCCGGCTACTCTCCCGCCAATATCGGCCATTTCGGCCTCGCACTCGCGGCTTACGCCCATTTCACCAGCCCGATCCGCCGCTATGCGGACCTCGTCGTGCACCGCGCGCTCATCGCCGGCCTCGGCCTCGGTGCCGGCGGCAACGAATCCGGCGCCGCGCCTTCGCTCGAAAGCCTCGCCCTCCATCTCGGCATCGCCGAGCGACGCGCCGTCGAGGCCGAGCGCGCGGTGCTCGCGCGCGCGCAGGCCACGCTGCTCGCCGAAATGATCGGCAGCATGGGAGAAGCGCGAATTTCCGGCGTGACGCGCTCGTTGCTTTTCGTCACCATGATGACGGATGGCGCCGAGGGAATCGTCCCCGTATCCACGCTGCCGGCGGATTCCTGGCGTTTCGAGGAGGCAAGCACGACTCTCACCGGCGCACGGAGCGGATGGCGCCTCACGGTCGGGCAGCGCCTTCGCGTGCGGATCGCCGAAGCCGATCCGATCAGCGGCCGCATCGTCTTCCGCGTGATCTCGGTGGGCGAAGGCAATCCGGGACCGGTCGCGCGGCCCGCTCGCGGCGGAGGACGCAACCGCTTGCGGTGAGCCCGGCGCGCGTCCTCCTGCTGCTTCTCCTGATCGTCCCTGCCGAAGCGCAGCCGCCGCCCGGGGCGATCCCGCCTTATCCCGAGGCGCTCAGCGCCGCGGTCTTCGCTCAGGCCCTCGCCTTCATGCAGCCGCGCACGCTCGAGCCCTATTCGCTGGCGACCCTTGCGGTCTGGGGCCTGCACGGGCTCACCGCGCTCGATCCCGCGCTCTCCACGGATCTTTCCGCGGGCACGCTCCGCCTCTCCTCGCCCGACCGCGTGCTGGCGGCGCGCAAGGAGCCGGCTGCGACCGACGACGTGGGCTGGGGCACCGCGATCGCAGCCCTTGCCGCGGCCGCGTGGGAGCACTCGGAAGCGGTGCGGGCGGTCGGTCCGACGGGCGTGACCGAGGCCTTCTTCGACGAGCTTTTCGACCATTTCGATCCCTATTCGCGCTACGTGCCACCCGCCCAGGCGGCACGCGACCGCGAGCGCCGTTCCGGGGAAGCCGGCACCGGCCTCCTCGTCGCGCGGCGCGATGGTGCGATGATCGTCACAAGCGTCGCCGCCGGGAGCCCGGCGGAAGCGGCCGGGATCGCGGCCGGCGAGCGGCTCTTGTCCGTCGACGGCGCGACGACCAACGGCCAGAGCGCCGCTTCCGTAGAGCGCGAGATGGCCGGCCCGGCCGGCACGCCCGTCGCGCTGACGCTCGCCGATCGCGCCGGGCGCCAGCGCACGCTCACGCTGGCGCGCCACGAGCCCGCGCCCGAGACGGTCTTCGCGCACCGCGAGCACGACATGCTGGTGCTCAGGATCAGCTCCTTCGACAGCACCACCGGCCAGCACCTCGCCAACGAGATCGCCGCCGGGCTCTCGGTGCCCCATCCGCCCGCCGGCATCGTCCTCGATCTGCGCGGCAATCGCGGCGGCCTGCTCGACCAGGCCGTCTATGCGGCCGATGTGCTCCTGCACCGCGGCGTCATCGCGACGACCGCCGGCCGCGACCCGGCGGCGCGCCATGCCTGGGCGGCGGAAGGGGAGGATGTGGCGGGCAGCCTCCCGGTCGTGGTGGTGGTGAACGGGCTCAGCGCCTCGGCGGCCGAGATCCTCACCGCGGCGCTCGCCGACAACGGAAGGGCGGTGGTGGTCGGCAGCGCGACGCTCGGCAAGGGCCTGGTGCAGGCGATCGACGAGCTGCCGGACGGCGGCGAGCTCTTCGTCACCTGGAGCCGCGTGCTGGCGCCGCGCGGCTGGCCGCTCCAGGGGCTCGGCGTGCTGCCGGAGGTGTGCACGAGCTTCGGCGAGCTGGCGCTCGACCGGCAGCTCGGGCTGCTCGCCCAAGGGGTCCAGCCGATGGCCCGCGCCCTCTATGACCACGAGACGGCGCGCGCGCCGCTCCCGCTCGCCCAGATCCTGGCGATCCGTAGTTCCTGTCCGGCCGCGGTGGGAACCGAGGGCGACATGGTCGCGGCGCGCGAGCTGATCGACGATCCGGCCGCCTACGCGGCCGCCCTGCTGCCGCCCGGCGGCCGTCCGCTTCTCCCGCCCTGAGCTTGGACGCCTTGACCTTGGCCGCGCGGATGCGCAATTTCCGCCTTCGCTCGCGCGGGACGGGATCGCTTGCGCTCCGCCATCCCAAGTCTCGCCCACTGTTTTCTCGCGTGATTCACGCTTCCGGCGATTCCGCCTCCAGCGATCACGCTCTAGGGACCCTCGCATGGCCAAGAGCAACACTGTCCAGATCAAGCTCGTCTCGTCCGCCGATACCGGCGTCTTCTACGTGACGAAGAAGAACACACGCACCCAGACCGGCAAGCTCGAGCTCCGCAAATACGACCCGAAGCTCCGCAAGCACGTCGCGTTCAAGGAATCGAAGATCAAGTAGCGCCGCGGCGGGGCCGCGCGGCTCCGCCCGCATCGGAGGAAGCATGCGAAAGAACCCGATCGCGCGCCGCACGGCGCTCGCGGCGGCCGCGGGCCTGCCGCTCGTTTTCGTCCGCCGCGCCGAGGCCGCGGGGCTCGTCTTCAAATACGCCAACAACCTCCCGCTCGCCCACCCGATGAACATCCGCGCCAAGCAGGCGGCGGCGCGCATCACGAGCGGGACCGACGGCCGCGTGACGATCCGGATCTTCCCCAACAACGTCCTCGGCGGCGACACCGACATGCTGAGCCAGGTGCGCTCGGGGGCGATCCAGTTCTTCACCCTCTCGGGGCTCATCCTCGCGACCCTCGTCCCCGTCGCCTCGATCAACGGGATCGGCTTCGCCTTCAAGGACTACGACCAGGTCTGGGCGGCGATGGACGGCCCGCTCGGCGCCTACGTACGCGCCGCCATCGCCAAGTCCGGGCTCCTCGCCATGGACAGGATGTGGGACAACGGCTACCGGCAGATCACCTCCAGCACCCATCCGATCGCGGTGCCCGCGGACCTGCGCGGCTTCAAGATCCGCGTCCCGGTGAGCCCGCTCTGGACCTCGATGTTCCGCGCCCTCGGCGCCGCGCCGACGGCGATCAACTTCAACGAGGTCTATTCCGCGCTCCAGAGCCACATTGTGGACGGGCAGGAGAATCCGCTCGCCATCATCGCCACGGCGAAGCTCTACGAGGTCCAGAAATACTGCTCGCTCACCAACCATATGTGGGACGGGTTCTGGATGCTCGCCAATCCGGCCGCCTGGGCGCGCATCTCGCCGGCCGACCAGGTCGTCGTCGCCTCCGCCTGGAATGATGCCGCGGTGGAAGAGCGGGCGGACGTGGCGAAGCTCAACGCGACGCTCCAGGGCGAGCTCGAGGCGAAGGGGCTGAAGTTCAACCAGCCCGACCCGGACGCCTTCCGCGCCACCTTGCGCCAGGCCGGCTTCTACGCCGAGTGGCGCACCAAATACGGCGCCGAGGCCTGGGGCCTGCTCGAGAAGTCGGTCGGCAAGCTCGCCTGAAGAAGAACGCGCCCGCTCCGGCGCCGCACCACCGATGACGGGTGCCGCGGAACCGGCGCTCGCCGCCGAGCTCATCGCGGTGGTGGTGGCGGCGAACGAAGACGCCCCGCGCATCCTGACCGTCGAGGACGGCAAGGCGCTCCCTTCCGGGCCTTTCGAATCGAGCCACCGCTCGCTGCAATCGGGCCTGCGCGCCTGGGTGGAGGAGCGGACCGGCCATCCGCTCGGCTATGTCGAGCAGCTCTACACCTTCGCGGACCGCGACCGCACGGCGGGCGAAGGGATGCGGCGGACGATCTCGATCAGCTATCTCGGCCTCACCCGCGAAGCGCCGACCTCCGCTGTCGCCGGGGCAAGCTTCCAGGACTGGTACCGCTACTTCCCCTGGGAGGACCGGCGCGAGGGTCCGCCCCAGGGGATCACAACGGGGATCGCGAGGCCGATCGCGGCGGCCTTGAAATCGTGGGCGAAAGCGGCACCCGCGCCTTCGCTCCGCCGGGAGCGGAGCGAGCGCGCTGCACTCGCCTTCGGGCTCGGCGGGCAGGCATGGAACGAGGAGTTCTCGCTTCAGCGCTACGAGCTTCTCTATGAGGCCGGGCTGGTCGCGGAGGCAGGCGGCCCCTTCCTAGGCGCCGCCATGCTCCACGACCACCGGCGGATCCTCGCCACCGGCATCGCCCGGCTGCGCGCCAAGATCAAATACCGCCCGGTGGTGTTCGAGCTGATGCCGCCCTCCTTCACGCTGCTCGGATTGCAGCGCGTCGTCGAGGCGCTCGCCGGCGTGCGGCTGCACAAGCAGAATTTCCGCCGCCTCATCGCCCGCCAAGCGCTGGTCGAGGAAACCGGCGCGATGGTCGCCGAGACCGGCGGCCGCCCGGCCCGGCTCTTCCGCTTCCGCCGCACGGTGCTGCGCGAGCGCGCGCTGGCCGGCGCCCGGCTGCCGCTCGCCCAGGCGCGCTAAAGGGCCGTCACGTCCGGGCCTTGGCCCGGCGCCAAAATGCTCTATATGAGCATTACGGAGGACAGCATGTCGCACGCCGCCACGATCGCCCGCACCGAAGCGCTCTACGAGCGCGTCCGCCCGGTGATCCCTCCCCTCGAATGGGGCGCCTTCGCCGCCGATATCGAGGCGATCCTGGCGCTCAAGGAAGAGCGCAACGCCGTGATCCTCGCCCACAATTACCAGACGCCGGAGATCTTCCATTGCGTCGCCGACATCACCGGCGACAGCTTGGCCCTTGCGCGCCGGGCGATGGAGGTCGACGCAGCCGTGATCGTGCTCGCCGGGGTTCAGTTCATGGCCGAGACGGCGAAGCTCATGAACCCGGAGAAGATCGTGCTGACCCCCGACCTCCGCGCCGGCTGCTCACTCGCCGCCTCGATCACCGCGGACGACGTGCGGCTGATGCGCGCGCGCTATCCGGATGCGCCGGTGGTCGCGTACGTCAACACCTCGGCCGCGGTGAAGGCGGAAGCGGATATCTGCTGCACCTCGGGCAACGCGCGGGCGGTCGTCGAATCGCTTGGCGCGGAGCGCGTCATCATGCTGCCCGACGAATATCTGGCGAAGAACGTCGCGGCCGAGACAGGGGTGAAAATCATCGCCTGGGCCGGCCATTGCGAGGTGCACGAGCGCTTCACCGCGGCCGAGATCCGCGCGCTCTGCGCCGACCATCCCGGCCTCGTCGTGCTCGCCCATCCCGAGTGCCCGCCCGACGTGGTGGCCGAGGCCGACTATGCCGGCTCGACTGCCGGGATGTCGGGCTATGTCGAGCGCAACCGGCCGGGCCGCGTCGTGCTCATCACCGAATGCTCGATGAGCGACAATCTCGCTGTGCAGCACCCGGATCTCGAGTTCATCCGACCTTGCAATCTCTGCCCGCACATGAAGCGGATCACGCTTGGCAAGATCCGCCGCTCGCTCGAGACAATGAGGCACGCGGTGACGATCGATCCAACCATCGCCGCCCGCGCCCGCCTCGCGGTGGAAAAGATGCTCGCGGTAAAGTAGTCAGCGAATGCTCGCCCCCCTCCCCGCCCTGCTGATCGAACCCCTGGTGCGGGCGGCACTCGCCGAAGATCTCGGCCGCGCCGGCGATCTCACCTCGAACGCGATCGTGCCCGCCGCGGCGCGCGCCGAGACGGCGCTCGTCGCCCGCCAGCCCGGCGTGATCGCCGGCCTCGATTTTTCCTCGCTCGCTTTCCGCCTCCTCGATCCGGCGATCGCGCTCGCCGTCGCGCGGCCCGACGGCAGCCGTGTCGGCGCCGGCGAAACGATCGCCCACGTCACCGGCCCGGCCCGCGCCATCCTCGCGGCCGAGCGCACCGCGCTCAACTTCCTCTGCCATCTCTCCGGCGTCGCGACCGCAACCGCCGCCGTCGTCGAGGCCGTGCGCCCCTTCGGCACGCGCGTCACCGATACGCGGAAGACGCTTCCCGGGCTCCGCGCCGCACAGAAATACGCGGTGCGCGCGGGCGGCGGAAGCAACCACCGCTTCGGCCTAGACGACGCCGTGCTGATCAAGGACAACCATGTGGCGGCCGCTTGCGGCATCGCCCCGGCGATCGCCCGCGCCCGCGCCGCGATCGGCCACCTCGTTCGGATCGAAGTCGAGGTCGATACGCTGACGCAACTCGAAGCGGCGCTCGCCGCCGGGGCGGACGCGGTGTTGCTCGACAACATGCCGCCGGCGATGCTGCGCGAGGCGGTCGCGATGGTGGGCGGGCGCGCGATCACCGAGGCATCGGGCCGGATCACCCCGGAGACCGCTTCCGAGATCGCCGCCACGGGGGTGAACCTCATCTCGCTCGGCTGGCTCACCCACAGCAGCCGCGCGCTCGATATCGGGCTCGACTACCTCAACTCCGCCTGATCAGGCGGAATGATTTACGTGCGTCCCTCCGCAAACGCCGGCAGGCCTTCCATCGCGGCGACCCACGGGATTTTCGTCGCAGTGAAGATCTGATCCCTTGGCGGAACGAGCGCCGGATCGTCGAGGCTCGCCGTGGTGACGTCGATCTCGCCCACGAGCACGCTCGAGCGGTAGAAGAGCGGGCTGCCGCATGTCGGGCAGAAGCCGCGCTCGGCCTTCGCCGAGGAGCGGTACCAGGCCGGGTTGCCCGCGACGATGCGGAGCGTGTTGCGCTTCACGCTGAACCAGGCGACCACCGGCGCCCCGCTCGCGCGCCGGCACGTCGAGCAATGGCAAACCGATTCGTGGAACGGCGCGCCCGCGGTCTCGTAGCGGATCGCGCCGCACAGGCAGCCTCCCTGCAACATCGCCGTTACTCCCCTTGCGGCAGCGCAATCCCGGTCAGCGCCTGCCAGACGCGGATCACGAAGGCATCGTCCCGCCCGCCGTGGCCCGAAGCGGCGGCGGCGAGAAAGAGCTGGTGCGCCGCGGCGGCGAGCGGCAGCGGAAAAGTCAGCGCCCGCGCCTGGTCGAGCACGATGCCGAGATCCTTGACGAAGATGTTCACCGCCGAAAGCGGCGTGTCGTCCCCGGCCAGGATGTGCGGCACCCGGTTCTGCCACATCCACGAGCTGCCGGCCGAGGCGCTGATCACCTCGAAGAGCGTCTCGGGGTCGGCCCCGGCGCGGATGCCGAGCGCCAGCGCCTCGGCCGCAACGGCGATATGCACGCCGGCGAGAAGCTGGTTCACCATCTTCACCGTGCTGCCCACGCCCGCCGCCTCGCCGAGCCGCCAGACTTTTTGCGCAATCGCGTCCAGCACGGGCGTGGCGGCGGCGAAGGCGGCGGGCGTACCGGACGCCATCACCGAGAGGGCGCCCTCGCGCGCCCGCGCCGCCCCGCCCGAAACCGGCGCGTCGAGCGAAAGGAGCCCCCTCGAATCGAGCCTCTCCGCCAGCGCGCGTGCCGCCTCGGGCGCCATGGTGACGCAAGAGACCACCACCGCGCCGCGCGGCAGCCGCGCGGCGCACCCCTCCGGCCCGAACAGCACCTCATCGACCTGCGCGGCATTGACGACGAGCAGCACCACCGCCTCGAGGTCCTCGGGCAGCACCGCCGCCGACGCGACCGCATCGCCGCCCGCCGCCGCCAGCTCCGCCCGCGCCTTCTGCCGGATATCGCAGCCGCAGACGGCGTGGCCCGCGCGGCAAAGCGAGAGCGCCACGCCCATGCCCATCGACCCCAGCCCGATCACGCCAACCCGCATCGCTTCCCCGCCCCGCAACACGCGCGAATTCTCGCGCATCGCGATCCGCCGGCAAAGCCGCCGGGGACGGAGCCGCGTGCGATCGTTGCTCTATCGCAGCGGATCGGCCCGAAGCGGGACCATTACGAGAATATAAACGGAACATTAAGGGCACTTCATACTCTGTCCACGCAATTGTTACGAAGGGCGACATGCCTCCCTCACCCCGCCGCCTCGCCCGCTCTCCCGCCGAAGGTTAGGTTCGCGGTCATGCTGATCGCACGAAGCCTCGAAGAGCTGGCTGCCCACCGCGCCCGCCTTGCCCGGGACGGGCGCGCGCTTGCCCTCGTTCCGACCATGGGCGCGCTGCACGCCGGCCACCTCGCCCTGCTCGCCGCCGCCCGCCGCACCGGTTCGGCGGTGGCCGCTTCAATCTTCGTCAATCCCTTGCAGTTCGGCCCGGCCGAGGATTTCGCCCGCTATCCCCGCGACGAGCAAGGCGACCTCGCCGCGCTCGAGGCGGCCGGCTGCGATCTCGCCTGGCTTCCGCCGCTGGAAGCGATGTATCCGCCCGACGCCGTCACCATTGTCGAGATCGCAGGCCCCGCCGAGCGCTGGGAGGGCGCCGCCCGGCCCGGCCATTTCCGAGGCGTCGCCACCGTCGTCGCCAAGCTCTTCGGCCAGGTCCGGCCCGCTCTGGCCTGTTTCGGCGAGAAGGACTGGCAGCAGGTCCAGGTGGTCCGCCGCCTCGCCCGCGACCTCCATCTCGGCGTCGCCATCGTTCCCGTCCCCACCGTCCGGGACCCGGACGGAATCGCGCTCTCCTCGCGCAACCGCTACCTCACTGAAGCCGAGAGGCTTCGGGCCCCGCTTCTCTACCGCACGCTCGCCGCGCTCTCGGCCTCCCTCGCGCACGGCAGGCCCGCCGAGCCGCTTCTCGTCGAAGCTGCCGGCCTGCTTGAAGCGGCGGGTTTCGCCCCGGAATATCTCGCCCTCGTGGACGCCGAGACCCTCGTCCCCATTCCGGCCGCCCGTCCGCCGGCACGGCTAATCGCCGCCGCCCGCCTCGGCGCCGTTCGCCTGCTCGACAATGTCCCCGTAGCTTGATGTCATAATTCTCTGATAATAAATCAACTCCTATCGGTTCCCTCCCGCCAGCGCCGCCAGCCCGCCTCACGCAGACGGCACGCCGGACAGCTCCCGCAGCCGAACCCCCACTCGTGCCGGACCGTCCGCTCGCCGCGGTAGCAGCTCAGCGTCCCCTCGACGATCAGCGAAACCAGCCGCTCGCCGCCCAATTGCTCGGCCAGCCGCCAGGTCGCCGCCTTGTCGATCCACATCAGCGGCGTCTCGACGACGAAGCGGCGCTCCATGCCGAGATTGAGCGCGAGCTGCATCGCCTTCAGGGAGTCGTCGCGGCAGTCCGGGTAGCCCGAATAGTCCGTCTCGCACATCCCGCCGACCAGCCGCTTGAGACCGCGCCGATAGGCAATCGCCGCGGCATAGATGAAAAACAGGAGGTTGCGGCCCGGAACGAAGGTGTTGGGCAAACCAGAACTGGTCATCGCGATCTCGACCGGCCCGGTGAGCGCGGTCTCGCCGATCGCGCTCATCCCGCCCCGCATATCCACCCGATGATCGGGGCCGAGCGCGCCGCGCCAGCCGCCCAGCGCCTCGATCCCGGCGCGCAAGCCCTCGCGGCAGTCGAGTTCGGCCCGATGGCGCTGGCCGTAATCGAACCCCACCGTCTCCACGCGCTCGAACCGGGCGAGCGCCCAGGCGAGGCAGGTCGCGGAATCCTGCCCGCCCGAGAGCAGCACCAGCGCCCCTTCCTCCATCGTCCCTCCTCTTCGTCCACGGCCCCACCGCGCCTATCTTCCAGACCATGGCACCCGCGCTCACCGAGGACGAGATCCAGCGCTACTCCCGCCACATCCTGCTCGAGGAGGTGGGCGGCATCGGCCAGGCGAAGCTCAAGGCGGCGCGTGTGCTGGTCGTCGGCGCCGGCGGGCTGGGCTCGCCGCTCGTCCTCTATCTCGCCGCCGCCGGCGTCGGGCGGATCGGCATCGTCGATGACGACCGGGTCGAGCTTTCCAACCTCCAGCGCCAGATCGCCCACCGGACCGACGGGCTCGGCCTTGCCAAGGCCCACTCCGCCGCCGCCGCCGCGCGAGCGATCAACCCCGCCGTCACGATCGAGCCGCACGCCGCCCGGATCGACGCCGCCAACGCGCTCGCAATGATCGGCGGCTACGACATCGTCTGCGACGGCTCGGACAATTTCGCGACGCGCTTCCTTCTCGCCGACGCCTGCTTCCTCGCCCGCCGCACCCTCGTCTCGGCCGCGGTCCTGCGCTTCGAGGGCCAGCTCTCGGTCTTCAAGCCGCACGCCGGCCCCGAGGCGCCCTGCTATCGCTGCCTCTATCCCGAGCCGCCCCCCGAAGGCATGGTCCCGACCTGCTCCGAGGCCGGCGTGATGGGCGCGGTCACGGGCGTGATGGGAACGCTGCAGGCGACCGAGGTGCTGAAGGAGATTCTCGGGATCGGCGAGAGCCTCTCGGGCCGGCTCCTGATCTGGGACGCGCTCGCCGCGCGCATGCGCGTGGTCCGCCTCAAGCGCGACCCCGCGTGCCTGCTCTGCGGCGAAGCGGGCGAGATCCACGACCTCTCCGCGCACGCCGACGCCACGGCCGCCGCCTGTGCCGTCTGAGCGCCTGCTCGGCATCCTCCTGCTCTCGGGCCGGCACGATCGCGCGCACTACGCCTTCGTGCTCGCAACCGGCGCGGCTGCGCTCGGGCGCACGGTCGTCCTCTTCGCGACAAATCTCGGCTGCCACGCCCTGCTCGCCGACTGGTCAGGGCTCGACGATGCCGGGCGCGACGCGGTCATCCGCACCCGCGGCGTCGCCGGGCTCGACAGCTTACGCGAGGCCGCCGCCGATCTCTCCGTGCGCATGATCGCCTGCGAGGCGGGCTTGCGCGCCGAGGCGCTCGAAGGGGCCGCCCTTCTGCGCGGCGTCGAGGTCGCGGGCATCGCGACCTTCCTCGAAGCGGTGGGCGAGGGACAGCTTCTATCCGTCGGATGAGCAATCGGAAACTTGACCCGGCGCCC
>DATJTV010000171.1:0-9146 GCA_035503055.1 Acetobacteraceae bacterium
CAGGCGGCGCAGGACGCAGGCCTCTCCTCGGTGCGCCATATCGAGGGCGGAATGGGCGCGTGGAAAAGAGCGGGCGGTGCAACGAGCGGCTAGCGCGTGATCGCCGGAGGCGTCCGATCGCGCGAGAGCACAAAGGCGCGATCATCGTGGCGCCGGCGGTTATCCTGTTCCGGGGCTCCCCGGCGCGAGGCTTGTTGGGCCGGCGCGAAGGCGGGATGATGGAGGGGGCGGCGGTCGCCTTCGGCAGCGAAGAGGGGAGCAAGCATGGCGTACGAAGGCATGATTGCGGAGACGATGGCGATCAACGGCGATCGGGGCGAGCCGATCTCGGCCTATGAAGCGCGGCCGCTGGGCCCCGGCCCGTTCCCGGGGATCGTGCTCATTCATCATGCGCCCGGCTGGGACGAGTGGTACCGCGAGGCCACGCGCAAGTTCGCGCATCACGGCTATGCGGCGATCAGCCATAACCTCTATCACCGCGCGGGCGAGGGGAAGCCAGACGATGTCGCGGCCAAGGTGCGCGCGGAGGGCGGCGTGCCGGATGCGCAGGTGATCGGCGACACCGAGGGCGCGGTCGCGTGGCTGAAGGCGCAGCCGTTCCTCAACGGCAAGGTGGGTGTGTTCGGCACCTGCTCGGGCGGGCGGCACACGTTCCTGTTCGCCTGCCACACGAAGAGCATCGATGCCGCGGCCGAGCTTTGGGGTGGGCGCGTGGTGATGAGCAAGGAGGAGCTGACGCCCAAGCAGCCGGTCGCACCGATCGCGTTCACCAAGGATCTTTCCTGCCCGCTGCTCGGGTTATTCGGCAACGAGGACCGCGCGCCGACACCCGAGCAGGTCAACGAGCACGAGGCCGAACTGAAGAGGTGCGGCAAGCAGTACGAATTCCACCGCTACGACGGCGCCGGGCACGGGTTCTTCTATTACGACAGGCCTATGTACAGGATCGAGCAGGCGCTCGACGGCTGGCAGAAAGTGTTCGCGTTCTTCCACAAGCACCTTGCCGCCTAGCGCGGCGATGTGCACCTCGATCGTCGAGATCGTGGGCGCGGAGGGCGCCGGCAAGGGCGAAGGCGGGTGGTTCGCGCTGACGAACGCGGTGGTGTCCTACGACCACCCGCATCATGCGCTTTTGGAGGATGCGATCACGATCGATTTCGTCAACGCCGCCCTCGGGCCGGGCGCGCGGGCGGCGGTGGAACTCACGCTGCCGGCGGCGAAGGCGCTGAGCGGCGCGCTCGTGCGGGCAATCGCAGCGGCCGAGCGGGAGGAAGGCGCGCGCGTGCGGCGGAATTAGCCGGGGACTCTGATGCGGGGGAGGAATTGGCCGTGCGTTCGATTCGCGTGCTGATCGCGGCAGTGCTGCTCGGTTCGGTTTCCGCCGTTGCCGTTGCGGCCGATTTCTGGGGGACGATGCTGCCTGATCAGCCGAGCAACTTCATCTTCGGCTACGGCTCGCTGATCAATTCCGCTTCGCGCAACGCAACCGCGGCGGCGCCAATTCAAGCGATTCCCGTGCGGGTTTCGGCCGCGTTCGGCTATGTGCGCGCCTGGAACGACCGCTCGCCCTCGGGGTTCACCGCGCTCGGTCTCGCGCGCCCCGGACCCGGCGAGAAATCGATGACGATCAACGGCGTGCTCTTCCCGGTCGAGGGAAACGACATGGCGGCCTTCGATTCGCGGGAGGCGGGCTATGCGCGCGTCGAGGTGCCGCGCGCGGATATCCAGGCGGTGTCGTGGCAGGGCCTCCCGGCGCAGGGCCGGATCTGGGTTTATATCCCGGAGATTTCGGGCAAGCCGCCCGGCGTGGACCTGCCGCCGCCGAACGCCTCCTTTCCCTTGTTGCAGTCCTACATCGACGTCGTGATCGAAGGCGGGCTCGAATACGGGCCCGCGTATGCGCGGGAGATCATCGCGACGACGACCGGATGGAGCCGCTATTGGCTGAACGACAGGCTCGAGGCGCGCCGGCCCTGGGTGTTCGACAAGAGCTACCAAGCGGTGGACAGCCTCTTGGCGACGAGCGCGCCGGACTTCAAGGACCGCCTGTTTCCGGAGCCATACGCGGTGCAGGAGCTGCACGGCAAATAGGCGCGCCGCTCGTCAAGCGCCGATGCGGGCGCCGATCGAGGATCCAAAGGCTCTGGGCGTGGGGTCTGGCGGACCGGCGGGCTGAAGCGCCGCCGGTCAGGCGAATCCGGCCCAGCCGATCGCCGCCGCGGCGGAGACGACGAGCAGCGGGTTGAGCTTGGTGGTGCAGAAGACGAGGGTCGCGGCCGCGGTCAGCGCATATTGCGCGAAGGAATGATCCGCGGTGCGCGCGACGACCACGCCGCTTGCGAGAACGAGGCCGACCGCGATCGGCGCCAGCCCATGCTCGAAGGCGATGCGCCAGGGGGCGCGCGCGGCGTGCTGCCAGGAGCGGGCGAAGAAATAGACGAGCAGGCCGGCGGGCAGCACCATCGCGGCGGTTGCCAGGAGCGCCCCCGCGAGGCCTGCGGCCTGGTAGCCGATCAGGGTCACGATCAGGATGCTGGGGCCGGGCGCGGCCTGGGCGATCGCGAAGATGTCGGCGAACTGGGCAGCGGTGAGCCAGTGATAGAGACCGACGGCCTGGAGCTGCATTTCCGGGACGACGGAATTGCCCCCGCCGATCGAGAGCAGCGAGGCGGTGCCGAAGAGCAGGCAGATCCGGAGCGCGGTGAGCGGGCTCACGTCGCTCGCCGCTTCGGCCAGGCCCAGAAGAGGCCGAGCGGGGCTAGCACCGCGAGCAGGAGGAGGAGCGGGACGCGGTCGATCGCGGAGAAGAAGAAGGCGGCGGCGAACAGCAGCCAGGGGACGGCGCTTTTGAGCGCCTTCCGCCCGGCCTTGTAGGCCATCGAGATGCTGAGCGCGACCGAGGCGGCGACGACGCCGCGCAAGGCGGCCTCGACGGAGGGATCGCGGTGATAGGCGAGGTAGAGCGCGCCGAGACCGAGCACGATCGCGATCGGCAGCGCGATGAGCCCGGCGACCGCGGCGATGGCGCCTTGGGCGCCGCGCAGCTTGGTGCCGACGAAGACCGCGAGGTTGACCTGGTTGGCACCGGGGAGGACCCGGCAGATGGTCATGGCGCTGAGGAACTCCTCGTCGGTCATCCAGCCGCGCTCCTCGACCACGACCTGGCGCGACCAGGCGGAGAGCCCGCCGCCGAAGCTCGCGAGCGCGATCCGGTTGAAGGTGAGCGCGAGTTGGAGCGCGGAGGGCGCGGGCGGCGCCGCGCTGGGCTCGAGCGCCGCCTCACTCATGCATGAGGTCCGGATCGTGGGGGAAATCGTCCTCGGTGAGCGTGATCGCGGCGAGCGGGTCCGGCGCATCGTAGTGACGCGAGCTTTCCCAATCGTCGGCGAAGACGGTGCGCAGCCGCTTGACGGAGGTCGGATCGGAGACGACGAGGCCGAGCTCTCGGCGGAGATCGAAGGCGCTGCGATCGATGTTCATCGAGCCGACCAGCGCGCGCTTCTCGTCGGCGATCAGGAGCTTGGCGTGAAGCCGCAGATTCTTCTGCTTGTGCACGCGTACGGCGAGGCGGTCGAGGATGCGGAGCGCCGAGAAGGTGTCGAGCACGTCCCACTCGCTGATGCCGTGCCGCCCGCCGCAGAGCACGCGCACCTTGACCCCGCGCTCGCGCGCGTTGGCGATGCGGTCGAGAATGGTGGCGTCGACGAATTTCGGATGCTGGATGTCGAGCGTCTCGTGCGCCGAATCGATGAAGGCGCTCATGATCTCGCGCGAGTTGCTGGTGCTCCACAGCAGGTTGGAGCCTGCCGGCGGATGGAACGGCACGTGGTTCCAGTCGGCCTCGAAGCAGGCGCGGATCTCCGCAATGGAGGCGGGATCCTCGATCACGAGGCCATAGTCGCGCGTCAGGGAGAAATATTTCTCGGAGAGATTGAAGGTGGCGATCAGTGCGTGCGTCTCGTCGATCAGCGCCGATTTCTCGTGGGTGACGGCGAAGTGCGGATTGGTCCAGGCGACGGCGATGCCTTCTCGGCGGAGCGCGGCCTCGGTCGCGTCGTTGGCGCGGTCTCCCGAGGAGCGGTGCGGGTTCAGCATCACGCGGACCTCGCGGCCGTTGCGATGCGCGGCGATCACCGCGTCCAGGATCTCCGGATGGTCGAAGGAGAATTGCTTGATAAGGATGCTGCGGCGGGCGGCGGCGATCAGGCCGATGACGGGGTGCGGCCCGTCCTCGGGCTGGACGAGGACGCGCACGCCGCCGGAGAGCCCCGACGAATGGAGGGAGGGGGCGGGCGCCTTGGTGACGGGGCCGCTCCCCGTGTGGGCGGGCGGGCTCTGCTCGGGCGGACCGGGATCGGGCGAGCCGCGATTGGGTGGACCCGTGGTGTTTTGGGGCAAGTGCTTCGCCCTGAAGGGGAAATGAGGCGAGGAAGTATAGTGGTCGTTGCGGACCCGTTCAATTCGACGAGGCGGGGGCGAGGAGGAGGCGGTTGAGGGCGGAGAGGCGGGCGAAGGTCTCGCGCCAGGCGCGCTGGAACTGGGGCGCGTCGATACCGCGCTCGGCGAGGGTCGCGGCGAGGTCGGCGACGGTGCGGGTGCCGTCGATGAGGTTGAGGATGGGGAGCGCGAGGCGCGGGACGGGGACGAGGGCGCGCAGCCCGTCGAAGAGGAAGGACATCGCCCCGTCGGCGCCGATGTGCTTCGCGAGGTCGGGGCCGGAAATCTCGCGCGCTATGGGGACGGCGCCGGGATCGGTGGGATCGGGGAGGGGGCGGGGCGTGCGGGCGCAGTAGGCGATGTGGGTGCTCATGTTGCCGGTGATCGCCTCGGCGAGGGCCGCTCTCGCGAGCGGATCGAGGGGCTCGGCGAGGGCGCGGAGCTTGGGATCGGGGAGCCAGGTCGCGGGGTCGTAGCGCATCGGCTCGATCAGCGCGGCGATCGTCAGGCCGGCGGAGGAGAGGAAGGCGGCGAGCTCGGGGACGGTGTAGGTGCGCTCGCGGGGATTGAGGAGGAGGTCGTAGATGCCGGCATCGCCGCCTTCGAGATGGTCGCCGACATAGGGGTTGTGGCGGAGCCAGGCGGAGTCCGGGAGGTGGCGGAGCAGGCGCTTGGCGACGGCGAGGCGGTCGGCGGGGGGTTGGTCGGGGGGCGCGAGGGTGGTGAGCGCGTGCTGGAGCGGGGCGACGCCGGTGCGGCCGTAGGGGGCGTAGACCATGAGGCCGAGGCCGCCATCGGGGGCGAGGACGGAGAGGAGGGCGGCGAGGCCGGCTTCGGGGTGGGCGAGGTGGTGGAGGACGCCGCAGCAATCGATGTAGTCGAAGGGGCCGAGGCCCGAATGGGGGAGATCGAGGAGCGAGCCGGTGTGCCAAGCGATGTTGGCGAGGCCGCGGATATCGGCCCGGGAGCGGGCGATCGCCATCGCGGCTTGCGAGCGGTCGAGATAGGTGACGGTTCCGGGGCGGTTCGCGGTGGCGAGCTGCTGGGCGAGCATGATGGTGCCGTCGCCCGAGCCGCCGCCGGCGATGAGGGCGTTGAGCGGCCGGGACGTCGGGCGGGCGGTGCCGAAGACCCAGTAATCGATCTCGCGGAGATGGCTCGGGCTGCCGACCACGAGGCGGCGGCGCTCGTCGGCGGGGTCGCGGCGGGGATAGGGGTAGGCCTCGTATTGGGCGGCGAGCCCGGCATCGAGCGGATCGGCGAAAGGCGCGGCCATGGCGCGCCCATAACGCGCCGCGCGGGCGGCGTGAAGGGCGGCTTGCCGCGGGCGGCGCGGCGCTTTATCTCGGGCTCCCATGCGCGCATCCTTTGTCTTCCCCCCGCTTTTCGTTCTCGCTGTCGCGATGGCCGCTGAGGCGGCGCCCGCCGTCACGGCAGGGCCGACGGCGCTCGGCACCTTCGCGGCATGGACCGCCGCGACCTATGTGGAGGGCGGGCACACGGTCTGCTACGCGTTCACCAGGCCGACGAGCTCGGTGCCGACGCTCTCGGGGCGAGGCGAGGTGCTGCTGAGCGTGACGGAGCGGCCGGGGGTGCGCGACGAGGCAGCGCTCAGCGCGGGCTTCGCTTATGCGAAGGGCGCGAGCGTGACGGTGGATGTCGGCGGGACGCATCTGCCGTTCTACACGGCGGGCGATGCGGCGTTCGCGCGCGACGGGGCGGAGGCGGTGCGGGCGTTCAAGATCGGCTACACCGCGATAGCCCATTCGCCGGGTCCGGGCGGGCATCCGGTCGCCGACAGCTTCAGCCTGAGTGGGTTCTCGGACGCCTATGCCGCGATCGTCAAGGCCTGTCCGGGATGATAGCGGCGGCCGTTCCTTCGGATAGCGAAGAGCGGGCGCGGATCCTTGCCAAGGCGGCGCTCTTCGCACCGCCTTCGGGGCGGCTCGCGGACGGCAGGCGGGAGCTGGTGGGGCTGTCGAGGGCGGATCTGGCGGCTGCGCTCGACGAGCTGGGCGAGCCCGCGTTTCGCCTGCGGCAGGTGTGGCACTGGATCTACCACCAGGGCGCGACGGAAATCGCCGCGATGAGCACGCTGGGACGGGGCTTGCGGGAAAAGCTCGCGGAGAATTTCGTGGTCGGGCGGCCGGAGATCGCGGGGCGGCAGGCGAGCGCGGACGGGTCGGAAAAATTCCTGCTGCGGTTTTGCGACGGCGAGCGGGTGGAGACGGTGTACATCCCCGATCCCGCGGAGGAGCGGGGCGCCGTTTGCATCTCGACCCAGGTGGGCTGCACGCTTTCGTGCCGGTTCTGCCATACGGGCACGCAGCCGCTCGCGCGCAATCTCTCGGCGGGCGAGATCGTGGGCCAGTTCCTCGCGCTGCGGGACGCGTACGGCGAGTGGCCGAGCGCGCGGGCGCCGCGGCTCCTTTCCAACATCGTGCTGATGGGGATGGGCGAGCCGCTCTACAATTACGAGGCGGTGGCGGCGGCACTCGCGATTTTGATGGACGGGGAGGGGGTCGCGCTGTCGCGGCGGCGGATCACGCTCTCGACCTCGGGCGTGGTGCCGATGATGGACCGGTGCGGGGCGGAGCTTGGGGTCAATCTCGCGGTGAGCCTGCACGCGGTGACGGACGCGCTGCGCGACGAGCTGGTGCCGCTCAACCGCAAATATCCGATCGCCGAGCTGATCGCTGCGTGCCGGCGCTATCCGGGGGCCTCGAACGCGCGGCGGATCACCTTCGAGTACGTGATGCTGGACGGGGTGAACGATTCGGATGGGGACGCGCGGGGGCTGGTGAAGCTGATCGCCGGGATTCCGGCGAAGGTGAACCTCATTCCATTCAACCCCTGGCCGGGGAGCCGGTTCGCGCCGAGCGGGGCCCCGCGGATCGGGCGGTTCGCGGCGATCGTGCAGGAGGCGGGCTTCGCCTGCCCGGTGCGGACGCCGCGCGGGGCCGACATCCTGGCGGCCTGCGGGCAGCTCCGCACCGAGAGCGGGCGGCAGCGGGATTTGGGGCGGGCGGCCCTTGCCCTGGAGCCGGCGACGGACGATCTATCGGCCTGACGAGACGGTTGGTCCAAAGGTCGGGAAAAGAAATGTTCATCGAGACCGAGAGCACGCCGAACCCCGCGACGCTCAAGTTCCTGCCCGGGCGGGAGGTGCTGGGGGCGGTGACGGCGGACTTCGCCTCGAGCGAGGCGGCGAGCCGGAGCCCGCTGGCGGCGAGCCTGTTCCTCCTGCCGGGCGTGGCGCGGGCGTTCCTGGGGGCGGATTTCATCACCGTCACCAAGACCGAAGACGTCTCCTGGCAGGCGCTGAAGCCGCAGGTTCTGGGCGCGATCATGGAGCACTACCTCTCCGGGCTGCCGATGCTCGAGGGCGGCGCCGAGGCGCTGGCCGAGGACGAGGTCGCGCCGGAGGACGAGGAGGTGGTGGCGCAGATCAAGGAGCTTCTGGACACGCGGGTGCGGCCGGCGGTGGCGGGCGACGGCGGGGACATCATCTTCCGCGGCTATCGGGAGGGCGTGGTCCGGCTCTACCTCCAGGGCGCGTGCAGCGGCTGCCCGTCGTCGCGGGCGACGCTCAAGCACGGCATCGAGAACATGCTGCGGCACTACGTGCCGGAAGTCATCGCCGTGGAGCAGGTCGACCTTTAAGCGGCGTGGCCGGCTTGACGGGGCTGGCGGGCGATTCGATGGTGCGGCGCGAGATTCCGGAGCTGAAGGGAAGGACGCCGCATGGCGATCGACGAGACCGCGCTCGGTACGCTGTTCCACGCCGCGCGGACGCACAACAAGTTTCGCGACGAGCCGATCTCCGATGAAACGCTGCACGCGCTCTACGATCTTCTGAAGTGGGGCCCGACGTCGGCCAACTCCTCGCCGGCGCGGTTCGTCTTCATCCGCACGCGGGCGGCGAAGGAGCGGCTGAGGCCCGCACTCTCGCCGGGCAATACCGAGAAGACGATGCAGGCCCCGGTGAACGTGATCGTCGCCTACGATCCGAAATTTTTCGACTTTCTGCCGCGGCTTTTCCCGCACAACCAGGACGCGCGGTCGTGGTTCGCGACCAACGAGGCGTTCGCGCAGGAGACGGCGTTCCGCAACGGCACGCTGCAGGGCGCCTATCTCATCATGGCGGCGCGCGCGCTGGGGCTCGATTGCGGGCCGATGTCGGGCTTCGACAAGGCCAAGGTGGACGAGGAGTTCTTCTCGTACCGCGGCTGGAAGTCGAACTTTCTCTGCAATCTCGGGCAGGGCGATCCGGAGGGGCTCTTTCCGCGCTCGCCGCGGCTCGATTTCGACGAGGCCTGCGAGCTTCTGTGAGGAAGTCTTGCCGGGGGCGGGCGGCTCGGGTACGAGGGATGCCGGCGCGGACGTAGCTCAGCTGGTAGAGCATGAGCCTTCCAAGCTCAGGGTCGCGAGTTCGAATCTCGTCGTCCGCTCCAATCCGGTTTTTTGCCCGCGCATTCGGGCGTGCGGGGAAGCGTAGCGGCCGGGTGCAACCGGCGGGGAGGGGCGCCATGAGCCAGAGCCATCATGGTCATGATGAGGTGCCGGTGGATTGGCGGCTGAACGGCGTGCGGGTGATCAAGGCCGGGCAGCTCGACCCGAACACCGCCCAGACGCCGGGGATGAGCCGGGCGGCGGCGATCAACGCGGCACGGGTGGGGGCGCAGAAAATCTGGGCCGGGACGGTCACC
>DATJTV010000172.1:0-8761 GCA_035503055.1 Acetobacteraceae bacterium
GGATACGAGATGATGTTCCTCCGGACGAAGTCCGTGTCCGGCGGCAATGGGCCGTAGAGCGGCAGGAACGTCGCCGCCACGCGGGCGCGTCTTGCCTCCTCCTGGATGACCTGGCCGACGCGAGCCCACTGCTCATCCGTCCACGGCACCTGTGGGTCGTTTGCCATCTCGCCTCCCCTTCCCTTGCTACCCGATTGATCCGAGCGCGCTATGATCTCCCAACTAGAAAGCCGCCGTCGGTGGCTCGCCCGCAGCTGCCCGATGCGGCCTCGGCAAATCTGTCCGGCCCTCGATCCGGAAAATGCGATACCGCAAGCGAGCGCGAAGCAACGGCAACAAGCTCCGCTCCGAGCACCGTCCCGGCGGCCGCTCCGCCCCGCTCAGCTTCCCTGCCCCGCACGCCTTCGGCCCCTCACCTCGACCGCGTATAGGTCGTATTCGACCCGCATCGCCTTCAGGTCCACCCTGCCCACCTCGACACACTGCACGCGATTGAGCCATGCCAGCTCTTTGTCGGCCGTTGCGAAGGTCGGGGTGGTCACAAACGAGGGGAGCGGATCGAACTCGCCGCGCAGGGCGCGGGCGTAGCCATCGGCGCCAAGTTCCAGAATGCCGCCATAAGTGCAATAAAGGCGCGCTCCCGACCGCGTCCGCAACACCTCCTTCACGTCGACGATGGCGATGCCGTCCGCGCGAATGCGCA
Source organism: Acetobacteraceae bacterium (assembly GCA_035503055.1). Taxonomy (GTDB): domain Bacteria; phylum Pseudomonadota; class Alphaproteobacteria; order Acetobacterales; family Acetobacteraceae; genus JAKAWQ01. Next base: position 704 of record DATJTV010000172.1, read on the forward strand.
TCCAGTCGGCCGCCCCAGGCAGAATGTCCCCCTCGATGTCGGGCCCGACGAAATGCCCCTCCGTGAAGTGCCAGGCGATCCGCAGGCCATCCGGCACGGGTCCGATCACCTCCTTGTGAAGCATGATCGTGCCGCTCCAAAGATACCGGCTGTGCCAGTCCCACAGGGGCTGGCCCGCCAGCCGGCCCGGCGGAATTGCCGCCGGGGGCGTCGCTTCGCCCGGCGCGCTGTCGCCGACCCGATAGCTTGGATAGTCGTCTGCTTCCCCGAGACGCGGTGAGATCGGCTGGCCGGCGAAGCGAAGCACCGGCAGGAATTCAACCAACCCACCGGGCTGCCCCGGCAGAACCGCCCGGAACAGGCGCCCGTTCCTATGGTGAGCACGCGGCTCGGCAAGCCCGATGGCTTGGCGGAGCGGGCCTCCGTTGAGACGGTAGTCCACCGTCATGGCGTGACCTGGCCGCACGGGAGACACCGCCGCCATGACCGAGGTTGGGGCTCCCGGCGAAACAACTCCCGGCGGCAAAGGCGTATCCGCATCGCCCCACCGCACCACCGAGCCGTCGCACGCGCGCTGCGCCGAAGGCATCGGCGCGACCTCGGCTGCAAGGACCGGCATGGCTTGAGGCTTCGGGGAAGCAAGGCTGGCAACCGCTTCGCCGCAACCTCCGCAAAATCGTGCTGCCTCGGCGTTCGCAAAGCCGCAAGACGGGCAGTTCACCGAAGTCCTCCCGGCGAAGCGTCCGCAGCGCTGCGCGTTTGCCACTCTTCGAGCGCGGCGCCGGGGATCGCGAGGCTGCACGAGGAAAGGTCGCGTGGCACGGTCGGATGCACACCGCGCACAGCCGGTGCGGCTTGCTCGAGCAGCAAACCTGCGTCGCAAGTCCGGACCGGCGGTCCGAGGACGGTGCCCGAAAAGCGCAGCAAAGCTTCGGCGGACGATTGGGCCACGTCCCGCGTCGCGCGGGCCGGCGCGCGGATGGCGACTTGGCCTTCGGTCATGGAGGAGAGCGTCCGCATGCGAAAAGCCTACAGCCGTGCGCGGTCTGACGCGAGTCGGCTCCGCTCGTGTTCGTGCGATGTTCCCGGCGTCTCGCTTCCGGAACGGGATGGGATCGCTCGCGCGCATCCGTCCCGCTCCGGCCTCCATGACCCTGTTACGCCGTGTTGCTGCTACGGAACGGTTATGTAACACCCTTGGATCGGTGTTGCCGGCAATTTCGCGAAATTGCAGTTGGACTCGGGGATTAGATTCGCTGCACGGAAAGCGCAGAGCATTGGCGGTCAGGCTGCCTGTCCGGCTCGGGGAGCCTGGCCCCGTCGGCCATCGAGCGCGCCAGGCGCGGCTTTCGAGAACCGGGGGCGGCCGGGAAGGGCCGTCAGCACGGAAGGCCGGATTGCCTTGTCGCACGACCACGCCAGCTTCATGCCGGAGCGGACTCTTACGCTTCCTCGCGGGCTTCGGTGCGCGTGGGGAGCGGTTTCTTTCGTTCCTCGAAGCGCTGCATCACGACGAAGAACGAGGGCACGAACAGCACCGCGAGGCAGGTCGAGGCGATCATCCCGCTCGCCACGGTGATGCCGATCGATTTGCGGGAATTGGCGCCCGCGCCGGTCGCGAGCACGAGCGGCATGACGCCGAGGATGAAGGCGATCGACGTCATCAGGATCGGCCGCAGCCGCGTATGCGCCGCTTCCACTGCCGCTTCGAGGATGGGCTTGCCGTGGAGGATGCGCAATTCGCGCGCGACCTCGACGATGAGGATCGCGTTCTTGGCCGAGAGCGCGATCAGCAGGATCAGGCCGATCTGGACGTAGAGGTTGCTCGACACTCCGAGCGGGGTGAGCGCGATGACGGGCCCGAGCAGCGAGAGCGGCACCGCGAGGATCACCGAGATCGGCGCGAGCCAGCTTTCATATTGCCCGGCGAGCACGAGGTATACGAGCAGGATGCCGAGCCCGAAGACGTAGTAGATCTGGTTGCCGACGATTTTTTCCTGGTACGACATCGCCGTCCAGTCGTAGCCGGTGCCCGGCGGCAGCACGTGGGCGGCGAGGTCCTCCATCACGCCCATGGCCTGCCCGGAGCTGTATCCCGGCGCGGCCGCGCCGGCGATCGTCGCCGCCGGGTAGAGGTTATAGAGCGTGATGAGGCTCGGCCCGACCGTCGGTGCCTGGCTCAGCACCGCGCCCATCGGCACCATCTGGCCCTCGTCGTTCTTGACGTTGAGCTGCTCGATGTCGGAGGGCGTCGCCCGGAACTTGCTGTCCGCCTGCGTATAGACCTGGAACACGCGGCCGAACGTGATGAACTGGCCGACATAGCTCGAGCCGAGATAGGTGCTAAGCGTCGAGAACACCTGGCCCACCGAGACGTGCAGCCGCTCCGCCTTGACGCGGTCCACGTTCACCTGGATGGCCGGCGAATCGGCGCGGAACGACGTGGTGAGCCCTTGCAGGCTGCTCTGCGAGGCGCCGTCGGCGATGATCGTGCGGGTCAGCGTCTGCAGCTTGTCGAAGTCCTCGCTGCCGTCGCGCAGCTCCACCATCATCGTGAAGCCGCCGGCATTGCCGATCCCCTGGATCGCCGGCGGCACCAGCACGAAGCCCACGCCCGCCGGCAGCGTCTGGAGCGCGTCTTTGAGATGGAAGTAGATCGCGCGCAGGCTTTCGGACGCGCCGCGCTCGCCCCACGGCTTGAAGATCACATAGGCGACGCCGCCGTTGGCGAGTGTGGCGTTGTTGTCGAGCACCGAAACCCCGGTGATGTCGATCACGTGCGCGACCCCGGGCGTCGCCGCCGCGATCTTCTCGACTGCCTGCATCGCCCGGTTGGTGCGTTCGAGCGAGGCGCCGTTCGGAAGCTGTAAGCCGACCAGCACGTAGCCCTGATCCTCGGTCGGCAGGAAGCCGGTCGGGATCCGGCTCAAGCCCACGAACCCGATCGCCATCAGGATCAGGGCGAGCGGCACCATCACCGCGGTGTGGCGCGTCATGGCCCCGACCAGCTTGAGGTACGGCCGTTCGAGCGCCCCATAGACGGCGTTGAACCCGCGGAAGAAGAAGTTGCGCTGCTCGGGCGGCACGGTGGGCCGGAGCCAGAGCGCGCACTGCGTCGGCTTCAGCGTCGCGGCGTTGATCGCGCTGATCAGCGCGGTCACCGCGATCACCAGCGCGAACTGCGCGTACATCTGTCCCGTGAGCCCGGGCAGGAAGGCGGCCGGCACGAACACCGACATCAGAACGAGCGTGATGCCGATGATCGGCCCGAACAGCTCCTTCATCGCCTGGATCGCCGCCTGCACCGGCATCATCCCGCGGTCGATGTGATGCGCCGCGCCCTCGACGACGACGATCGCGTCGTCCACCACGATCCCGATCGCCAGCACGATCGCGAAGAGCGTGGAGATGTTGATGGTGAATCCGAGTGCGGCCATGCCGGCGAAGGCGCCGATGATCGTCACCGGCACCGTGGTCGCCGGCACCAGGCTCGCCCGCCAGTCCTGGAGGAACACGACGATCACGACGAGCACCAGGATCCCGGCCTCGATCAGCGTCTTGTAGACCTCGTCGATCGAGGCCGAGACGAAGAGCGTGGTATCGAACGGGATGTTCCATTCGAGCCCCTGCGGGAAGCTCGTCGCGAGCGACTTCATCGTCCCCCGCACTTCCTTGGCGACCGCGAGCGCGTTGGCGCCCGGCGTCAGGTAGATGCCGATCCCGGTGGCGGGATGGCCGTCGAGGGTGAAGGTCTGGCTGTAGGTCTGCGCGCCGAGCTCGACATGCCCGATATCGCTCACGTGCACGATCTGTCCGCCGGCCCCCTGGCCGGACTTGACGATGATGTTGGCGAATTGCGAGGGCTCCGCGAGCCGGCCCTGCACGTTCACCGTGTACTGGTAGTTCTGCCCCGCCGGTGCCGGCGGCGCGCCGATCTGTCCCGCCGTGACCTCGGTGTTCTGGTTCTGGATCGCCTGCATCACCTGGTTCGGGGTGAGCTGGTAGGCCTTGAGCTTGTTCGGGTCGAGCCAGACGCGCATCGCGTACTGCCCGGCCCCGAAGACGTTGACGTTGCCCACCCCGGGTAGGCGCGAAAGCTCGTTGACGAGGTTGATCGTCGCGTAGTTGCTGAGATAGAGGCTGCTGTATTGGCCCTTGTTGCCGACCAGCGTGATGATCTGCAGGATTGCGGTCGAGCGCTTCTGCACCGTCACGCCCTGCGCCTGCACCGCCGTCGGCAGCGAGGCGAGCACGCTCGCCACCTTGTTCTGCACCAGGACTTGCGCGAAATCGAGGTTGGTGCCGATCTGGAAGGTGACGGTGAGCGTGTAGGTCCCGTCCGAGGCGCTGGTCGATTGCATGTAGAGCATGCCCTCGACGCCGTTCACCGCCTGCTCGATCGGCAGCGCCACGTTCTGCATCACGGTGAGCGCGCTCGCGCCGGGATAGGTCGTCGTCACCTGCACGGTCGGCGGAACGACGTTCGGGTATTGCGCGACCGGCAGCCCGAACAGCGCGACGCCGCCTAGCAGCACGAACAGGATCGCCAGCACATTGGCGAGCACCGGCCGGGCAATGAAGAACTCGGAGATCATCCCCGCGCGGCCGTGCTTATTTGGAGGCTTCGGTGGTGTTGGAGATCGTCGTCGTCGTCGGTGCGACAACCTGTCCCGGGATCGCCCGCTCGATCCCGCTCACGATCACCTTGTCGGTGGGCGCGAGCCCGCTCGTGACGATCCGGAGCTGGCCCTGCTGCTGCCCGAGCACCACCCGCCGCTGCTCGACCTTGTTGTCCGGGCCGAGCACCAGCACGTAGGTGCCCTGCTGGTCGGTCGACCATGCCGTGTCGGGGATGAAGAGGGCGTTGGCGAGCTTGCCTTCCGGGATCCGCACCCGCACGAAGAAGCCGGGCAGCAGCGCATGGTTCACGTTCTTGAATACCGCCCGGGCGAGCAGCGTGCCGGTCGAGGGGTCGATATCCGGCGAGACATAGTCGAGCACGCCCTGGTGCGGGTAGCCGGTCTCGTTGGCGAGCCCGATATCGATCGGGATCGCGCCCAGTTCCGCCAGCGTCAGCCCCTTTGCCCGCAACTGCGCCCGGATGCGCAGCACGTCCTGCTCGGCGACGTTGAAGGTGACATAGATCGGCGCGATCGAGACGATGGTGGCGAGGGTGGTCGGCCCGGCCTGGCCCACCAGCGCGCCGATCGATTGCTGATGCTTGGTCACGACCCCGTCGAACGGCGCGTTGACCTTGGTGTAGCTGAGGTTGATGGAGGCGATGGCGAGGCTCGCCTCGTCGTTCTGCACCGCCGCCGCGTCCGAGTCGCGCTTGGCCAGCGCCTGGTCGAGCTTGGATTGCGAGGCGAAGTTCTGCTGCGCGAGCTGGGACTGGCGCTCATATTCGGCCTGGGCCTGCACCAGGTCGGCCTGGGCGCCGGCGAGCTGCGCCCGTGCCTGCTGCAGCTGCGCCGCGTAGGGCGCCTGCTCGATCACGAAGAGGTTGGTGCCCTGCTTGACATAGGCGCCGTCCGTATAATTGATCGCGCTCAGGAACCCCGGCACCCGTGCGACGAGGTTGACCTCGTCGATCGCCACGGTGTTGCCGGTGAGCTCGAGATAGAGGGTCGCGTCCTTCTTGAGCGGGGTCGCAACGCTGACCGCGGCCGGCGGCGGCGGCACGAAGTGGTTCTGCTGCTTGCACCCGGCGAGCAGGAGGGAAGCACCCATCGCCGCAACGAGAAGACCGGCCCATCGCCCGCGGCGCATCGTCCACTCCAGAGACACTTCTTTCCCCCTACGCGCGCGCCGAAGACGCCCACCGAGGATCGACAGACAAAGCTTAACCGATTGACCTGACCGGGCCGGACGCGCCCGAATATGCCGCAACTACCTGGAATCGCAAACGGATTTATTCCGGGCCGCCGCCGGACGCGATTCTTGCCCGATTATGCCCATCTCTCGCCTTTTTTGCCTTGCAGCATCCCTCAAGGCTGGATGCCTCCCCAGCTCAGGCGCGTGGCCCCTACCCATAAAGATGGCCCGCGCGCCGTGCCTCTGGCCCGCGCCGGGCCGCCCCCGACCCGGCGCGGGCCTTTCTAATGCTGGCCCGATCCGCCGCACGCGCTTCCCCCGGCCCGTGCTAACGCGTTGCGGCCGTATCACAATTCAAGGTTATGCCCGCATCACGTTTTCGCGCATTCGGCGCCGCCCGCCCCAGCGCGGGGGAAGCCCGTCCCGCCGCCGTATCAGCCAGGCGAGCGATTTTCGCCCGGCGCGGAGCCCATCGATGCACCCCCACCGCCTGCTCGGCCTCAATCCGCTCGCCGTCGGCGCCGTCCTGGCGCTGAACCTCTTCAATCGGTTCCGGTTGCACACGGATCTCGTGGGCCGGCTCGGCCCGCTCGAACTCGTCTTCAACACGCCCGCGCACCATCGCGTCCGTCACGCCTCGAACCCGGAATATCTCGACCGGAACTATGGCGGCATCCTCCGGGACCGGCTCTTCGGCACCTTCGCCGCGGAACGGCCCGGAACCGCTATCGCCTCTCACGAATGGCGTGCCATGGCGCGCGATGTGGCCCGCGCGCGCGCCTGCACGCCGGGCCATGATCGGAAGGAGCGCGTGACATGCTGACGCTCGCGCGATTCCGGGCGATGGCGGAGTGCTACGGCGAGGATCTCCGGCGCCGGCCCGCGGAATCGCCCGCCGACGCCATGCTTTGCCTGCCGGGCGGCGAGGACGCGGCACTCGCGCGGCTCCGCGCGCGCGTCGCCGCCCGCATCGCCGCGCCGCCGGAGCGGCGATTTGGAGCATTGAAGGCCGCCATCCCCCGCCCTCTGCCTTCGCTCCCTCCTTTCGGTCTCGGTCTCGCGGCCGGCGGCGGGCTCGCCATCATGGCCGGCCTCCTCATCGGTGCACTCTACACCGCCGCCCCTTCCTCCGATTCCCTCCTCGCCCTGCTCCAGCCGGCGCCGATCCATATCTTCGAGGACTAGCGTGGCCGGAATGAACGCGAATGGCAGCGCAATCCCCAGCCGGCGGCGGCGCATCGCGCTCGCCGCCTCGATCGTGCCGAACCTCTTCCTCATCGCGCTGATCGCCGGCCATGTCTGGCAGGCCCGCCGCCTCGCAGCGAATTCCGCACCCCCGCTCGGGCGCGCCCTCGCGAGGGCCGAGGCCGCGCTTTCCCCGCGCGATGCCGCCGCCTTCGCCGCAATCATCCGCCGCGACGCGCCGCGCTACGCCGAGGCCGCGCGCCAGCTCAACGAGGCGCGTCATGCGCTCGGGCGCGCGATTGCCGCCCAAGACTTCAACCAGGACGAAGTGCGCCGCGCCTTTGCCGCCTGGCAAACGTCCTTCAACCGCTTCTTCGCGGATTTCCGCGATCCGCTGATCGCCGCGCTTGCCGCGACCTCTCCCGAGGGAAGGCGCAAGCTCGTCGCCGAACGCCGGGCCGAGCGCGCCGCTCCATAACCTGTCGCAAGCCATCCACCGCTCCGTATCACGCGCACGCCCATAGCCATGGAGAGCACCATGACGCGACGCGCCCACAAGATGGTTCCGACAATCGCGGCCTGCGCGCTTGCCGCCGCTTGTCTCGCCGCATCGCCCGCGCGAGCCCGCATGCTCGGGAGCTTCGACGCCGCCGACACGAACCATGACGGGCGCGTGACCTTCCAGGAGTTCGACGCCTACGAAATCCCGCGCCTGATGGCGGCGAACGGCCCGCTCGCGCAGCGGTTCAAGGCGCTGAGCCCGGAACAGCAGGCGGCGCGCCTTCAGCAGCGCTTCGACCGGCTGGATAGCGGTGGCAAGGGCTATCTCGATCGGAACGATTGGAACGGCGACTGACGTCCGCTGTCGCAAACGCCTTCCTCGTCCGTATCAGCATCGCGCGGCTTCCCCCGCGCACAAAGAAGGAGCGCCTCCGATGATCGCCAAATCCATCCTCGCATCTCTCCTGCTCGCCGGAACCGTGGCGTCCGCCGTCACTCCCGCCTATGCCGGCGGCTGGACCTATACCGGCCCGCACGGCCGCACCGTCACTGCCTGGG
>DATJTV010000173.1:0-4585 GCA_035503055.1 Acetobacteraceae bacterium
CCACATCGCGCCTACACGAACATCGTCAGGGCGGAGAAGCTCTCCGTCTCCTTCGGCAAGGTCCAGGCGCTGACCGATATCGACCTCGCGATCGGCCGCAACGAGATCGTCGGCCTGATCGGCGACAACGGCGCCGGCAAATCGACCCTGATCAAGGCGCTCACCGGCGTCGTCCGCCCCAGCGCCGGCCGGCTCTATGTCCGCGACCAGCCGGTCGATCTCGGCCGCTATTCCGTGCGCCGCGCCCACGGCTTCCGCTTCGAGACGGTGTACCAGGAAAAATCGCTCGGCGAGAAGCAGCCGCTGTGGCGCAACTTCTTCGCCGGCCGCCAGATCGTCAACCGCCTCGGCTTCATCAATGTCCGCGAGCAGCGGCGCATCGCCAACGAGATCCTCCAAAGCCATCTCGGCTTCCGCGGCCTCGGCATCGACGCCAACTCCACCGTCTCGAACCTCTCCGGCGGCGAGCGCCAGGGCATCGCCATCGGCCGCGCCATGCACTTCGACGCCGATCTCATCATCCTCGACGAGCCGACCACCGCGCTCGCCATCAACGAGGTCCGGAAAGTTCTCGATTTCGTCCGCTGGATCAAGGAGTCCGGCCGGGCCGCCATCTATATCGAGCACAATCTCGCCCATGTCCACGCGCTCGCCGACCGCCTCGTCGTCCTCGATCGCGGCCGCATCGTCGCCGACATCCATCCGCACGAGATGGACCTCGAGGAGCTCACCCGCTTCCTGATCGCGCTCCAGCAGCCCGCGGCGGGAGCGGCGGCGTGAGCGGCGCGCGCGCCAATCCCGCCCGCCCGCCGGGCCCGCGCTCGCTCCCGCCCGTTCTCACCGGCGGCAGGCTCGAGGGCCTGCCGATCATCCTCGTCTTCTTCGCCCTGATCGGCCTCTTCATCGCCTTTGCCCCGCGCGTCTTCCTGCGCTGGCCGATCTACGACTCCTTCCTCGTCACGATCCCTCCGCTGCTCATCCTCTCGCTCGGCCTCACCCTGGTCATCGCCGCGGGCGAGATCGATCTCTCCTTCCCCGCGGTCATCCAGTTCTCCGGCTTTCTCTTCGCTTTCTGCTCGCTCCATCTCGCCGCGCCCTGGCTCGGGCTCGTCGCGGCGCTGGCCGGCGGCGCGCTCGTCGGCTTCGTCAACGGCGTCCTCGTCGCGATGGTCGGCGTGCCGTCCATCATCATCACCATCGGCACCTCGTTCTTCTGGTCCGGGGTCGCGACGGTGCTCTGCGGCGGCCTCTCCTACGCGCTCTCCGATCTCGAGAACACGCCCATCGCCAACATCTTCGCCGGCACCCTCTTTTTCGTTCCCGCCGAGGCCTGGTGGGCGCTCGGCATCGCCGTGCTGGCCTGGTTCGTGCTCAACCGCCATCGCTTCGGCGAGCATCTGCTCTTCATCGGCGATTCTCAGGCCGTCGCCGGCGTGCTCGGCATCAACGTCATGCGCGAGCGCATCAAGCTCTTCACCCTGATGGGCGTCATCGCCGGCTTCGCGAGCTTCCTGCTCACCATCCAGAACCTCAACTACTTCGCGACCCAGGGCCAGGGCATGCTGCTCTCCGCCCTGGCGGGCGTCTTCATCGGCGGCTCGTCGGTCTTCGGCGGAGCGGCAACCGTGGTCGGCACCGTCTTCGGCGCGCTCATCATCGGCATGCTCGACGCCGGCATCGTCGCCACGGGCGTCGCCGGCTTCTGGGTCGAAGTGATCGTCGGCCTCGTCTTCATCGTCGCCGTCGTCCTGCATATCGGCATCGAGAATCCCGCACGCCTCAAGCAGCTCCGCCGGCGCTTCGCCGCCCGCGAATAATCTTTGCCAACCTTCCAAGGAGGAACTTCCATGAACAAAATGCGCCCCGCCCTCCTCGCCACCGTCGCGCTCGCGAGCCTCGCCCTCGCCGCCACCGCGCCGGCGATGGCCCAGACCGCGCCAAAGCTCGGCGCCGGCCTCACCATGTATTTCCAGATGGGCGGCAATCCCGGCGATGGCGCCACGCTGCCGCGCGAGATCGGCGCCAAGGCGGCCGCCGACATGTACGGCGTCAAGCTCGTTCAGCAGTTCTCCGGCTGGGCGCCCGAGAAGATGATCGCCCAATTCCGCCAGGCGATGGCCGCCAGCCCCGACTGCATCGAGATCATGGGCCATCCCGGCAACGCCGCCTTCATGCCGCTCGTCGAGCAGGCCGAGAAGCAAGGCATCATTGTCACCGCCGGCAACGTGCCGCTGCCCGACATCGAGGACAAATACCGCCAGAACGGCTTCGGCTATGCCGGCACCTACCTCTTCGCCGGCGGCGAGGAGACGGCGGACGCGATGGTCGCCCAGGGCCATCTCAAGCCGGGCGACGAGGCGCTGGTCTACGGCCTCTTCTCCGAGGGCGTGCGCGGCGAATCGGCCCGCGGCATGGTCGCCGGCCTCAAGAAGGCCGGGCTCAAGGTGGACGAACTCACCATCTCGACTGAGGTGGACGCCGATTCCGCCCTCGCCGTGCCGATTCTCGTCGCCTATATCGAGCGCCATCCGAACCTCAAGGCGATCGGCACGCAGCACGGCCTGGTCACCTCCTTCATCCCGCAGGCGCTGAAGGAGGCCGGCAAGAAGCCCGGCGAGATCACCGTCGGCGGCATCGACCTCGCGCCTTCCACCGTCTCCGGCCTCGCGAGCGGCTACATCACCGTCACCCTCAACCAGCAGCTCTATCTCCAGGGATTCCTGCCGGTCATTCAGTGCGTGATGTCCAAGCGCTATTACATGCCCGGGCTCAACATCAACACCGCCGCCGGCACGGTCAACGGCGCGCTGGTCAAGAAGCTGGTCCCGCTCATCAAGTCGGGCGTCGAATAGCCGGAGGCCCTCCGCCGAACGCGGCAGGCTCGCCCGCTGCGCATCGTTGCCCACTCGCAGCGTTTGACCCGAGCGCCGGAAATCGGTGGTAGGAGCGAGGCGCGCGGAAGAGGAGGGTCGCGATGAGCGGAGCGCCGGGGCTGGAGATGCGGCGGGACATCAGGCACGTGGTCGTCCTGATGTTGGAGAACCGCTCCTTCGATTGCATGCTGGGACGATTGCGCCCGGCAGGCCCGGATTTCGACGGGCTCACGGGAACGGAGACAAATGTCTGGCATGAGAAGGCGGGCGTGGAGCAAACCGTCGCGGTATAGAGCAGCGCGGCGCTGAGCGAAGCGGCGGCAACGATCCCCGACCCCGATCCGGGCGAAAAATTCACCGATATGGCGATGCAGATCGCGGGCCTCGGCGGCGATGCGCCGATGGGCGGGTTCGTCGACAACTATATGCGCCAGGATCCGGGCTCCGCGTCGTATGATCCGCGGGCGCCGATGCATGGTTTCACGCCCGAGCAGCTTCCCGTGCTGAGCGGGCTCGCGCGCGCCTTCGCGGTGAGCGATCGCTGGTTCGCCTCCGCGCCGTGCCAGACCTGGCCCAACCGGTTCTTCGCCCATTGCGGCACGGCGGGCGGCGCGGTCAACAATGCGCCGGACCGGCTGCCCTTCACGATGCAAACGGTCTTCAACCGGCTCGAGGAGAAAAAATGCGCCTGGCGGCTTTATTTCGACGATTTCCCGCAAGCCGCGACGCTCTCGGATCTGTGGGGGGACGTGCCGGGCCATTTCCGCCGGTTCGCGGACTTCGCCAAGGATGCCGCCGGCGGGGCCTTGCCCGAGTACGCCTTCATCGAGCCGCGCTATTTCGCCGATTTTCTCTCCGGGACCCTGCCGAACGATCAGCATCCGCCGCATGACGTCGCGTATGGCGAGCGGCTGATTGCGGAAGTGTATGCGGCGCTGCGCGGCGGGCCGGCATGGCGGCAGACGCTGCTCATCGTCACCTATGACGAGCATGGCGGCTGCTTCGACCATGTGCTGCCGCCGCCGGCGACGCCGCCGGGCGGGCCTTATCCGGACGGTTTCCGCTTCGACCGGCTCGGCGTGCGCGTGCCGGCGGTGATCGTCTCGCCCTATGTTCGGCCGGGCAGCGTGCTGCGGCCGCGCGGCGCGACGCCGTTCGACCATACGACGATCATCGCGACCTTGCGGGCCTTGTTCGCTCTCGGCCCGCTCACCGCGCGCGACGCGGCGGCGCCGCACCTGCTCGATCTCTTGGAGGATGAGCCGGCGAACGATGGACCCGCGGATTTCGCGCTGCCGGAGGTCGCGCCGCCGGGCGCGGCTGCGATGGCGGCGGAAAAGGCGCGCCCCGCCAACGATCTTCAGGCGAGCCTTACCGCGGCGGCCGCGCATCTGCCGGCCGCCGGCGTGGCCGCCGTCGGAGCGGACATCGCCGCGCGGGTGAAATCGTTCCTCGGCGAGGTTTGAGCCTGGGCCGCGCTCGATCAGCGGGCCGTCGGCTTATTGAATGGCAGATAAGCCCGCCCGGCAAAGGCACCCCCGTTGACGGCGAACACTTCGCCCGTCACGTAGTCGGCCATGGCCGAGGCCAAGTACAGCACGGTCTCTGCGACCTCCGCCGGCGTGCCGAACCGCCCCCACGGAATATTCCTCAGCATCGCGTTCTTGAAGTCCGTATCCACGGGTGCCGCGTCCGGTTTGGTATTGATGTAG
>DATJTV010000174.1:0-2160 GCA_035503055.1 Acetobacteraceae bacterium
TGCGCGAGAAGTGCGAGGCCGACAATCATCTCGGCTATGAGATGATGAAGCGCTTTTTGCCGGTCGTTGCCGGCCGGCTCGACGAGACGCGGCTGCAAATGCTCGACGTCTATGGAAAGCGCGCATCGTGACACCGGCCGAGGATCCGTTCGTTCCCTTGCCCTATCGCGTCGGGCGCGTGCGCCGCGAGACGGGTGACATTGCAACCCTGGAGATCGTTCCCCTTGCGGGCGAGCGACCCTTGTTCAAGGCCGGACAGTTCAACATGCTCACCGCGTTCGGCGTGGGCGAGATCGCGATCAGCATGAGCGGCGATCCCGCGCTTGGGGCGGGCTTCGTGCACACCGTGCGCAATGTCGGCGCGGTGAGCGGCGCGATCGCGGGGCTCGAGGCCGGCGCCGTGCTTGGGCTGCGCGGGCCGTTCGGCACGGCCTGGCCGAGCGAGGAGGCGGAGGGCTCGGACGTGGTGATCGTGGCCGGCGGACTCGGGCTCGCGCCGCTCCGGCCGGCGATCTACGAGGTGCTGGCGCGACGCGAGCGCTATGGCCGCGTGGTGCTGCTGTATGGGACGCGGAGCCCGCGCGATATCCTCTACGAGGCGGAGATCGGGCGATGGCGCCGGCGGCTCGACGTCGATATCGAGCTGACCGTCGATCGCGCCGATACGAGCTGGCACGGCAATGTCGGCGTGGTTCCGAAGCTCATCCCGCGGATGAGCTTCGACCCGCACCACACGGTTGCGATGGTGTGCGGACCGGAGGTGATGATGCGCTTCACGGCGAGCGCGCTCCATGAGGCGGGGCTCGCCTTCGAGCGCATCTGGCTCTCGATGGAGCGCAACATGAAATGCGCGATCGGCCTCTGCGGCCATTGCCAGTTCGGGCCAACCTTCATCTGCAAGGACGGACCGGTGATGCGCTACGACCGGATCGCTTCCCTGCTCGCCGTGCGGGAGATCTGAGATGGGGGCGAAGAAGAGCCTGGCGGTCTGGAAGTTCGCCTCCTGCGATGGCTGCCAGCTCTCGCTTCTCGATTGCGAGGACGAGCTGCTCGCGGTGGCCGACGCGATCGACATCGCCTATTTCCCCGAAGCCTCGAGCCGGATGGAGAAGGGCCCCTACGATCTCTCGCTGGTCGAGGGATCGATCACGACGCCGCACGACGCCGCGCGGATCCGCAAGGTGCGCCGCCAATCGAAATTCCTGGTCACGATCGGTGCCTGCGCGACAGCGGGCGGCATCCAGGCGTTGCGGAACTTCGCGGACGTGAAGGAATTCGTGGCCGCCGTCTATGCCTCGCCGCAATATATCAAGACGCTTGCGACCTCGACGCCGATCGCGGAGCACGTGAAGGTGGATTTCGAGCTGCGCGGGTGCCCCATCAACAAGGCGCAGCTTCTCGAGGTGATCTCCGCGTTCCTCACGGGGCGGAAGCCCGCGATCGGGACCGATGCCGTCTGCGTCGAATGCAAGCAGCGGGGGAATGTCTGCGTCATGGTCCAGGGTATTCCCTGCCTCGGGCCGGTGACGCACGAAGGCTGCGGCGCGATCTGCCCCTCCTACCGGCGGGGCTGCTATGGCTGCTTCGGTCCGACGGAACGGCCGAACACGGCCGCGCTGGCCGCGGAGTGGCAGAGGCTCGGGGCGACGCGGCGCGACATCCAGCGCGCGTTCCGCACCTTCAATGCCGCCGCACCCGCGTTCCGGAAAGAGAGCGAGGCTCATGGCGACTAGGACGATCCGCGTCGAGGCCATTGCCCGCGTCGAGGGCGAGGGCGCGCTCGACCTGCATGTGAGGGATGGGCGCGTGACGCGGGCGCAGCTCAGGATTTTCGAGCCGCCGCGCCTTTTCGAGGCGCTGCTGCGCGGGCGCGACTGCACCGAGGCGCCCGACATCACGGCGCGCATCTGCGGCATCTGCCCTGTTGCCTACCAGATGAGCGCGGTGCACGCGATGGAGGATGCGCTCGGCGTGACCGTTGGCGGCCCGCTCCGGGCGCTGCGGAGGCTGCTCTATTGTGGCGAATGGATCGAGAGCCATGCGCTGCACGTGGTGATGCTGCATGCGCCGGATTTTCTGGGCTATCCGGACGCGATCCAGATGGCGCGCGAGCACGGCGATGCGGTGCGGGGCGGGCTCGCCCTGAAGAAGGCGGGGAAT
>DATJTV010000175.1:0-19737 GCA_035503055.1 Acetobacteraceae bacterium
CGTGCGAGAAAAGCGCCCCTTGAACCGTTGCGCGCCGGGCGACACAATCGGCCTGCCACCGACGCATCGCAAGCCGCCGCGCCCACCCGTTATCGACCAGCCAGGAAGCCGGGATGCACCTGACCCCGCGCGAGAAAGACAAGCTCCTGATCAGCATGGCGGCCGTTGTCGCCCGCCGACGCCTCGCGCGCGGCGTCCGGCTCAACCACCCCGAGGCCATCGCCCTGATCACCGACTTCGTCGTCGAAGGCGCGCGCGACGGGCAGAGCGTCGCCGACCTCATGGAACGCGGCGCCGCTGTCGTCACGCGCGATCAGGTCATGGAGGGAGTGGCGGAAATGATTCCCGAGGTGCAGGTGGAGGCCACCTTTCCGGACGGCACCAAACTCGTCACCGTGCACGAGCCGATCCGGTGATCGCGCCATGATTCCCGGAGAGCTCTTCATCGTCGCGGGCGATATCGAAGTCAACGCGGGCCTCGAGCAGACGACGCTCGTCGTCGCCAACACCGGCGACCGGCCGATCCAGGTCGGCAGCCACTATCATTTCTCCGAGACCAATCCCGCCCTGCTCTTCGATCGCGAGGCCGCCCGCGGCAAGCGGCTCGACATTCCGGCCGGCACCGCCATCCGTTTCGAGCCCGGGCAGAACCGCGAGATCACGCTGATCCCCTATCGCGGCAGCCGCGCGGTCGTCGGCTTCCGCGGCCAGGTGATGGGCGGGCTCGACTGATGGCCCATCTCCCCCGCGCCGCCTATGCGGACATGTTCGGCCCCACCGTGGGCGACCGCGTCCGCCTCGCCGACACCGATCTCCTCATCGAGGTCGAGCGGGACCTCGCCATTCCCGGCGAGGAAGTGAAGTTCGGCGGCGGAAAAGTCATCCGCGACGGCATGGGCCAGTCCCAAACCCCACGCGCCGCCGGTGCCGTCGACACCGTCATCACCAATGCCCTCATCCTCGACCACTGGGGCATCGTGAAGGCCGATGTCGCGATTACGGCCGGGCGCATCAGCGGGATCGGCAAGGCCGGTAACCCGGACATCCAACCCGGCGTCGATATCATCATCGGCCCGGGCACGGAAATCATTGCCGGGGAAGGAAAAATCCTGACCGCCGGCGGCATCGACAGCCACATCCACTTCATCTGCCCGCAGCTCGCGGACGAGGCGCTCGCCTCGGGCGTCACCACGCTGATCGGCGGCGGCACCGGCCCCGCCACCGGCACCGCCGCGACCACCTGCACGCCCGGGCCCTGGCATCTCGGCCGCATGCTCCAGGCGGCGGAGGCTATCCCCGTCAATCTCGGCTTCGCGGGCAAGGGCAATGCCTCGCGGCCCGAGGCGCTCGAGGAGATGGTCCGCGGCGGCGCCTCCTGCCTCAAGCTCCACGAGGACTGGGGCACCACTCCGGCCGCCATCGATTGCTGCCTCGCGGTCGCCGACGAATTCGACGTTCAGGTGATGATCCACACCGACACGCTGAACGAAAGCGGCTTCGTCGAGGACAGCATTGCCGCCTTCCGCGGCCGAACCATCCATGCGTATCACACCGAGGGCGCCGGCGGCGGCCACGCGCCGGACATCATCAAAGTGGCCGGTCTCGCGAACGTGCTGCCAAGCTCCACCAACCCGACCCGCCCCTATACGACGAACACGCTCGATGAGCATCTCGACATGCTCATGGTTTGCCACCACCTCGATCCCGCGATCCCCGAGGACGTCGCGTTCGCCGAAAGCCGTATCCGCCGCGAAACGATCGCCGCCGAGGATATCCTCCACGATCTAGGCGCGATCTCGATGATCTCCTCGGACAGCCAGGCGATGGGCCGCATCGGCGAGGTCATCATCCGCACCTGGCAGACCGCGCATAAGATGAAGCAGCAACGCGGCGCGCTCCCCGGCGATGGCGCGGCCGACAACGCGCGCGCGAAGCGCTACGTCGCCAAATATACCATCAACCCGGCGGTCGCGCAGGGCATCGCCCACGAGGTGGGCTCGGTCGAGATCGGCAAGCTCGCCGATCTCGTGCTATGGTCGCCCGCGTTCTTCGGGGTCAAGCCCGAGATGGTGCTCAAGGCGGGCAGCATCGCCTTGGCCGCCATGGGCGATCCCAACGCCTCCATCCCGACGCCGCAGCCCGTCCACTACCGCCCGATGTTCGCGGCACTCGGCCGGGCGCTCCCCGAAAGTTGCCTCACCTTCGTCTCCGCCGCCGCGCTCGCCGATGGCATCGGCAGGAAGCTCGGCCTCGCCCGGCCGCTCTCCGCGGTCTCCAACACCCGCGGCGGCATCGGCAAGCGCAGCATGATTCACAACGACGCGACGCCGGTGATCGAGGTCGATCCCGAGACCTACGAGGTCCGCGCGGATGGCGTCGTCCTGACCTGCGAGCCTGCGACGATCCTTCCCATGGCCCAGCGGTACTTCCTGTTCTGACGATGCGCGCCGGCGAGGTCCTTCCGGCCGGTACCTGGCCCGAGGACCAGGAGGTGGATCGCGTGCGAATCGACTTCGACCGCCGGCACCGCCGACGCCTCATGCTCGCAACCGAAACCGGCGCCGATCTCCTCATCGATCTTCCCGAGGCGCGTCGGCTCCGCGAGGGCGATGGCCTTCGCCTCGAAAAAGGCGGTGTCGTCCGTGTCCTCGCCAGGCCCGAGAGCTTGCTCGAGATCCGCGCCCCGGACGCGGACGCGCTCGTGCGCATCGCCTGGCACCTCGGCAACCGCCATCTCCCGGTTCAGCTTCTTGCTGGCCGCATCCTCATCCACGCCGACCACGTGATCGCGGACATGGTCCGGTTGCTCGGCGCCACCGTCACGCCGCGCGAAGCGCCTTTCGATCCCGAGCCCGGCGCCTATGAAGGCGGCCATCACCATCATCACGAAGACGATGACGAGTGCGGCGCAAACTGAGGCGCTGCTCGGCCTCCTCACCTGGCTTTCGCCCGCCTTCCCGACCGGCGGCTTCGCCTATTCGCACGGGCTCGAATGGGCGGTCGAAGCCGGCGACATCAAGGACGAGACAACTCTCGAACTCTGGCTTGCCGACGTGATCGCCTTTGGCGCCGGGCGCAACGATCTCATCCTGCTGCGCCACGCCCGCCGCGGCGAGGACGTCGCCGGTCTGGCGAGCGCGCTCGCCGCATCGTTCGAGCGGCGTCGCGAAACCGTCCTGCTCGGCGAGGCCTTTGCCGCGGCTGCTTCTCCCTGGGGCGGCAGCGAAGCGGCCCCCTATCCCGTCGCGGTGGGCCGGCTCGGCGCCCGGAACGCGGTCGAGGAGGATCTCCTCGCCGCCGCCTATCTCCACGCCTTCGCTTCCTCCCTCGTCTCCGCCGCCGTGCGGCTGATCCCGCTCGGCCAGCAGGCGGGCCTCCGGGTCCTCGCCGCCCTGCAACCTTTGATCCTCAAAACCGCCGAAGCCACCCGCGCGGCCACGCTCGAGGATTTCGGGGGCGCGTGCCTGCGCTCCGAGATCGCTGCCATGCGCCACGAGACCCAATATACGCGGCTCTTCCGCTCATGAGCCCCAACGGCCCGCTCCGCGTCGGCATCGGCGGCCCGGTCGGGACCGGGAAGACGGCGCTGATGGACGCGCTCTGTAAAACGTTTCGTAATAAATACGATATTGCCGCCATCACCAACGACATCTATACCAAGGAGGATGCGGAGTTCCTCACGCGCGCGGGCTCGCTGCCGCCCGAGCGGATCCTCGGCATCGAGACCGGCGGCTGCCCGCACACGGCGATTCGCGAGGACGCGAGCATCAATCTCGCGGGCGTCGCCGATCTCCGCCGACGCTTTCCCGCCCTCGACCTGATCCTCATCGAATCGGGCGGGGACAATCTCGCCGCGACCTTCAGCCCCGAGCTTGCCGACCTCACGCTCTACGTCATCGACGTCTCGGCGGGCGACAAGATCCCCCGCAAGGGCGGGCCCGGCATTACCCGCAGCGACCTTCTCGTCATCAACAAGATCGACCTCGCCCCACTCGTCGGCGCGAACCTCGAGGTCATGGACCGGGATGCGCGGCGCATGCGCGCCGACCGCCCGTTCGTGTTCGCCAATCTCCGCGCCGGCCAGGGTGTCGCCGAGATCTCCTCGTTCATCGAGCGCGCCGGCGGCCTCGGCTGAGATCGGCCGCTGAAGACGTACCGCGGTCGTTCACCGGTCGGTATCGGCCGAGGCCACCAGCACCCGCGGCGCATCGGCGTCCCACGACACCGCGACTTCCGTGCCGAGCGCCAGCGCATTGGCCGCGCCGCTCGGCATCGCCGCCGTCAGGCTGCCTTTGCCGCCGAGATCGATCCGGAGGCTGGTCAACGCGCCGAAGAAGGTGCGCGCCGCGACGACGCCGGTGAGCGCACCGTTCGCGCCCGCGGGCGAGATCTGCACGTTCTCCGGCCGGAGGAGAAAGTGGACTGGCGTGCCCTCCGCGAGACCCCGCGCGCGCGTCGCCGGCACCCGCTTGCCGAACACTTCGACCACTCCGTTACCGCTGTCGACCACGGAGCCCGGCAGGTCGGCCACGGCGCCGACAAAGCGGGCGACGAACATGTTCTCGGGTTCGCCATAGATAGTGGCCGGGTCGCCCACCTGCGCGAGCTGGCCCTCCTGCATCACCACCACCCGGTCGGAGATCGAGAGGGCCTCCTCCTGATCGTGCGTCACGAAAAGTGTCGTCACGCCGGTCTCGCGCTGAATTCGGCGGATTTCCTCGCGCAACTGCACGCGCACCTTGGCGTCCAGCGCCGAGAGCGGCTCGTCGAGCAAGAGGAGGGAGGGGCGGATGGCGAGCGCGCGGGCCAGGGCGACGCGCTGCTGCTGACCGCCGGAGAGCTGGTGCGGATACTTCTTCGCGTGCTCTGCCAATCCGACGAGTCGCAGAAAATCGGTGGCCTGCGTCTTCTGCTCGGCGCTCTCCATGCGCCGCACGCGCAAGCCGAAGCGGACATTTTCGAACGCCGTCAGGTTCGGGAACAGCGAATAGGCCTGGAACACCATGCCCATCCGGCGCTTCGCCGCCGGCAGCGCGGTGATGTCCTCTCCCGCGAGCAGCAGCCGTCCCGCGGACGGGGTCTCGAATCCGGCGACGATGCGGAGCAGCGTGGTCTTGCCGCAGCCCGAGGGGCCGAGCAGCGAGACGAACTCGCCGGCTTCGAGGCCGAGCGAGACGTCGCGCAGCACCCTCCTCTCGCCGTATTCCTTGGCGACCGACTCGAGTTGCAGGTGCAGCATCAGCGCGCCCCTCCGATCTGTACCTGTCCGCGCCCGGTTAGCAGCACTCCCAGCATGGCGAGCCAGGTGATCAGAAAGCTCAGCAGGGTGAGCGCCGCGGCCTCGGTGGCCGAGGTCTGGCCGACATAGTTGATGTAGACGGCGAAAGTATTGAACAGCAGGATATTGGCGAAGGTGAACTCGCCCATGACGATTGCGATCGTCAGCAGCGCCGCGCCGATCAGCGCCGTCGTCAGGTTGGGCACGACAACACGGAATATCAGCACGCCCCACCCGGCGCCGAGGCTCTGCGACGCCTCGGTCAGCGTGCGGAGGTTGAGCGCCCGCATCCCGATGTCGAGCGCCCGGTACGTATAGGGCAGAGCGAGAATGACATAGGGGATCACGAGGTAGTTGGATGTCCCGACGAGCCAGGACGGGCCGGTGTAGAGCGCGGTCATTCCTGCGACCAGCGCGATCGGCGGTACGACGAAGGGCAGCACCGAGATCAGGTCGAACAGTGGGCGGAGCGCGCGGAGCCTGAGGTTCATCCAGAATGTGGCCGGCACGAGGATCACGAGGCCCGCCAGGATGGTCTCCGCCGCCAGTCTGAGGGACAGCCCGAGGCTGCTCCAGAACTGATCCGTGTGGATGAGCACGATGTAGGCGCGGAACCCGTATCTCTGGCCGCCTTCCCAGAGGCTGAACGCGCCGGTGGCGAGCAGCGGCACCGCGAAGTAGAGCCCGATCAGCAGCAGCCCGGCCTTCGGCCCGGTCGTTCCTCTTTGCCGGACGCGCGCGCCCGGGCGCCATCGCGCCGCGGCGCCGCGACCGGCTAGCGCGTCCATCGGCTGACGCGGCGCGCGATCAGCGCGTAAAGGCCCATCACCACCACCATCACGAGGATCATGCCAAGCGCGAGCGCCGCCCCGGTCTGCGGCGAGAGCATGACGTTGCCGGAAAGCACGTTGCTGATCTCGACGGGCACGAGCGCGATGATGCCGGAGGTGAGGGCATAGGGCGTCGCGTAGGCCGAGAACGCATTGCCGAAGAGCAGGATGTACGCCGAGAGCAGCGCCGGGAGCAGGATCGGCAACCCAACGAGCCGCCAATAGTCCCAAGCCGACGCCCCGAGATTCTCCGCCGCCTCCCGCCATTCCCTTCGCAGCGCCTCGAGCGCCGGCGTGATCACGATGATCATGAGGGGAATCTGGAAATAGGCGTACACCAGCACGAGGCCGGGCAGCGAATAGAGGCTGAAGCCCATGCCGTAGAGATCGATGCCCACCGATTTCAGCCACACCGTGATCATTCCGAGACTGCCAAGCGTCGCGATGAAGGCGAAAGCGAGCGGCACGCCGGCGAAGTTCGCCGCGACCGCGCTAAAAGTGGTGACGAGCGAGGGAAGGCCGCGCGGCATGCCCGGGCGCATCACGAGATAGGCAGCGAGGCCGCCGATGGCGAGCCCGACCAGCGCGGCGAAGGCCGAGAGCACGACGGAGTTGCGGAAGGCGACCAGCGTCTGTCCGGCGCCGAGTTGGGCGAGATAGGAAAGCGTCGGCCCCCGCTTGCCGGCGAAGGCCTCGACCAGCAGCATTCCGGTCGGCAGCACCAGGAACGCGGCCACGTAGGCCAGGAAAGGGCAGACGAAGAGAAGGCTGAGAGTCCCGCCCGACCGAGCGAACAGGCCGGGCCGGGCGGCGAGATGCTCCGCCTCCGGCTTCACGCCTTGACCATCTTGGTCCATTCCGCTGCGAGAATCTTCTGTGCCTTCGCCGTCTGGTTGTTGTTCGCGAAAAGCGCCTCCGCGTACGGTCCGGATGGCGGCAGCGCCGCCATCAGGTCCTTCGAGATGACGCCGCGCTTCACCATGTCGGAGAAGCGGGCAGGATGGGCGAAGCCCTCCAGGAACAAGATCTGTCCCTCGTCGGAATAGAGGAATTCCTGCCACAGCTGCGCTGCCTCAGGATGCGGAGCGTATTTGCTGATCGCCTGGCAATAGAACGCGCCATAGGGCTTCCCGCCCTCGGCGATCACCGTGTCGATCGGCGTCATGCCCTTGGCCTTCTTGGCCTGCGCAAGGTTGAGATAATCCCAGTTGATAACGATCGGCGTCTGCCCGGAGACGAGGCTTGCCGAGGTGGCGGCCGAGGGATTGAAATTGCCGCGCTTCGCCAGCTCCGCGAAGAACGCGATTCCCGGCTCGATATCGTCGACCGAGCCGCCATTGGCGAGCGAGGCGGCCATCACCGCGGCGAACGCCGCACCGGCGCCGAGCGGGCTGCCGTTCAGCGTCACCATGCCTTTGTATTCGGGCTTCGTCAGATCCGCCCAGCTCATAGGCGAGTTCTTCACCACCGAACGATTGATGCCGAACGACATCAAGCCGAAATAATCGCCGTACCACATCCCGCCCGGATCCTTCATCATGGCGGGAATGCTGTCCCAGGTCGCAACCTTGTAGGGAGTGAAGAGGCCTTCCGTCGTGCCGATCAGTGCGAAGGCCGGCCCGACGTCGACGACATCCGGCCCGCGGGACTGGCCTTTCATGGAGCGGATCGACTGCAGCTCCTGTGCCGAGCTGTCATCGGGAGCGGCGCTGGTGATCCGGATGCCGTATTTCTTCTCGAAGGTGCTGATGATAGTGCCGTAATTGGCCCAGTCGGGCGGCAGGGCGATGACGTTCAGCCCTCCTTCGCCCTTCGCTGCCTTGATCAAGGCCGGGTCCTCCGCGCCGGCGGCGCGGGAGACGCCGGGCAAGAGCGCCACGGCGCCGAGAGTCGCGGCGCCGAATTTCAACAGCTCGCGCCGACGTGCGCGCATGAGGCCGGACGCTCCATGATCGGTCATTCTATCCTCGCAAATCATAACCCGGAATCGCTTACCATGGTTTTGGGACACCATGATGACAGTTGGGAGACAGCTCTTCACCGCCGGAACCGCTGGGCGCCGCCGGCGCGGGGCGCGCCTTGGCCGGCCATCCGGCCAACCTGATCCCGCTGCAATTGCTGCCAGCTCGACTTGTCCAGCGAACCGCGCGTGGTGCCGTTCGCGCCGCCGGCCTGCCCGCCCTGCGAGCGCCCGCCGCCGTTGGCCGGCGGCTGGACCGGCGACCAGCCGCCGTTGCTCCACTTCGACCAGCCGCTGTCGGTGTGCTGGTACACGTTGCCATCGCGGCCCGCATAGACGTCTCCGCCGGAGCCCTGCACCACGCCGCCGTGGTTGCCGTTGACGCCGCGATAGCCGGCGCCGGCCGCCCCCGAGGACGAAGTGAACGCGCCGGCCGAGCCGCGTGCATTGCTGCCGCTCGCGGTGTGCACCGTCTGGTTCGGGCCGGTGATCGTGCTCGAGCCCCAGCGCGCGTAGGGGCTCGCGTTCTGCGTCGTCGATCCGGAGATGCCGGTGCGCGGGTTGTAGAAGTTCGCGTATGCCGTACCGCTCCCTCCGCCCCAGACCGCGCTGCCGTGCGCGTAGGTGCCCGTGTGCGGGTTGTAGTAGGACCACGCCCCGGCGCCCCCATAGGGGCCGTACACGGCCGCGCCCTGAGCCCAGCCGCCCGTGGCGGGATTATAGGCGCGGCCGGCCGACGCCGCGCCGTAAGGCCCATAGATCGTGCCGCCGCGCGCCCATGCCCCAGTAGTTGAATTGTACCAGACATTGCCGGCGTAGGTGTACGGATAAGGGTAGAAGATCGGCACCGGTCCCGGGAGCACGACGGGCGGGTAATAATACCCGGTGCCGTAGACGAGCACGCCGGCGGAGACGAATCCCATCACGTAGCCGGCGGTGTAGCCGTAGGTCACGGTGGTCGGCGTCGCCGCATAGACCGCGACATAGGTGAGCGGATAAAGCGGGCTCGTCGGCGGGATTTGCGCGATCTCCGGCGGGATGGTCTCGGCCAGCGTCCAGGGCCCCGTGGGCATCGCGGCGACGAACCAGGCGCCGTGGTAGCAGGCATAGTGCCGGCTGCCGACTTTCAGCACGTACTGGTCGGTGTTGACGGCGTAGAGAAGCGTGGTCCCGGGGATGGGTCGGAACTCCGGCGGGCCGGCATAGGCCACGTTCGGCATCGCGGCGGTCCGCTTGAGCGTCGCCGTCTCAGGAATCCCGGCGCGGACCACCGCCTCCTCGGCCGCCACCGTGCCCGGCACGGACGCGAGCACCGCGCCTTCCGGGCTCGCCGGAGGAATGAGCGCGAAATCAGGCGGCAAATCGTCGGTGGCGAAGGCCCATGGCCCGGCAAGGCCGGTCGCGGCGAACCAGCGTCCCGAGACGAGGAGATAGAAGCGCCCGCTCCGCGGATCGAAGAAGAGCGTGCTCGCCGTGTTCTTCACCGTCTGCAGCCCGGTTCCGGGCACCGGCACGAACTGCGGCGGCCCCTCGGTGACGATGATCTCGGCGGGTCTCGTGGAAACGAAGATGCGGGGCACCGCGACCGCCGAGGCCGGCGGACGCGGCGGGATGCTTTTGCGGACCGCGGCGAAGTCGGCATCGTTCGGGATCGCGCTGAACGCGGCCGGAAGGGTCGTCACCGGCTGGTAAGGCCCGGTCGCGGCGGGGGCTGCGAGCCAGAGCCCATTGGCGAGCAGGTACCAGGTGCCGTGGTCGACGAACACGTCCCAGTTCGTGTTGACCGCGAAGGAGAGCCCGCCGGTGCCGAGGGGTGCCAGTACCGGCGGGCCATCGAAGACGACGAGGCTCGCCGGCTTCTGGCTCGTGAAGATGACCGGCGGGGAATTGTCGACCGCGACCGAATTTTCCGCGGGCTTCTGCCCGAGGCTGAGGCGAACCGTCGCGAGTGCGACGCGCGGCAACGGCGTGCTCGGCAGCGCCGCCACGATCCTGGCCTGGAACGAAGCCGCGCGCGCCGTGTCGAGGGAGGGGAAATGCGAGCCGATGAGCCTTGGATCGGAGAGCAGGAGCCAATCGCCGTCGGCCCGCGTCGCGAGCGAGACCTCGATGGTGCCGAGGATCGGCTTCCCTCCGTCTTTGGGCGTGATTTCGATCGCCGCCCGCGCGGTGAGCGTCTTCTGATCGGGCCAGGCGATCGCTTGCGGCTGATAGACCACCACGCTTGCGCCGTTCGCCGCGATGGTGCGTGGCCAGGAAGCGGCCGGTTGGCTCCGCGCCGGCACGACGCCGGCGGCAAGCGCGAACGCCACGGCCAGCGCCGCCAGCTTCTGCGGTCCCTGCATTCTCGTTCCGCTCCCGGTCGTCATGGTTGCGTCGCGACCCCGCGCGAAGCTGGCGAACGAAACGAACGGGGTCAAGCGATGAGCCGCTTCCGCCCTCCCGAGAGGTGTACGCCCTCACCGCGGCTTGGGGACGATCTCCACGCCACGGAGCTCCGTGCCGCGAAGAAAGCTCAGCTTCACCACCTGGCCGGCGCGCTCCTCCGTCAGCAGCCGGTGCAAATCATCGACCGAGCCGACCGCGATCCCGTCGAAGGCCACGATGACGTCGCCTTCCTTCAGGCCCGCCGCTTCCGCCGCCCCCTCCGCCGTGAGCGCCTCCACCCGCACGCCGCCATCGGCGGCAAGCCCGTGGAACCGCACGACCCGCCGCGGCAGGACGATGTCGTGCCCCGCAAGCCCGATCGCGGAACGCCGTACCCGGCCCTCGCGGATCAGGCGCGAGGCGACGAAGGCGGCGGTGTCCGCCGATATGGCGAAGCAAAGCCCCTGCGCGCCGGCGATGATCGCGGTGTTGATCCCCACCACCTCGCCGGCCGCGTTGACCAGCGGGCCGCCCGAATTGCCGGGGTTGAGCGCCGCGTCGGTCTGGATCACGCCGTCGATCAGCCGGCCCGAGCGCGTGCGCAGGCTGCGCCCGAGCGCGCTCACCACGCCGGCGGTCACCGTCGCCTGGAACCCCAAGGGATTGCCGATGGCGATGACGAGCTGGCCGACCGCGAGGCGCCTTGCTTCGCCGAGCCGTGCATGCGCCGCCGCCTCGCCTTCCAGTCGCAGCACGGCCAGGTCCGTTTCCGGGTCATCGCCCACCAGCCGCGCCGCCATCGACCGCCCGTCCGGGAACGTCGCGGCGACGCGTCCTGCCCCGCCCGCCACGTGGCTGTTGGTCAGCACATAGCCGTCGGGCGTGAAGACGACGCCCGATCCCGTTCCCTTGCCCACCGCGATGTGCAGCACCGCCGGCCCGACCGCCTCGACGGCGCCGATCACCGCGCGCGAGTAGGCGTCCCTGAGCTCGCGCTCCTGGCCGGCCGCAAGTGCTATATCCATTCCATCCATTGCCGTCCTCACACATCCACTGCGGGCCGCCCATATCGGTGCGCGGAACGCGCCGCACAAGCACCGCTTCAGGCTGCCTGCTGGCCATTCCCACCCACGAGGTCGGCGAAAAGCGCGGCGGCGGTGGAGGCCGAGCGCAGGCGCCGCACCACGTCCGCCTCGCTCATCCGGCGCGAGATGGCCGCCAGCGCCGCCAGATGCTCGTTGCCCGACGTCGCCGGGCTGAGAAGGAGAAAGACGAGCGAAACCGGCTGATCGTCGATGGCGTCGAACGGGATCGGCCGTGTCAGGCGGACGAACATTCCGAAGAAGCGGTCCAGCCCCTCGAGCCGCGCATGCGGCAGCGCGAAGCCACGGCCCAACCCCGTCGATCCCAATTGCTCCCGGCTTTCGAGCGCCTCGGTGATGCGACCGGCCGGCATCTTGAGGAGCAATCCCGCACGCCGGCCGAGCTCCCCAAGGAGCGCCCGCTTGTCCGTGGCCTGGAGGTCGGCGATGACCCGCTCCGGCGTGAGAAGATCGCTCAGCTCCATCGCCGATCGCCGGCCTCGCCCGGTTCCTCACTCGTCACGGTGAAGCGGGCTCCTTCGCCTCGGCCTCGTCCGCCGCCCGCAAGCGATAGCCGACGCCGGTTTCGGTCAACAAGAGTCGCGGCCGCTCCGGATCGTCCTCGATCTTCTGCCTGAGCGCGCGCACATAGATCCTGAGATATTGCACGTCCGTCTCTCCGCCCCAAACCTCGCGCAGGAGGAACCGGTGGGTCAGCACCTTGCCCGCATGTGCGATCAAGAGGCGCAACAACTCCCATTCCCGCGGCGAAAGCTTGACCTCCTCGCCGCGCACCGTGACGATCCGCCGCACGAGGTCGACCGCAAGGCCACCGCTCTTGAAGACCGGAAGCTCGCCCTGCTGCGCCAGCCGGTGCCGGGCAGCCGCACGAATGCGCGCAAGCAGCTCCTCCATCCCGAACGGTTTCGTGACGTAGTCGTCCGCGCCGCCATCGAGAGCCGCCACCTTGGCCCGTTCGTCGCCGCGGCTCGAAAGCACGATGATCGGGACCGCCGCATCCGCGGCGCGCAGCGTCGGAATGAGGTCGAGCCCATCGCGGTCCGGCAATCCGAGATCGAGCACGACGAGATCCGCCGCTTTCCTCCTGACCGCGGTGAGCGCCTCGGCCGCCGTCTTCGCCTCTACCACGCCGTAGCCCTGGCTGCCCAGACCCGCCCGCAGGAAGCGCAGGATCGCCGGCTCGTCGTCCACCACCAGCACGCGCATCGCGGCCGAACCAGGAAGACTCATGATGCTGCCGGTTCCGGAAAGATCACCGTAAGCACCGCCCCGGAACGGTCCTTCCGGTTTGCCGCGAAGATCTTTCCGCCCATCGCCTCGACGAACCCACGGCAGATCGCGAGCCCAAGCCCGGTTCCGGCCGGCCGCCGATCCATCCTGCGAACGCGATAGAATTTCTCGAATACACGCTCGAGATCCTCCTTCGGGATGCCCGGGCCCTCGTCGCGCACGGCAATCCGCACCGCGCCCCCTTCACGCCCCGCGGTGATTTCGATACGCGATCCGGCCGGCGCATATTTCGCCGCATTGTCGAGCAGATTGACCAGCACTTGCTCGAGCAGCACGCCATCGAGCCGCAAGAGCGGAAGCTCGCCCTCGATCGCCACCTCCACCCGATGCCCTGCGAGAATCCGCTCGACCCGCGCGAGCGCGGTGCCGATCGCATCCGCAATGTCCGTCGGCACCCGGTTCGGCTCGAGCGATCCGGCCTCCAGCCGCGTCATGTCGAGCAGGTTGCCGATGAAACGGTTGAGCCGCTCCGCCTCGTCGCGGATCAGGCCGAGCAGCTCGGTCTGAGCTCGCGGATCGAGCGTCGCCCCCTCCGCCGTGAGCGTCGTCGCCGAGCCGAGAATGGTCGCAAGCGGCGTGCGCAGATCATGCGAGATCGATGTCAAGAGCGCCGTGCGCAGCCGTTCCGTCTCGGTCGCGAGCCGCTCGCGGTCGAGGTCCGAGGCGAGCATGATCCGCTCGATCGCGAGCGCCGCCTGGCCCGTGAGCGAATCGAGCAGCCGCCTCTCGTCCGGCCCGAGCAGCGCGCCCGGCGCATCGCGATCGAGCCCGACCACGCCGAGCACGCCACGCCCGGTCTCGATCGGCACGAAGAGACGCCGCGCCCCCGGCAGCGTGTCCGCCCCGCGGCCGGCGTCGCGATTATGCTTCCAGCTCCACGTCGCGGCCGCGACATCCGCCTGGTCCAGGCGATCTTCCGGCGGATAGCCCGCGCGCACGACGAGCTTCTCCCCCTCGGGCAGCAGCAGGACCACGCGCACCTTGAGCATCCGCGCGATTTGGTGGCACGTCGCCCAGAGCAGGTCATCGAGCGTCACCGCAACCGCAAGCTTGCGGCTGAAGGCATAGAGCTCCTCGGTCGTGCGCGCGCGCCCACGCGCCACCACCGCCTGCGCGCGCACGCGCGCCGCGAGCTGGCTCGCGATCAGCGCCACAGCGCCGAAGAAGAATAGAGAGACGATGTTCGCGGGATCGGAAACGGTGAAAGTATAGAGCGGGGGCAGGAAAAAAAAGTTGAACGCCAGCACGCTCGCAAGACACGCGAGCAGGGAAGGCCAGAGCCCCCACGTCACCGCGGTCGCCAGCACCGCGGCGAGGAACACTTCCGCCACATCCGCGATTCCCATCACGTCATGCAGCAGCAACGAAATCCCGAGCGCCACGGCCACGAACCCGAGGCTTCCCGCCCAGGAAGCCGGCCTCACCGCCTCGCCCGGCTCGAACCATCCCTCCGCCGGCCGCTTCTCTTCATCCTTGGCGGCGATCACATGCACGCTGATCTCGCCGGCATGGCGGAGCAGATGATCGGTCACCGAGCTCCAGATCGCCGCGAGCCAACGGAACCGCCTCGGCTGCGCAATGATGATATGGGTGAAATTGTTCGCCCGCGCATATTCGAGAAGCGTCTCCGCGACATCCTGCCCCGGAATCGTGACGGCCTCCGCCCCCAGCCGCTCCGCGAGCCCCAGCGCCTCCGTGATCCGCGCCCGCTCGGCCGAACCCATGCGCAGGCTGCGCGCCGTCTCGACATGGATCGCCGCCCACGGCGCACGCAAGCGATCCGCCATCCGCCGCGCATGTCGCACGAGCACCGCACTGCCCGGCTCGCCGCTCACCGCAACCAGCACCCGCTCCCCGGCCGCCCATGGGCCGGCAATGGCGTGCCGGCGCATGTAGCTCACCATCTGATCGTCGACACGCTCGGCGGTGCGCCGGAGTGCTAACTCGCGAAGCGCGGTCAAATTGCCGGGCGAGAAATAATGCCGGACCGCTCGCTCCGCCTGCTGCGGCACATAAACCTTGCCGTCCTTGAGCCGCTGCACCAGCTCCTCCGGCGTCAGATCGACAAGCTCGATCTCGTCCGCCCGATCCAAAATGGAATCCGGTACCGTCTCGCGCACACGAATGCGCGTAATGCTGGCAACGACGTCGTTCAAACTCTCCACATGCTGGATGTTGAGCGTGGTAAAGACATCGATACCCGCGGCCAGCAGCTCCTCGACATCGAGATAACGCTTGGGATGCCGGCTGCCCGGCGCGTTCGCATGCGCCAGCTCGTCCACCAGCACCAGACGCGGCCGCCGCGCCAGAATCGCGTCGAGGTCCATCTCCTGGAGCTGCCGGCCCTTGTACTCAACCGCACGCCGTGGAATGACCTCGAGCCCCTCGAGCAGCGTCTCGGTCTCGACTCGCCCGTGCGTCTCCACTAGGCCGACGACGACATCCACGCCCTCGCGCCGCCGCGCCTGCGCCATGGCCAACATCGAATAGGTCTTGCCAACGCCCGGCGCCGCACCCAAGAACACTTTAAGACGCCCCTCACGCCGCCGCGCCTCCGCCTCCAGCAAGGCATCCGCCGACGGCCGCCGCTCTCCCGGGTCACTCATCGCTTTGTCTTATACCGCAGCAAGACCAAGGGGGCTCCGCCCCCTTGGAGCCCCCGCCAAGGGCGAGCCTTTGCCCGGGGGTCCAGGGAGGCAGCGTCCCCCTGGCCTTCCTATGGATGCAGCGCGTCAAGCGCGAGGTTGAGCTTGAGCACGTTGACGTGGGGTTCGCCCAGGATGCCGAGGAAGCGCGGGGTGATGTGGGCGAGCACGAGCTGGCGGACCTCCGCCTTCGGCAAGTTGCGGGCCTCGGCGACCATCGGCACCTGGAACAGTGCGCCGGCCGGAGTGATGTCCGGGTCGAGCCCGCTGCCCGAGCTCGTTACGAGGCCCACCGGGATAGGCGCGCCCGGGTTCTCCTTTGCGAGCGCCGCCGCCGCGGTTTGCACGTTGCTCACCAGCGCCTTGGAGGTCGGGCCGAGGTTCGAGCCCGAGGAGTTGTCCGCCGCGTAGGGCACGCTGATCGTCTTGGAGGGGTCCTTCGGATCGGTCTCGGTGGTCGCCGATGGCCGCGGGTGGAAGTAGCGCGGCGAGGTGAATTCCTGGCCGATCAGCGCCGAGCCGATCACGCGGCCGTTGACCCGGATCAGGCTGCCGTTCGCCTGGTAGGGAAAGACGGCCTGTGCGATCCCGGTGATCGCGAGCGGGTAGGCGAGGCCGGTGATGATTGTCATGGCGATCATCATGACGATCGCCGGGCGGATATGTTGCATCATGGCGTGGACTCCTCCTTCAGGCGAGCCCGATGGCGGTGACGAGCATGTCGATCAGCTTGATCCCGACGAACGGGGCGATGATGCCGCCGAGGCCGTAGATCAGGAGGTTCCGGCGCAGGATCCCCGCAGCGCCGATCGGCCGGTATTTCACTCCGCGCAGCGCGAGCGGGATCAAGACGACGATGATGAGCGCGTTGAAGATGATTGCCGAGAGGATGGCAGAGCGCGGGTTGCTCAGATGCATGACGTTGAGCGCGTTCAGCATCGGGTAGAAGGCGGCGAACATCGCCGGGATCATTGCGAAATATTTGGCGACGTCGTTGGCGATCGAGAAGGTGGTGAGCGCGCCGCGCGTCATCAGGAGTTGCTTGCCGATCTCGACGATCTCGATGAGCTTCGTCGGATCGCTGTCGAGATCGACCATGTTGCCGGCCTCGCGCGCCGCCATGGTGCCGGTGTTCATTGCGACACCAACGTCGGCCTGAGCGAGCGCCGGCGCGTCATTGGTGCCGTCCCCGCACATCGCGACGAGCTTGCCTTGCCCCTGCTCCTCGCGGATCAGGGCGAGCTTGTTCTCCGGCGTCGCCTGGGCGAGGAAGTCGTCCACGCCCGCCTCCGCCGCGATCGCCGCCGCCGTCAACGGGTTGTCGCCGGTGATCATCACGGTGCGGATGCCCATCCGCCGGAGCTCGGCGAAGCGTTCGTGGATGCCGCCCTTGACGATGTCCTTGAGGTGGATGACGCCGAGCAGCCGGGCCCCGCGCGCGACAGCGAGCGGCGTGCCGCCGGCGCGCGCGATCTCGTCCGATTTCGTCGTGAGCTCCCTCACCGCGGCCTCGGACACGCTTTCGCGCACGATGGGCGCGCCCCCTCCGTTCGCCGCCCTTTCGCGCACGAAGGCGAGCACTGCATCGACCGCGCCCTTGCGGATCGAGGTGCCTTCATAATCGATGCCGGAAAGCCGTGTCTGCGCCGAGAACGGAATGAAGCGCGCCCCGGCCGGCGCCATTTCTCGCGCGCGGATGTTGAACTTCTCCTTCGCGAGCACGACGATCGAGCGTCCTTCGGGCGTCTCGTCGGAGAGCGAGGCGAGCTGGGCCGCGTCCGCGACTTCCGCCGCGGTGACGCCGGCCACCGGGAAGAACTCCACCGCCTGGCGGTTGCCGAGCGTGATCGTCCCGGTCTTGTCGAGCAGAAGCGTATCGACGTCCCCGGCCGCCTCGACCGCGCGTCCCGACATCGCGAGCACGTTGAACCGCACCAGCCGGTCCATCCCGGCGATGCCGATCGCGGAGAGAAGGGCGCCGATCGTCGTCGGAATGAGTGCCACGAACAGTGCGACCAGGACCACCACGGGGATCCTGCCGCCTGCGTAATGGGCAAAGCTCGGGATGGTCGCGACCACGATCACGAAGATGATGGTGAGGCCGGCGAGGAGGATGTTGAGCGCGATCTCGTTCGGCGTCTTCTGCCGCTCGGCGCCTTCGACGAGCGCGATCATCTTGTCGAGGAAGGTCGAGCCCTGGGCTGCGGTGATCCGCACCTTGATCCAATCGGAGAGAACCCGCGTCCCTCCCGTGACCGCCGAGCGGTCCCCGCCGCTTTCGCGGATCACAGGTGCCGATTCCCCGGTGATCGCCGACTCGTCCACGGAGGCGATGCCTTCGATCACCTCGCCGTCGCTCGGGATCAGGTCGCCCGCCTCGACCAGCACCGTATCCCCCGGCTGAAGGTCGGGTGCGGGGATCGTTTCGAAGCCGACGACGCCACTGCCGGTCAGCCGCTTCGCCATCGTCTCGGTGCGCGCCCGCCGCAGCGTGGCGGCCTGCGCCTTACCGCGCCCCTCGGCCACGGCCTCGGCGAAATTGGCAAAGAGGATCGTGATCCAGAGCCAGACGATGATCTGGAATGAGAAGCCGAGATAGGGTGCGCCGGTAAAGAGGTCTCGGACGAAGATGATCGTCGTCAGCGCCGCGACCACCTCGACCACGAACATCACCGGGTTGCGGATCAGGATGCGCGGATCGAGCTTGGCAAAGGAGCCGCGGATCGCCGGGAGAAGGATCTCCGGGTCGAGCACGGTCGATTGCGCGCGGCGGTTTCTATGCGTGTCCATCGGGACTTTTCCGGTCATTCGTTCAGCGGAGGGCGATCAAAAGAGGGTGTGGTGCAGCAGCGCGTAGTGCTCGACGATGGGGCCGAGCGACACCGCGGGGAAAAAGATGAGCCCGCCGGTGATCATGATCACGCCGACGACCAGGCCGACGAAGAGCGGGCTCGTCGTCGGGAAAGTGCCGAGCGACGCCGGGACGATCTTCTTTCGCGCGAGCGATCCGGCCGCCGCCATCATCGGCACGATCATCAGAAAGCGGCCGATGAACATGCCGAGCCCAAGCGTCGTGTTGTAGAACGGCGTGTTGCCGCTGAGGCCGGCGAAGGCGCTGCCGTTGTTCCCGGTCACGGAGGTGAAGGCGTAGAGGATCTCGCTGAAGCCGTGCGGCCCGTTGTTTTCGATACCGGCGAGCCCGGCCGGAACCACCACCGCAAGAGCCGTGAAGCCGAGGATCGACAGCGGCAGGATCAGGATCGCGAGCATCGCCATCTTGACCTCCTTCGCCTCGAGCTTCTTGCCCAAGTATTCGGGCGTCCGCCCGACCATCAACCCGGCCACGAACATCGCAACGATGACGAAGAGCAGCATGCCGTAGAGGCCGGAGCCGACGCCACCGAAGATGATCTCGCCCAGCATGATATTGACCATCGGCACCGCGCCGGCGAGCGGCTGCAGGCTGTCATGCATGTTGTTGACCGCCCCGCACGATGCGTCGGTGGTGGTGGTCGTGAAAAGCGCCGAATCGGCGATCCCGAACCGCACCTCCTTGCCTTCGAAGTTGCCCCCGGGCTGCAACGCGCTCGGCGCCTGGTCGACATGGAAGGCGGCAAAGGCGGGATTGCCCTGCGCCTCCACGGAATACACCGTGATGACGCCGGCGGCGAACAGCACGAACATCACGGCGAAGATCGCCCAGCCCTGCCGCTGGTCGCCGACCATCCGGCCGAACACGTTGGTGAGCGCCGCCCCGATCGAGAGCATCATCAGCTCTTGCATGAAATTCGTGAGCGCGGTCGGGTTCTCGTACGGATGAGCGGAATTGGCGTTGAAGAATCCGCCGCCGTTGGTGCCGAGGATCTTGATCGCCTCCTGCGAGGCGACGGGCCCCTGGGCGATGAGCTGCGAGCCGCCCTGCAGCGTCGCCACATGGGTATAGGCATCGAGGTTCTGCGGCACTCCCTGCCAGATGAAGACGAGCGCGAAAACCACCGATAGCGGCAGCAGGATGTAGAGCACGCACCGGGTGAGATCGACCCAGAAATTGCCGACGCTCTGCGCCGAGCGTCGCGCGAAGCCGCGGATCAGCACGACTGCGAGCGCGACGCCGGTGGCCGCGGAGAGGAAGTTGTGCACCGTGAGGCCGGCCATCTCGGTGAGATAGCTCATCGTCTGCTCGGGCACGTAGTTCTGCCAGTTGGTGTTGGTGACGAAGCTCGCCGAGGTGTTGAAGGCGAGGTCGGGCGAAACCGCCCCCATC
>DATJTV010000176.1:0-3416 GCA_035503055.1 Acetobacteraceae bacterium
CCAGGAGCTGGGTCATGTCGAAGCCGGTGATGTTCTCGTCGATGCGCACTTCGTCGCGCTCGCCGTCAAAGGCCCAGCCGAGCGCGTTCCCCCGGCACCATTTCTCCAGGCGAGGGCCGCATCCCATAGGGTCAGAGTGACCCAGAAACTCCCGAAGGCCGGCCAGCGAGCGCAGCTCGACGGGCATGCTCAGCTGGCGCGCGACCGCGCGCGCGAGACGCTTCTCGTCGTCCGGGGCCAGGGTACCCTTACCGTCGCTCTGGATCAGGGCGATAATCCAGCCCCGCAGGAAATCGGCGTCCGCTTGGGAGTTTCGGAGGCCGCGCAAGGGCGACATCCCTGAGGCTTCGCCGCGACGCAACTCGAGGTAGGTGCCCTCGCTCGCCCGTACGAGCAGTTCGCCGCCCCGATCTTTGTCAAAGAAGATGACCGAGCCCCGCGTTCCCGAGATGGCATTACGATCGACCATGGCCTGCTCGAACATGGCGAGCAGGAACATCAGGAGCGCCGTTTTGCCGGATCCGATCGGCCCGAAAATAATCGTCATGGCGACGTCGGCGACGTGGGGCACGTAGTCGTAGGCGGTGCCCCCATCTGTGCGGAAGCGCGCGATCGGGCTGCCCCAATGGCCCCAGTCCTCACCCGCGGGGAAGTTATCGAGGCTGGAGAACCCCGCGAAATTGCGTGAGTTGATCGCGCCGGGTCGGGCGCGCCAGCCGTCGTTACCCGGCAGTTGGGACCAGAACACGGGTTCAAGTCCAAGGCGCTCCTCGACCACGACGGCACCGGAGTCCGCCAGGCGGCTTCGCGCGCGGCCGGCCCGCTCTTCGACCTCTGCCAGCGCGTCGCCGTAGACCGCCAACACCAAATGGTGAATGCCAATGACGTAGAGGTTGGAGGCCACCGCATCGGAGGCTTCGTCCAGCCCGGCAATCTGTGAGACCGCCTTGTCCTGCGCCCCGATCATTTGGGCCGTTTTCAGGGAAAGCTTGTCTTGCGCCTGCGCGCGCGTGACGAAGGCGAAGGATTGCGACAGGACCAGCGGGAACGGAGCCACAAGGAGCGTGTCGAGCATCCCGGGCCGCGTTTTGGCGGGATATTCCCGAAACGAAAAGAGCGTACCGAAGGTGCTTTTGTCGGGTGCACGGATTTCGAGGCCGCGCCGCCCGCAGATCACCCGATCGGTATAGAGCGAGTCGCCCATGTGACCGGAGACAACGGGGACCCGGAGCGGGCGGCCGGTGATGATGAGTCGCAGGGCCTCGCCGATCTCCGAAAACTGCACCCCATCGTGCTCGTAGAGGCCAAGGCGGCGCACGCCGAACGTCTCCAACCCGCTCTCGATTACCAGCCATAGGTCCTCGAGCTCGCGCACGAGCGCGTCCTGGACTTCGGGAAACTTCTTCCCGAAGCGAGCCATTCGTGTCGCAAAGCCAGTACCGAGCACGCTACGGGGCGATACGACCAGCGTTACGAAATAGTCGTTCCGGAACAGCTTGCCTTGCAGAACGGTCTTGCGATACGTGGCGTCGAGAGCGGCCGCGAATCTGGACCGGAAGTGCCCCGGCTCATCGGGCGTGTCGTCCCAATGCCGGACGAGATGCGTGTAGATCGCCACATTGTCGTCTGCGATGTTTCGATAGAGCGTGTTCAAAAGGCGCAATCGCGCGTTTCGGTCGGCGTGGTCCGCAAGCTCGAAAGGCTGGCCTTTGACGTGGGCCATCGCCATGACCGCGCCGCTCTCGAGGAGCACAGCGTGGGCCGTGACGTGCCCGACATAGGGAAGGTACCGATGCTGTGCGGCGGACCGCTCGGAGAATCCGCTGTCACCCCACATCGAGCATACCCCGACCGCGATTGCGCATCCGTATGGGAAACGGTGCAACGGACGCGCCGCCCCATAGTTTGCTATCCAGTGACCGGCCGGCCGTCCTGAGATACAGGAGCACAACGCCCACGGCGTTGTAGTCACGTGACACCAGCTCGCGTGCCGCGAACCAGAGCGGCAGCATGATCCCGAGATAGAGGGGGTTCTTGAGCAGAACCACGATGAAGCCCGCGAGCATCATCAGAATTGCGCCCAAGGCGAGCGGCACGCCCAGGAACATGGCTGGACGTGTCGCTGCCAAATATAGGGTGTCGGTTTCCAGGGGCTCCAAATCAGCCCCCGGTCAGCGTCTGGCCGAGATACGACGCACCGAACATGATGACGATGCCACCGATGATTCCCGCGATGATTCCAAGCGAGGCTCGGCCGAACATGAACAGCACGCCGATTCCGATGATCCCCAGGATCGCCAGTGTCTGACCAAACGGCCCGAGGATGAACGTGCAGATATTGTCGATCATGGTCTGCGGGCTTTCCCCGCCTGAGACGGTTTGCGCGTAGGCAACCATTGGCAGGGCGAGCAGGGACGCCGTGAGCGCGGCACGCTGCGCGAGCAAGGATCCTACGAACGCTGCGCGCTGCCCGGACAGGAGCGAGATTTGCAACCCAAAGCGGCTAAGACGAGCACGAAGGCTTCCGATCATTGGGACCTCGATGTTGGGTGGGTGGACATGCGGCCCTGGTTGGTCGCGACCACCGATGCCGCCGGTGATGCTGTTACTGGTCGGCCTGCCGGCAATATCCGATCGCCCGGCGAAGGGGTCCGGGCAGGCGTGAGGGCGACCAGCCAAGGTGCGCCGTGTATCCGGACATAGGCGGCCATCGCCCACACATTCCATGATGGGGGCTTGCCGGCCGACGTGGCGGCCGTGACTGGCGCGGTGTGAGGCATTCGCGGTGACGCGCCCGCGTCGGCGGCCGCGATCACCCTTCTCGCATAACCGTCCATGATCCCCTTGAACGGCGAGCCCGTGTTGTACCGGGAGAGCGCCATCAGGAGCGCCGCTTGCTGTTCGGCGCTGGTTTTCCCGCCGGCGTAGGCGGCCTGGAGAACGGCGGCCCCACCCGCCAAGGAGGCGCACGGGTCGAGGGCGGCGGGGATCGTCATGCCGAGCGCGCTGAGACTCGCCGAATTGATCTGCATAAGGCCGAGATCCACGGAATCGCCGCGCCCTATCCACTGCCGGGCGTCCGCAAGGGCGGCTCCGAGGCTGCCCGCCTTTACGCTGAGCCCGGTGGTGTTGTCGTGGAGCGCCCAGGGATCAAGCCCGCTTTCGGTCCGAGCGACGGCTTCCAGGGTCTCGGACGGCACAGCCGGGGCACAGCGGGCCGCCAGAGCCCGGAAATCAGCCGAGGACAGAGGTGCTGCCCGGGCGGCTCCCGGTGCCCCACACGCCGCCCACGCCGCTCCAGCGGCGACGAGGAGAGCGCAACGATGCTCGAACAGCCTGGGCATCCATGTGTTTCCCAGCCACCGGGCCGACCACGACGGGCAGCGGCTTGCATAATCTTCTGGTCTGCCCATAAT
>DATJTV010000177.1:0-4224 GCA_035503055.1 Acetobacteraceae bacterium
CCGCCGCGCTCCTCGACCGCCTCACCCATCACTGCGACATCGTCGAGACCGGCAACGAAAGCTGGCGCTTCAAAAACCGCGCCTGAACCACCCCCTCCCCGGACCCCACCCCCGGGCTTGCCCAGGTGGGTCCACAGCTACTCCCCACGCGCGCCGCTCCGTCGCTCGTGATGGCACTCCGCGTCGCGCGCGGGTCCCCTCTGTGGACTACCTGGACAAGCCCAACACCGGGGGTCCCTTTTCGACGCCGATCCGGGGTTCCTTTTCGGCTCTGTCGCAGTTTTGGTGAAGGCGACGATCGTACGTGCCTAACAACCCACTGAAGCAGAGTCGTGTTTCGCGATCAGCAGATGCACAGGCTGCACGGAAGGTTTCCCGAGCAAGCTCAGACAAGCAAGCTGAGTCGAATCAATAGTTTGCTATCGAAGTGCGTGCGAAATCGTCATCAAAAGTGAGTCAGAGCCCCTTTTTCAATGCCGATTGACATTCGACGGCAGCGGAGAGGTCTCGTGACCGTGGCGGCGATCAAGAGCAGCGAGAAGACCGCGACCAGCGTGACGAAGATCAACGAGCTGTTCCACAGGAAGCGTCGCTGGCCCGAGGACGGGGAGGTGAAGGGGTTCTTCGGCAACCGCTTCTGCACGGGCGAGCCCGTGGTCCATGGGCGGAATGACGCGGACACCGGGCTCTCGAACGGGAGCATCGGAACGGTGACGGCTCTCGATCAAGACGCCGCCTCGGTCACTGCCGCCTTCGACGGAAACGAGCACGCCTTCGGCCCCGACGTCCTGATCGACCTGGAGCTCGCCTACGCTATGACCTGCCACAGGCTCCAAGGCAGTTCGGCGCGCCGCGTCATCGTCCCGCTCGTCGGCGGCGAGTTCCTGGATCCAAGCTGGATCTACACCGCGATCACGCGGGCCGAGCAGCAGGCCGTTCTCGTGGGCACGCGGGCGGAGCTCGACGCCATCCTCGCCCGGCGTTTCCGGCACGCCGCCCGCTGCGTCCATTTCTCCTTGGACCCGGAACCCCCGCCGATTTCCACTCACGAGGAACTGAGCGCGGCTGAAGACGCGTCGCTCGGCGCGGCGCAGGCGCCAGACGCCAAGCGAGCGGGCGGCCGCCAGCCGCCGCTCGGCAGACCCCATGCGGCGCGGGCCGTTAGGTTAAGATGTTGACCGCAGCCGCGCCGCCGTCATTCGCACTCAGACTTGGGCGCGCTCGACGACGAGGTCTCCCTCGCGCCATTCCGGGCGCGTCTCGAATGACACTCGAACCGTCACTCCGAGATCGTTGAGGTAGCGTGTCAGCCGATCGAGGCTATAGCTTTGCCAATTCCCGCGCAGCAGCTGCGACAGCTTGGGCTGTGAAAGCCTTATGATCCTTCCGGCCTGCTGCTGCGTGAGGTCGCGCTCGTCGATGACTTGGGAAATTTTAAGGACCAGGCGGGCCTTCGCCTCTTCACGCTCTGGGTGCGAAAATCCGAGATCGGCCCAGACGTTCCCTGAACCGATCGTACCGACGACCTCGCCCTTCTCGTTGCGCAACTTACGGTCTGCGACCCTTGTTCTCTTCTTCGCCATCGCTCCGCTCATCCCTTCAATCCGGCTTTCCTGCGCAGCTCTTCCACTGCTTTGAGGCGCTCGACGATCAGGTCGATGTCCTTTTGCGGCGTTGATATGCCCCTCTTCGACTTTTTCTTGAACGCATGAAGCACGTAAAGCGCTTCCGGAAATTTCGCCGCAACGACTGTCCTGTAGGTGTCGGTATCGTAGTCATCGATTATCTCCCTGACCCGACTGCCCTTGAACTTGTCATGGCCGGTCATCGGTTTGACCCGCTCGTCGTCTTGTCCCTCCTGGAGCTTCCGCAGGCAAAAGCCCATTACCCGCTTCACGGGCAGTGGAAAGTCCGTCAGGTCATTCTGAGACGAGCCCATCCAATGAATGGGCTTTGATGCCGGGCGCTCCAGTTTTGGCGGTTGTCGCCCCGCCCGGTCCCGTCTCTTCGTGGCCATAATATCCCTTCTAGGGGAATAAATGTCAATGGGCAACCCAGGAAATTTTTATCGGATGTAGGGGCGTCGGCGCCTCTGGCGACGAGGGCAAACGCCAGAGGGCAATGCCGCTCCCGCCAACAGCGCTCTCCCCGGCGGTTCGGTTCGGCCCGCCGCGCAGTCCAGCGGGCATCATGGGGCCGCCGAATGTGGGCTCTGGTAAAAAGGGGAGTTTTCCGACGAGACGTCGCTCAGGGAGTCGCGCGAGGGCTCCTGGGAATGGTCCTGGTTCATCAAGGGGAAAGGGCCGGAGCCGCGGCGACCCCGATGGCGAGACTTCGACCGGAGGAAACGGAAGCTCCCGCGGGGATTGTCGCGCTGGCAGATCCCGGTGCTAACCTTGTGAGATCGCCATGGGGCGACCTACGCCCAGCGCTTGCCGAACCTAGCTCCCGGCCTTCGAAGCGGTCCTCGACACGGCCTTGGCGCCCGACGCGGTCCTTTGCACCGACGGCGGAGCAGTCTATCGGCGCTGGGCCAGGAAGCGCCAGAGGGTCGTGAAACAGATCAACACCCGGCGCGGCATCCGGGTGCGGGACGGCGTCTATCACACCCAGAACGCCAACGCCTTCCACTCCCGCGTCAAGGCGTTCATGGCGCCCTTCTGCGGCCACGCCACCCGGCATCTGCCGCTTCATGTCGGCTAGATGGTGCTTCGCGACCAACTGCGCGCCGGCGAACTGGTAAAGAATTCTTACACGTTGGACGGCGGGCGGCCGCTGCTCGAGCGGTTCATCCGTCACGGACGTCACGCCGATCTCACCAGGAAGAAGCTACCAGGTCTTGTGTCGCCAACACTATGCTTGATCGATCCAACGAGCCCAACAAGATCGACTGACACAGCCAAAGAAAATACAGCGGATTCTCTTTCGGCGCGCTGCACTGAGGCCTTGT
Organism: Acetobacteraceae bacterium; assembly: GCA_035503055.1. Classification (GTDB taxonomy): domain Bacteria; phylum Pseudomonadota; class Alphaproteobacteria; order Acetobacterales; family Acetobacteraceae; genus JAKAWQ01. The sequence continues at coordinate 2,951 of DATJTV010000177.1, forward strand.
CTCAGGGCACGTATGACACCGCTCCGCCCGGCTGGAGGCGCTCGCAAAGCAGCTGCGCGCCGGCGGGCGGCTGCCGCCGGGTCTCGCGCGACGTCCGGCGGATTGACGCGGCCGCGCGCGAGTCCAACGCGGCCTAGAACAGAGTCCAACGCGACGTTGCGATCTCGTTGAGCGGTCCGCGCTTTTTCTCGGCCGAGAGTACCGGATTTACTCCCGGTCCCATACGAGCGCTAGCGGTGAGGAACTCGCCCGGCCTTTGCATCGGACGGATTCTTCGCGGGCGACATTCGGTGCACGCGCGCTGCTCGCGTGCATTTCGAGCATCGCAGCCGGGAATCCGACGCAAACGCTCAGATAGCACTTCCGCTCTTGGCACGTTCCTGACGTAGCCAATCTCGTCCGCCTGGTCCGCTCGGCGGGAGCAGCGGACCTCAGGATTCCCGGCATGGTTCCGTCGAGCGGGGCTACAGCACAGCAATGAGTCTCGCGACCGCCTGACACTGCTATGGCAGCGGACCGCATTATGCGAGCGATGAGAATGAGCTGCGCAGCCAGCGGAGAACTTGGCCTCTCGGCGAGAGCAAAGTTCGGAGCGCCATTCCATACATCGGGTGAAGTCGATCGCTGGATCCGGGCTTCGAAGTCAGCAGGCATGTGTCCCCAACTTGCCAGCGAAATTCTCGTTCAATGACGCGGGGACGACGGTACCGCCGTGGCACTTGCCGAGTTGCGTATTCTCGGTAAGTACACCGGTCCGCCCGCATCAAACGAGCTTTTCGAGCTTCCACCAGGCGCATCATGAGACCGCGAAGACGCGAAGGAGAGCCATGGCACCGACTGTGACGACTACTCTCGGCGATGTTGGTGCCTTCGTGGCAGGGCCACGGCTCTGCATCGACGGGTCCGGCGCGGGTCCACTCGCCGGCCTCGCTTTCGCCGTGAAGGACTTGATCGACGTCGCTGGCAGCGTAACCGGCTGTGGCAATCCCGATTGGCGGCGCAGCCACGCGCCTGCCCTGAGAACCGCCCCGACGGTCGAAGCTTTGCTGGCTGCCGGTGCAAGCCTCCTCGGCAAAACCGTCACCGATGAGCTGGCTTTCAGCCTCGAAGGTGCAAACGTCCATGACGGGACCCCGATCAATCCGCTTTGTCCTGAGCGGCTTCCCGGCGGTTCATCGAGCGGCTCCGCCGTGGCGGTGGCCGCCGGGCTTGCCGATTTCGCACTCGGCACCGACACTGGCGGTTCCGTCCGCGTGCCCGCGAGCTTCTGCGGC
>DATJTV010000178.1:0-7147 GCA_035503055.1 Acetobacteraceae bacterium
CGGTCAGAACCTCGATCCGCCGGTACCCGATCTTCGCGTCGTCGTTAACGTCATCCATAACGATAGCTCGCAGCCTCCCGCTCCAAGCCACCAAATCCAATCTCGCCACTCAGGCAAGAAGGGCCTCAACGCGCCGCTTACTTTCCAATCGCTGACCAGGCAGAAAAAGTTCCCTCTGGGCCACAATATCGGCCGTTTCTCCCGAGGTTCGAGAGGGTCCTGGCTGCGGGCATTCTCGTGCCTCTTGCCTTGACCGGCTGCGGATCGAATACGCCCGGCGGCGCGGTTGTAACCGGCCGACCGTCCGCGTCCATATCCAGCGCGCCTCTTCCGTTGACACAAGCGGGAAATGGCGAGGAAACCGGTATTTCACTTGGTCATGGCAACGCCGGATCTACGACGCTCGTTCGCCCCGAGATCGAGCGAGGTACGGGACAATTCGTTGGTCAGGGTGCCTCTCTAGGCGAAGGGCCGCAGGCGCCGTTACCAACCCAGGGAGGCGGCGACATCAGTCTCGATTTCGTCAATGCCGATATCCGGGACGTCGTTCGCAGCGTCCTTGGCAACATTCTGCACCTTCCTTACGTCATTGAGCCGGGAGTACAAGGCAACGTCACGCTGCAGACGAGCAGACCGATTCCAACATCCCTCGTGCTGCCCACACTGGAAGCGGCGCTCCGATTGAGCGGCGTGGCCGTCATTGAAAGCAACCGCCTCTACGAGGTGGTACCGATCTCCGCCGCAGCGCGCGATGTTGCCATGGCCGGCTCGGCGGAGAACGGCTTCATCACCCGTATCATCAGCCCTCAATACGTCGCGGCATCGGATCTCCAGCGTGTGCTCGGGCCGTTGCTCCCACCCGGCAGCTCGGTGCGTGCGGATCCCAGCCGCAACATCCTGATCGTTTCCGGAACCGGCCAGGATGTCGACGACATCGTGAACGACATCGGTATTTTCGACGTCGACTACCTGCACGGCCTGTCCTTTGCTCTGCTGCCTCTCAGGAACGCACAAGCCAAGGACGTTGCGCAAGAGGTTACCACGATGCTCGGGGGCTCAGGCGCTCCGATTGCCGGAATGGTGAGGGCCCTTCCGATCAATCGGCTCAATGCCGTCCTCGTAACTGCGATGCGCCCAGTCTATCTTGACCGCGTGCGGTCGTGGATCCAGCGCCTCGACAGCGGCGGCGCCGGCGATTCCGGGCAGCAGCTCTTCGTGTATCGGGTTCAGAACGGCAGAGCGAGCGACCTCGCATCCGTCCTGACGAAGACGTTAGGCATCGAATCTACGTCCGGAGGAACGAGTTCCACATCGCCTTTGGGCGCTCCAACGTCCGAGTCAGGTTCATCCGGCAGTGGCTTTGGAGGAGCGGCCGGATCGCAACCGCCGGGCGCCGACGCATCCGGGATCTCCGGAGTCCCGGGTATTCTGCAGGGCGGACTGCCGGGCGGCTCACAAGCAGCTTCGCCTCAGGCGACCGAAGCAGCCGGCTCTCCCGGCGGGCTGGGCATGGGAGCCGAGAATGCGCTGAGCGACGTCCGGATTACCGCTGACGAGCAGAACAATGCTCTCCTGATCCTGGCAACGCCGCAGGAATACACGATCATACAGTCGGCGTTGCGGCAGCTCGATATCCTCCCGCTGCAAGTGCTGATCGAGGCGACCGTTGCCGAGGTCGATCTGACCGGAGAGCTAAGCTACGGCCTGCAGTATTCGATTCAATCGGGGCGCTTCGGGGCGATCTTTAGCTCGGGCAGCTCGACCACTGCGGGGCCAAGCGTTCCAGGCTTCAACTCGATCTATACTCCGAATGTCAACAGCTCGGTCGTGCTTCAGGCCCTCGATCAGATTACCAAAGTCAAGGTTCTGTCCTCGCCCGATCTTCTGGTCCTCAACGATCAGTCGGCGCGCCTGCAGGTCGGAGACGAAGTGCCGATCGCGACGCAGTCGGCGGTCAGCGTGACCACACCCGGAGCCCCGGTCGTCAATTCGATCGAATATCAGGACACAGGGGTGATCCTCCAGGTGACACCCCGCGTCAATGCCAGCGGCCTGGTGCTTCTTGATATTTCGCAACAGGTGAGCGACGTCAGCACCACGACCACGTCGACGCTGAACTCACCCACTTTCACGCAGAGGAGCGTCAACAGTTCAGTGGCTATTTCGGACGGTCAGACCTTGGTCCTCGCCGGCCTGATCAAGGACACTCGCAGCAATTCGAAGACCGGCATTCCCCTCTTGGACGATATTCCCTACCTTGGCGCGTTGTTCAGCGTACGAGATACGTCCGTAACCCGCACCGAACTGATCGTGTTGATCACGCCACACGTAATCCGCGACCGCGCGGCGGGGCAAGCCATCACCAACGAACTCCAGGAGAAGCTGCCGCTGACGATTCCTGTGGTGATGGACCGCCGGCCATGAGGCGCCCTCGCGGAAGCGGCGACAACGGCTTTGCCCTGATTGCTGTACTTTGGGCGGCCACGATCCTCGGCAGCATTGCCATCGGCGTCGCTGCCATCAGCAATGCAGAGATCGGATTCGCACGTTCCAGCGAGGAAGTCGCTCAGCTCAACGCGACCGCCGATGCAGCGATCAGTCTGGTGATCCAGAAGCTCGCCGACCCCTTGCCGAGCGCGCATCCGCCAATCGACGGCACTCCCTTCATGGTCCGTTTTGCCGGGTATCGGGCGCGCGTGAACGTTCAAGACGAGAGCGGCAAGATCGATCTGAACATGGCGCCACGAGAATATGTGTACCAACTATTCGTTACGGCCGGCGTCGATCTCGCGCTAGCCGACGCTCTGAGCGACCGGATCCTGGACTGGCGGGAACCGGGCTTGGGCAAGCGCCTCAACGGGGCCAAGCGTGCGGACTATCTGGCTGCTGGCTACCCGTACGGCCCGCGCGAGGGTCCGTTTCACTCTGTGGCCGAGATGAAGCTCGTGATGGGAATGACACAGGACATTTTTGACCGCGTCTCGCCCTCGCTCACGGTCTTCTCGCAGGTAGCAACGGTCGACGCGGATTTGGCACCACGATCGGTGCTTGTCGCGCTTGCCGGAATGAATGATACACGTATAGACCAGATCCTCGATGCCAGGATGGCGTCCGACCCAGGGAGCCAGGCGGACGAAGCGCAGGACCTCGCACCGCCGAATCTCATCGGACACGCCTTTACCATATCCGCCGAGGTAGGCGGGAAGCACGGTGGGCGTGTCGTCCGAACAGCTGTCGTACGATTGACAGGTCAATTCAGATCGCCGTTCTGGGTCTACCAATGGAATTGAGATCAGCAAGCACGCGTCGGCAATCGTGACCGGGAACCGCGTGGGCAATCCGGATCGGCTCGACGAGGGGATCGGGATCTTGGAACGGATCTGATTACGAGAAAAACATCCCGGCGCTGGCGAAGCCCATCAGCGCCGCGGTGCCCCAGCCGAAAATCCGAAGCCAGGCCGGCAGCGTGAGCGTGCCCATCACGTCGCTCCGGCTGCCGAGGATGACCATGGCGATGATCATCGGCACCGCGACGAGCCCGTTGATCACGGCCGCCCAGAAGAGTGCGCGCATCGGATCGAGCGGAGAGAAGATGATGAGCGTGCCGAGCAGCGTGGCCCCGGCGATCGCGCCGTAGAAGGCGCGTGCCTCCAGCGCGCGGCGGCCGAGCCCAACCCGCCAGCCCGAGGCCTCGCCGAGCGCATAGGCCGCCGAGCCCGCGAGCACCGGCACCGCGAGCAGCCCGGTGCCGAAGATGCCGAGCGCGAAGACGAGGCCCGCCAAAGGCCCGGCGATCGGAACCAGCGCCTGGGCCGCATCCGCCGCGGTATTGATCGTGCTCACGCCGTGGACGTGCAGCGTCGCCGCGGTGCCGACGATGATGCAGAGCGATACGAAATTCGAGTACCCCATCCCCGCCCAGGTGTCGAAACCGATGCGGCCGATCTCGCTCTCCGCGTCCTCTGCATGCTCGCGCAAGGGCCGCGGGTCGGGCGCCAGCGCCGCCTCCTCGACCTCCTCCGCCGCCTGCCAGAAGAAGAGATAGGGGCTGATCGTCGTGCCGAGCAGCGCGAGCAGCGTCGTCAGCGCCGCGCGCGTGAGATCGACGCGCGGGATGAGCGTGCCGGCAAGCACCGCCCCGATCGGCACATGGATCACGAAGAGGAGGGCGACATAGGCGAGGAGTGCGAGGGTGAGCCATTTGAGCAGCAGCGCGTAGCGGCGATAGCTGATCCAGATCTCGGTCGCGGCGCAGAAAAGCGCCGTTGCCAGCGCCCATAATTCCCGCGGGCCCCCGAGCACGAGATTGGCGGCGTCCGCCATCGCCCCGATATCGGCGCCGAGATTGACGAGATTGGCGAGCACGAGCAGCCCGACGAGCACGAAGAGGAGCGGCCGCGGCGTGTGGCGGCGAAAGGCGGCGCCGAGCCCCGCGCCGGTGACGCGGCCGATGCGGGCGCTGATCTCCTGCACCGCGACCATGAAGGGAAGCGTGAGCACGACCGACCAGCCGAGCGCATAGCCGAACGCTGCACCCGCCTGCGCGTAGGTCGCGATGCCGCTCGGATCGTCGTCCGCCGCGCCGGTGATGAGCCCCGGCCCCAGCCGGTGAATGAGCCGGCCGAGGAGGTGCGGGGGACGGTGGTTCCTCAAAGCGTGAGCACGATCTTGCCGATGTGCCGCCCCTCCTCCATGAGCCGGTGCGCGGAAGCGGCCTCCGCCAGCGGAAAGGTCGCGAAGATCACCGGTGCGACGCGCCCCGAGGAGAGCAGCGGCCAGGCTTTTTCCTTGAGCTCGGCGGCGATTTTGCCCTTCTCTTCGGTCGAGCGCGGCCGCATCGTCGAGCCGGTGATGGTGAGCCGTTTCGTCATCACCGGCAAAAAGTCGAACGCCTCCACCTTCGAGCCGGACTGGAAGGCGATCAGCACCAGCCGCCCCTCGCGCGCGAGGGCCCGGAGATCCCGCGCGATGTACGGCGCGCCCACCATGTCGAGAATGACGTCGACGCCGCGCCCCTCGGTCAGCCGCGCGATCTCGGCCACGAAATCCTGCGTCTTGTAGTCGATCGCCGCGTCGGCGCCGAGGCGGAGGCAGGCTTCGAGCTTCTCCGCAGCACCGGCGGTTGCGTACATGGTGGCGCCGAACGCACGGCCGAGCTGGATCGCGACCGTGCCGATGCCGCTCGCCCCGCCGTGGATCAGCGCGCGCTCGCCGGCGGCGAGCCGCCCGCCCTGGAAGAGGTTGGCCCAGACGGTGAAGAACGTCTCGGGCAGCGAAGCCGCCTTGACCGCGTCGAACCCCTCCGGCCAGGGCAGGCATTGGGAGGCCGGCACGGCGCAGTACTCGGCATAGCCGCCGCCGTTGCAGAGCGCGGTCACGCGATCGCCGACGCGCCATGTCTCCACGCCCGGCCCGAGCGAGGCGACCTCGCCCGCGGCCTCGAGGCCGAGGAGCGGGCTCGCGCCCGGCGGCGGCGGATAGAGGCCCTTGCGCTGCTGGATGTCGGGGCGGTTGACGCCGGCCGCGGCGACGCGGATCAGCACCTCGCCCGGCCCCGGCACGGGGCAGGGAATTTCGGCGGGGACCATCACTTCCGGCCCGCCCGGGGCGGCGACGGTGATGGCGGTCATGAGCTCGGGAAGAGGCATTTTCGGCATCCGGGTTGCGGGCGTCCCGCCAAGCCTACTCCCCCGTTGCGCGCGTGGGCGATGGGCGGGAAATTGCCGGCCTGGAGGCAGCATGCTCATCACACGGCGCAAGGCCGCGGCCGGCGCGGCTCTCGCGGCCGCCTGCCTCGGCAGGAGGAGCCAGGCGGCGCCGCGGCCGCAGAAGCCGCCTGAGGCGCCGCTTCGCTTCGGCGCCCTCTTCCCGCTCACCGGCGAGGCGGCGCTGGTCGGCGACGAGAGCTTCCGCGGCGTCGTGCTCGCCGCCAACAAGCTCAACGCCGATGGCGGCCTGCTCGGGCGGCAGGTGGTCCTGCAGCGGGCGGACGCGCCCGACGCCGCGCACGCGGCCGATCAAGTGAAGGCGCTCTCCAAGGACGTGGCGGCGATCTTCGGCACCGGCGTCACCTCGATCGCGCTCGCCGCCTCGGAGGAAGCGGGGCTCGCGGGCGTACCCTATTTCGAGCTGACGGCCACGGGAGCGGCGCTCACCGGCCGCTCGATCCCAACCGTCTTCCGCACCTGCCCCGAGGCGGACGCGTTCGGCATAATCTCGGTCGCGGCGGTGAGCGAGGTGCTGGCCCCGCTCTGGCGGCGGAGCGCCCGCTCGCTCCGGCTCGCGGTGCTCGCCGAGAGCGGCGATCTCGGCCAGGCGGTCGCCGCCGCGCAGGCGGCGGAATGCCACCGCCGCGGGCTCCTTCCGGCCCAGACGCTGAGCTACGCGCCGGGCACCGTCGATTTCGCCCCACTCGTCCGCCCGCTCAAGGTCGCGGGGATCGAGGTGCTGCTGCACACCGGCGCCGCCAACGACGTGGTGCTGCTCTATCGCGCGATGGAGGAAGCCGGCTGGCGGCCACGCATGGTGATCGGCTCCGGCCCCGCCTACGCGATGACCGATACGCGCCAGGCGGTGGGACCGGCGCTGGACGGCACCATGGCCGCCGCCTTCCCGCCCTATGCGGTGAACCCGCGCACAGCCCCCGGCGCGGCCGCGGTGGAAGCCGCGTACCGCACGCTCTATGGCGCCGAACCGCGCTCGGGGCTCAGCCTTGCGGCTTACGCGGGCGCCGACCTCTTCTTCGCCGCGATAGCGCGCGCGGGCGCGGCGGACGGGACGAAGGTGCGCGCCGCCGTGCTCGCGAGCCGCGTCCCCTGCGGCACCACGGTCAATGGCTGGGGTGCCGCGTTCGACGCGAGCGGCCAGAACCACGCCGCCTACGCGCTGCTCCTGCAATGGCAGCAGGGCCGTCCGCTTGCCGTCTATCCGGAGGCCGCCGGCGTCGCCCGGCCGCAAGCGGCGCTGGCACCGCTCCCGGCAGCCCGCACGCCATGAAGCAAGACCCGATCACCGAGGCGCTGTTCCGCGCCGCGATCGCCGCGCTGGCCGACGAGATGGCGCTCACCATCTACCGCACCTCCTATTCGGGCGTTCTCAAGAACATCATGGACTACAGCGCCGCTCTTTGCGACGCGGAGGGCAGGCT
>DATJTV010000179.1:0-25834 GCA_035503055.1 Acetobacteraceae bacterium
CCAGAGCGATTCGATGATGCTGAACAATGTCGGCGAATCCGCCGCGCGGTAGATGGTGAAATGAAAATCGTGGTTGGCCGGCACATAGCGCCGCCCGTCGCGCGCATCCGCCGCGAGCTCCATCTCGCGCACCATCTTCGAAAGTAGCCTGAGCTCGGCAGGGCCGATCCGCTCCGCCGCCCAGGCGACCGCCAGCCCTTCGACCTCGCGCCGCACGCGCCGCAGATCCGCGAGCCGCGCCCGCGTCAGCGCCGGAATGCCGACCGAGCGGCCCGAGACCACCATCAGCGCCTGCTCCGCCATCAGCCGGCGCAGCGCCTCGCGCACCGGCATGGCACTCACCTGGAACGCGGCGGAGAGCCCCGGAATGGTGATGGTCTGCCCGGGCTCGATCTCGCCGTTCAGGATCATCTCGCGAATGCGGCGATAGACGCGCTCCTGCACGGTATCGCGATCGACCGGGCTGAGCGGCAGCTTCCGCTCGGCGGTGGCGGCCGTCTCCTGCATCGCCGTTTTCTTCCTGGGCGCGCCCACTTGCATGCGTCCTGATCCTTGATCTATGATCAAATGTCTGTCGAGAGAAAAATACCGTCCCCCAAGGGAAGGCGCGACCCCGCCGCTTCTCCCCCGCGGCGGTTCTGAACAGAGGAGGAAACACCGTGAGATGGAAAGCGCCCTTGCTCGCCGTGGCGATCGCCCTCGGGCTCACCGCAACCGCCCACCATGCCGAGGCCGCCGGGAAGAAGTTCAAGATCTTCCTCTCCATGAGCTATATCGGGAATGACTGGCAGGCGGAGGCGGCGAACATGGTCAAGGCCATGGCCGCCTCGAAGGACTATCGCGACAAGGTGAGCCTCGAGGTGAAGGTCGCGGGGCCCGATGCGCAGCGCCAGATCCAGCAGATCAATGCGATGGTCGAGGAGGGCGCGCAGGCCATCGTCGTCTATCCGATCTCGCCGACCGCGCTCAACCAGGTGGTGAGAAGCGCCTGCGCGCGGCACGTGGTGATCATCGCCTATGATTCCGAGATCACCGAGCCCTGCGCCTACAACGTCCATATCGACCAGCTCGACGCCGGGGGTATCCCCGCCGAATGGCTGGTCAAGGCGCTGCACGGCAAGGGCAACATCGTCGTCATCACCGGCGTGCCCGGCACCTCGGTCGATACCCAGCGCACCGAAGCCGCGAAGGCGGTGTTCGCGAAATCTCCCGGCATTCACATCATCGCCGAAGGGGTCGGCATGTGGAGCCAGGCCGTGGCACGGACCGTGCTGACGAGGATCCTCACCACCCATCCCTGGAGCCAGATCGACGGGCTCTGGATGCAGGTCGGCTGCTACACCGCCGCCTCGATGGAGAAGGAGGCCGGCATCGCGAACGACAAGCTCAAGCCGTGCGCCGGCGAAGGCTCCAACGGCCATCGCATCCAGATGCTGCCTGCCGGCGATCCGGCCGTCCAAGGCGCCCACGACACCTACGCGCCCATGGGCGAGCCCAGCATCTCCTATGCCTCGCCGCCCTATTCCGGCGCGCTTGCGCTCAAGCTCGCCGTGGACGTCCTCGAAGGCAAGAAGGTGCCCAAATTCACCAAGCTGCCGCTGCCGATCGTGACCAACGCGACCGCCAAGCTCTGCACCAAGGGCACCTGGCAGGAGATGGAGCAGGGCTGCAACGTCTTCCAGCCGGCGATCATCAGCAACCCGGGATGGTTCGCCTCGATCTATTCGCCCGACACGCCCGAGGTCGGCCTCCAGGCTGCCCTGAACGGCACGCCGGAGCAATGATCCTGGCCGCGCGGGAGGACCAACGTCTGGTCCTCCCGCCCGCATCGGAGCTTTCCCGCGTGCCCCTTCCGCCGGTGCTCGAGGTCCGGCGCGTGACGAAATCCTTCGGTGCGACGGTCGCACTCAAGGATGCCTCCTTCAGCGTCGCCGCCGGCGAGGCGCACGCCCTGCTCGGCGAGAACGGCGCCGGGAAATCGACGATGGTGAAGCTGCTTTCGGGCCTCATCTCACCCGATGAGGGCGAGATCGCGCTCGCCGGCGCCCGCGTCGTGCTGGACAGCCCGGCCGCCGGGCGGCGCCACGGAATCGCGACCGCGTTCCAGGAGCTCACCCTCGTCCGCGACCTCACCGTGACCGAGAACATGCTGATCCCGGACGCGCCGCGCGGCCCGCTCGGCCAGCTCCGCCGCCGCCACGGCGAGCGGGTCGTCGCCGAGCATCTCGCCGCGATCGGGCTTGCGGAGATCGACCCGCGCGCCGAGATCCGCGACCTCGAGCTCGCCGCGCGGCAAAAGATCGAGATCGCGCGCGCGCTTTTCCGCCGCCCGCGCATCCTCCTGCTCGACGAGCCGATATCGAGCCTCTCGGGCCGCGACATCGACTGGCTCGGCGAGCGCATCGCGGCCCTCCGCTCCGAGTCCGTGACGATCGTCTTCATCACCCACCGGCTCCGCGAGGTGCGCCGCTTCTGCGATCGCCTCACGGTGCTCCGCAACGGCCGGACGATCGGCACCGCCGAGGTCGCCCTTGCGAGCGACGACGAGGTGATCCGCATGATCATCGGCCGCTCGCTCGCCAGCACTTTTCCGCCTCGCCCATCCGCGCCGGCCGCCGCCTTGGCCGCCGCCCAGGGGCCCGCCCTCGCCGCCCGCTCCATCGCCACCGCCGGCAAGCTCCGCGCCGCCAGCTTCTCCCTCCATCCGGGCGAGATCCTCGGCATTGCCGGGCTGCAAGGGATGGGCCAGCAGGAGCTGTTCCTCGCCTGCTTCGGCATGGCCCCGCTCGCCGCGGGCCGCCTCCTGGTGGACGGGCGCGAGGTCGTGCTCGCCTCGCCGCGCGATGCGATCCGGAGCCATATCGGCATCAGCCTGGTGCCGGAGGAGCGCAAGACGGAGGGCCTCTTCCTCAAGCTTTCGGGCCGCTTCAACGTTTCGCTGCCGGTCGTGAGCCGCTTCGCGCGCTTGGGCGTGATCGACGTCGCGCGCGAGAGCGCGGCGGTCACCCGCGCGCTCGCCGAGGTCGAGGTCGATCCGCGCGCGCTCTACACGAGTGCCGGCGCCTTCTCCGGCGGCAACCAGCAGAAGCTCGTGATCGCGAAATGGCTGCTCGCCGAAAGCCGGATCCTCCTTCTCTTCGACCCGACCCGCGGCGTCGACGTCGGCACCAAGCACCAGATCTATCTGCTGATGCGCGCCTTCGCCGATGCCGGCGGCGCGATCCTCTTCCACTCCACCGAGATACCGGAAATCGTCAATATGTGCGACCGCGTGCTCGTCATGTACGAGGGAAGCACGGTTGCCGAGCTTGCCGGCGGCGCGATCGAGGAAGAGGCGATCATGCGCGCCGCGCTGGGCGAAAGCGAGACCGCCCGGAACGCCAAGCCGGGCCCCTCGCCATGAGCGATCTCGTCCTCGGCGCGCGCCGCCGCTCCGCCTGGCGCCCCGAGCTTGCCCGCCATCGCGGCCTGATCGTCGCCTGCGCCGTGTTCGTCGTGCTATTCTTGGCGGTGGGCGCGATCACGCCCGGTGCCTTCAGCTATTTCGAGATCCATTTCATGTCCGCGGGCGGCGCCACGCTCGCGCTCGGCGCGATGGGCCAGACCATTGTCATCCTCACCGGCGGCTTCGACCTCTCGACCGGCGCCGTCGTCTCGCTCGTCAATGTCGTGCTGGCGAGTTGCATGGGGACCGCGCCCCTCTCGCAAGTCGCGTTCTTCTTCGCGGCCCTCGCCGTGGGCGCGCTGGTCGGTGCGGTCAACGGCTTCTTCGTCGCCTTCGTGCGCATGCAGTCGATCGTCGTCACGCTTTCCACCATGTTCATCGTCCAGGGCGTCACGCTCTTGGTGATGGAGAAGCCGGGCGGGTCTATCGCCCCGGGCTTCGCCGCCTTCTTCACCGGCGATGCGATCCACAATCTCCTGCCCGCGCCGATCGTCGTCCTGCTCGCCGCCGCCTTCGTCTGGCGGCTGATCAAAAATTCCCGTTTCGGCGTCGGGCTCTATGCCGTGGGCAGCGACGAGGAGGCCGCGCACGCGGCCGGCATCCGCACCGGATGGGTGAAGTTCTGGGCCTATGTGCTCGCCGGCCTCTTCTATGGTGCCGCCGGCGCCTTCATCTCCGCCGAGACCGGCTCGGGCGATCCCCTGGTCGGCAGCCCGATGCTGCTCGAGGTCTTCGCGGCGGTCGTCCTCGGCGGCACGCTGCTCGGCGGCGGTCGCGGCGGCTGCATCGGCTCGATCGTCGGCGCGTACACGCTGATGATCATCGTCAATATCCTGCTCGTGCTCAACGTTTCCGCCTATTTGAGCTCGGTCGCCGAGGGCGCGATCCTGCTGCTCGCGGTCCTCGCCGCCTCGCTCAACCGCCATTCGCCGATCGCGTTCTATTTCCGGCTCGCGCGCGATAAGCTGGCGGCGCGTGCCCGCGACGCGCTGGCCTCCGCCCATCCCTCCACCGCGCCTGCCCCGGTGCTGCGTGCTCCCGTGGCGCCGGCAGAGGCAGGGCGGGCCAGCTGGCTCGCGCGCCACGGCGAGGCGCTCCGCACCATCCTCCCCGCCTATGCCGGCTTTGTCATCGTGCTCGGCGTCTCCCAGGCGGTTTTCGGCGGCACGCTCGACAATCTCGGCTATTTCGATTCGCTGCTCGTCCTTTCCTCCTTCCTCGCGATCCTCGCCCTCGGCCAGGGTGCGGCGATCCTGACCGGCGGGCTCGATCTTTCGGTGCCCTGGATGATCGGCTTCATCGGCATCCTCACCTCCGGGCTCATCCACGGCACGGACGTCGTCGCGCTCTGGGCGGTGCCGCTCGGCCTCGCCCTCGGCGCCGCGCTCGGCGCGGTGAACGGTCTCGGGATCGTCCTGCTCGGCCTGCCGCCGATCGTGATGACGCTCGCGATGAACGGGATCCTCGAGGGCGCCGCCCTCGTCTATTGCAACGGCACGCCCGCCGGGTTCGCCTCGCCCGCGCAGCGCTGGTTCATGACCGGCCATCTCCTCGGCGCGACGCCGGTCGTCTGGTTCCTCGTCCTCTTCGTGCTGGCCGCCCTGGTGCTGCTCGACCGCACCGTTTTTGGCAGGCGGATCTATGCCGTCGGCAACAGTTCTCTGGTCGCGCGGCTCTCCGCCGTCGGCGTCGGCGGAACGCTGATCGGCGTCTATGCCCTCTCCGGCTTTTGCAGCGCGCTCGTCGGCATCCTCCTCTCCGGCTTCTCCGGCCAGGCGAGCCTCGGCATGGGGGATCTCTATCTGCTTCCCTCGATCGGCGTGGTCGTCGTTGGCGGGACGCTGATCACGGGAGGAAGAGGCCATTACGTCGGGATGCTCGGCGGGGTCCTGCTGCTGACCGCGCTCTCCACGTTGCTCGCCGGCACAACGCTGCCCGACGCGACGCGCGACATCATCTTCGGCCTCGTGGTGCTCGGCGCCGTGCTGGCGCTGCGCGAGAAGAACGCCTGAATGAGAGGAGGAGGACCATGGCCGAGCTGAGCGCCGAAGGCCAGCGGATCGTCGTCACCGCCGGCGCCGGGGGGATCGGGCTCGCCATCGTCTCGGCGCTCGTGGGCGCCGGGGCGCGCGTGCATATCTGCGACGTGGACGAAGCCGCGCTCGCCGCCTGCGGCAAGGGGCTCGGGGTCGGCACCACGCGGGCCGACGTCTCCGACGAAGCGCAGGTGGACGCTCTGTTCGACGAGGCCGCCCGCACGCTCGGCGGGCTCGACGTGCTAGTCAACAATGCCGGCATCGCCGGCCCGACGGGCGCGGTCGAGGAGATCGACCCCGCGGCGTGGCGCCGCTGCATCGATATCGACCTCACCGGCCAGTTCCTCTGCGCCCGCCGCGCCGTGCCGCTTCTCAAGGCCAACGGCAGCGGCGCCATCATCAACATGTCCTCGGCGGCGGGCCGCCACGGCTACCCGTACCGCACGCCCTATTCGTCGGCGAAGTTCGGCGTCATCGGCTTCACCCAGAGCCTCGCCAAGGAGCTGGGCCCGGCCGGGATCGCGGTGAACGCGATCCTTCCCGGAATCGTCAAGGGGCCGCGCATCGAAAGCGTCATTCGCGCACGCGCCACCCAGCTCGGCCTCTCCTACGCCGAGATGGAGAAGCAGTATCTCGAAAAAGTCTCGCTCCGCCGCATGGTGACGGCGGAGGACGTGGCTCAAATGGTGCTCTTCCTCGCCTCCCCGCTCGGTCGCAACGTTTCCGGCCAGTCTATCGGCGTCTGCGGCAATGTCGAGACTCTCTGAGGGGCGTGTGGTGTTGCGGATCGAATTGCTGGTCGATGAGCGCAACGAGCTCGGCGAGGGCCCGCTCTGGGATGTGGGCGAGCAGCGCCTTTACTGGATCGACAGCCATGGTGCTGCGATCCATCGCGCCGATGCGCGCGGCCAGGACCGGAAAAGCTGGAAGGTGCCCGAGCATATCGGCTCGATGTGCCTGCGCGCCGGCGACGGCGCCGTCCTCGCCTTGCGCAACGGGTTTCACTTCTTCGACTTCGACACGGGCGCGGCAACCAAGATCGCCGACCCCGAGAGCGCCAACCGCCGCACCCGGATGAACGACGGCAAGGTCGATCGCCAGGGGCGCTTCCTCGCCGGCGCCATGGACTATGAGGAGCGCGAGCCGCTCGCCGGACTCTACCGCCTCGACCCCGATCTCCGCGTCACGAAGCTCGAGGAGAGCATCATCGTCAGCAACGGCCCGTGCTGGAGCCCCGATGGCGGCACCTTCTATTTCGCCGACAGCTTCCGCCGCGCCATCTGGTCGTATCGCTACGACCAGGCCACCGGCGATCTCCTGAGCCGGCGCCTGTTTGCGAGTTTCGAAGGCCATCTCCGCGGCTATCCGGACGGCGCCACGGTGGACGAGGAGGGCTTCGTCTGGAGCGTCGAGGTCTATGGCGGCAGGCTGGTACGCTTCGCCCCGGACGGCACGATCGATCGGCTGATCGGGATGCCGGTGGACAGCATCACCAGCGTCTCCTTCGGCGGCGCCGATCTCGACATCCTCTACGTCACCTCGATGGCGCGCCCCTATCAGGGGCGGCGGCGGCAGGAGCGCGAGGCGGGCGGCCTCTTCGCCGTGCACGGGCTCGGCGTGCGCGGCCTGCCTGAGCCGCGCTTCGGCGGCTGAACGGAGGAAAGGCTCATGCGCATCGACGTTCTGGTGGACGTGAAGACGACGCTCGGCGAAGGCCCCCTCTGGGATGTCGAGGAGGAGCGGCTCTACTGGATCGACAGCTTCGACGGCCGCGTCTTCCGCGCCACCGCGGACGGAAGGGAGGTGCGCGCCTGGGACGTGCCGCAGAAGATCGGCTCGATGTGCCTGCGCAAATCGGGTGGGGCGATTCTTTCCCTCGCTCGCGGCTTCCATGCCCTGGACTTCAAGACCGGAGAGATTTCCCTCATCCACGATCCCGAACCGGAGAAACCCAACAACCGCCTCAACGACGGCAAGGTGGACAAGATGGGCCGCTTCGTCGCGGGCTCGATGGACACGATGGAGGAGGGCCCCAACGGCGCTCTCTATTCCCTCGCCGCGGACCTCAGCGTGGCGACCATCGATACCGGCATCATCGTGAGCAACGGTCCCTGCTGGAGCCCCGACGGCGGAACGTTCTATTTCTCCGACACCTGGTCGGGCGAGATCTCGGCCTATGACTACGATCAGAAGGCCGGCACGGCGACCAACAAGCGCACCTTCTGCACCAGGCCCAACGACGGGGGCGGATTCGATGGCGCGACGGTGGATTCGGAGGGCTGCCTCTGGAGCGCGCAGGTCTATGTCGGCAAGATCCTGCGCTACCGACCGGACGGCAGCGTGGATCGGGTGATCGAGATGCCGGTCAAGAAGGTGACGAGCGTCATGTTCGGCGGCCCAAATCTCGATATTCTCTTTGCGACCAGCATGGCCAAGCCGCCGCTGCCGCGCTTTCCGGGCGACGGCGTGCTGCGCGGCTCGCTCTTCGCCATCCGCGACCTCGGCGTGCGCGGCGTTCCCGAACCTCGCTTCGCCGGTTGATCCCCGTCCGGGAAAGCCCCTGTTCACGAAAGAGGAACCGGGACCGTGGCGCCGTCACCCGCGCCGAAGGCGCATCCAATTCGTCCGCCATCGTCATCCCCCGGAAGATGCCGGATCTTGGGCTGACTCGCCCGGCTCAGTGGAGCACCATTCCTTCGATGTGGAAGCCGGCGTCCACATAGAGGATTTCGCCGGTGACGGCGGTCGTGTAGTCGCTGGCGAGCGCGAGCGCGGTGCGGCCGACCTCGGAGGATTGGACCAGGCGGTGCAGCGGCGCGTCGCGGACGCTTTCGTTGATCAGCGCGTCGAAATGCTCGATGCCCGAGGCGGCGCGGGTTTGCACCGCGCCGGCGGAGATGGCGTTGACGCGGATGCGCTTGGGCCCGAGCTCGTGGGCGAGATAGCGGACCGACGATTCGAGCGCGGCCTTCACCGGGCCCATGACGTTGTAATGGTCCACCACCTTGTCCGCACCGTAATAGGTGAGGGTGGTGAGGCTGCCGCCCTTGTCCATCAGCGGCTCGGCGAGATGCGCCATGCGGATGAAGGAGTGACACGAGATCAGCATCGATTCGGAAAAACCATCGGCCGAGCAGTCGGTCAGCCTGCCGTGCAGATCCTCCTTGCGCGCCCACGCGATCGCGTGGAAGAGGAAATCGAGCCGGCCCCATTGGGTCCGGATGGCATCGAAGACCGCCTCGAGCTGGCCCGCGGTCGCGACGTTGCAGGGGAGGAAGATCGGCGCGGCGATTTCGCGTGCGAGGGGCTCGACATAGGGCTTCGCCTTGTCGTTGAGGTAGGTGACGGCGAGATCGGCGCCGGCGCTCCGGAAGTGTTGCGCGGCGGCCCAGGCGAGGCTGTGCTCGTTGGCGATGCCGACGACGAGGCCCTTGCGGCCGGTGAGATCGAGAGTTTCCATCTTTGCCCCGCTTTCGTCTTGAGGCGCACGCCGGGCGCACGCGAGATCGGACCTCTGATTAGGGGCGCCGGCGCGGATCCGTGTTGATTTCGATCAAGGCGTGGCGCGTTGTGGGTGAAGGTTGCGCGTATGTTTGGCAGTCGTCCGCGCCGATCGTGGCGATGGGCGCGGCTCTTTATCTGAAGAGCGCCGCGCGCGCGGCGGGCGCGGGGAACACGCACCGCACGCTGTGCGCGCAGCCCGGGACGATCGTGAGAGGATGGCTGTCGCCGGCAGACCTCAACGTTCTTGAGGTCATCGACAAGGACCTGAAACCGACTCAAATAGGACCCCTTGTCCGAATGCGCATCACGCCCCGCCGTCGTCCCGCGTTCGACGGACGCCCCGGTCAATATCCCGCCTCCCTTTGGCGCCGCACGGCCAGGATGAAGACCGTGCTCCCATCAAACCGATAGGGCGCTATGTCGCCGGTGTCTCAGAAATCGATCAGCCATTCCCGGAATTCGGGGTCGAGATCTCCGACAGGGCGGCCGAGTTGCGGCTGATGAGCAAGGATCTTCACGCCAGTCCGGATAGCCTTCACAGGCCGCCGAGCAGCTCCCGGACTCTTGGGCGCGAGGAAGCGATAAAGCCGCTGGACATCCGCCAACGCCGGCGGCGTCCAGATCAGGCGTGGCAATTAGGCGGCTCCACATCCTCACCCGCCTGCAGCCTCGCGAGCCAGGCGTCCGCCTCCTCAGCCGTCAGGTGCAGACCGTTAGCCTGGTAGTCGCTCCAGGCGCGCAGCACGTCCTGCTTGAATGCTTCCCCCTTCTCCTCGCGCTCGACGTACTGCGCGATGGCTTCGCGCATGATCCAGTGTGCGGATCGGCGCCGGGTGGCAGCGAGTTGCTGGACGCGCCCTTTGAGATCGTCGTCCAGCTTGAGCGAGATCGAGGTTGCCATGGCGGTGTTACCGGTGGCATGTGGTAGTACCTATCGCCACCATACGTATTCGGCCGCCGATCGTCATCGACCGGGCGGTCTGACGTTTCGTCCTTCAGCAAGAGGTGTCGGGGTGTCGTCCTGGTGGACCCTCAGGTACTGGTCGGCGGCGCAGGCACCATCGAGGATCGCTCTCTCAGGCCTAGCGAGAGGAAACCCGCCCACAGGGTCACATCCCAATGAGCGGTGTGTTTCGGCGTCCAACCGGGACCCACTGGGCGTGGCAATATAACAATATGATAATGCTGGAGAATTCTGCGACGTGGTGGGTCATCATCGGCGCACAATCGGGACCCACTGGGCAGGGAGGGTTCTCCAAGGACTTCAAGGTGATAGCGCTCATTTGCCCCTGGCTGGTTGGACGCCGAAACACAGCGTGACGGCCGCTTTCGTGCTATTCTGGGGCTCGGAGAAGCCGCGATGAGCACAACGACCACGACTGATCTCGCCGAGCACGTGATCGCCACCTTGCGAGCGCACGAGGCGGAGCTGCGCCAAGCGGGCGTCCGCCACCTGTCACTGTTCGGCTCCGTCGCGCGGGGTGACGCTGAGGCGAGCAGCGATATCGACCTTGCGGCCGAGCTGGACCCGGAAGCCCACATAGGGCTGTTTGCGCTCGGGGCGTTGGAACGGCGCTTGGCGGAGCTGGTCGGCCGCAAGGTGGACCTGCTGCCGGAACCCATCGAGAAGCCGCGCCTGCGGGCGAACATTGATCGAGACCGTCGGCGTGCCTTCTAGGCACGATCCGGCCGACAGCCTGGCCGATATTATCGAGAACGCCGAGCGGATCGAGCAATATCTGGCTGGCGTGGATCGTGCCGCCTTGGCCGGCAACGGCTTGCTGCGCGATGCCGTGGAACACTGCCTGGAACGGGTGTGCGAGGCTGCACGCCGGTTGGGTGAGCGTGCAGCCGAGTGGATGCCTAACCAGCCCTGGGGCGACATCCGTGGAATGGGCAATCGGCTGCGGCACGCTTATGACCGGATCAGCCTGGACGTCATCTGGAATGCGGCTTGTCATGACCTTCCCGGTTTAGCGGCCGATGCGCGACGGGTGCTCGCTCAGCTACAAACAGATCACGATGACGCCGGCGTTCCTGACGGACGTGGCGGTGCGGGACCCACTGGGCGTGGCACTATAACAGGCCGATAATACTGGAGAATTCTGCGACGTGGTGGGCCCGTTGGACGCCGAAACAAAAGAAGCGCCGGGGCGTCTATGAAATGGCAAATTCAGAGTAGGGCACTACCGTCCGCCGAAGAGGGCGGCGCGCGCCGCTTGCGCGGGGAAGACGCAGCTCACGCTGTGCGCGCAGCCCGGGACGATGGTGAGAGGATGGCGGCCGTGGGCGAGCATCGCCGCGTCATAGGCGGCGTAGTGCTCGGAACGGTCGAGCCGGTACCGGCCTTGGCGCTCGGCGGCGCAGCTGCTCTCCAGAAGGCGATAGGCGGTGCCGGGACCATTGCCGGTGTCGAGCGCGCCGATGAGGTAATGGAGATCGGCGGAGACATACGCCGCGCGGGCGGCGGCCGCGGTCCGGCCGAGGGAGGCGGGCAGGTGGTCCGTGCCGAATTTCCACATGTTGTATTCGGGGCAGGATTCGTCCGCCGCAACGGGGCGCCAGGGATCGAAATAGAGGAACCCGCTCGGGTCCGCGACGACGTAGCGCAGCCGCAGGTCGGCGCTTTGGACGTTGGAGAATGCCGCATAACGCTGGACGAATTGCCCGCCCGCCGAAAACCCGGCGATGGTGACGACGCGCAGGCTCGGGTAGGCGCGCGCGATCTGCTCGATGAGCGCGTCCGTCGCGCCGAAGGATGTCAGCGGCGCATTGAGGGCGGGCGAGCCGTCCGACCAGCTACCGCAATGCCAGAGCGCGTCGGTCGGCGCGGCGGCGGGAACGCCGCGAAAATGGCATCTCTCGGATTCCGGCGCGGGCACCTGGAAGATGGGGGCGATGATGAGCGTGTCGGCCGAGGCGCCCGCGTTCGCGGCGGCGTCAGACGCGGCGGTGAAGGTGCGGGTCGCGTCGCGCGTATAGCCTTGGATCGCGATCAGCGCGCGAGTGGGCGCGTTCCGGCCGGGCGGGGCGGAGACGAAGTAGGGGAGGGTGGTCCCGCCGGGCAGCTGCGCCGCGGCGAGCGTAGGGGCGGCGGCGTGCGCCGGGCTTGCCGCGAGCAAGGCGAGGGAAAGCGCGAGGCAGAGGGCGGCGGGCGCGCGGATCATGCGGATTTCGGCCCGAAGGGGATGAGCATCGGAACGCGGCGGCGATAGGCATCGTAGGCGTCCGGCCCCAATTGCTCGCGGAGAAAACGCTCCTCGAGCCTTGCTTTGATCCAGAATCCGAAAGTCATCAGAAGCGCTCCAAGGATTCCGATCGCTATGCCTTTCAGGACGGCGGTCGCGAAGACGGACGTGATAATACCGGTGTAGATCGGGTGGCGCACGATGGCGTAGGGGCCGGTGTCCACCACGTGGTGATCCTCCTTCTTCGTGACCGAGCTGGACCAGAGACGGCCGAGACGAATGCGCGCCCACCAGGTGAACGCGAAGCCGAGCAGCGCGATGGCGACGAGCGCCCAGCCTGCCGCCTCGCCGGGCGCCCAGAGACGTTCGCGGGTGTATTGGGGATGGCGGAACGCGGAGAAGAGGAGGAACGCGCCGGCGAGCGTCACGATGCGGTAGAGCCATTCCTCGCCGCGCGCGGGGCGCTTCGTGGTCGGGGCTGCCCACAGAGCGGCGGCGAGCCATGAGGCGATCCAGAGAGCCCAGGCGATGATGAGCGCGTGTTCCGGTGTCATGGCTCGCCACTTTACAGCGATGGGCGGCGCGAGCGAGGTGCGGGCGGGCCTGGCCGCTTCCCGTTGATCCGTGCTTGAAGGCGGTCATGGAAGTGCGGATCGAGAGCCTGCTCGAGGGCGCGCGGCGGGCGGCAGGATCGGTTGCCATCATCGACGTGCTGCGCGCCTTCACGACGGCCGCGGTGGCCTTGGCCAACGGCGCGTCGCATATCGTGATGGTGAGCGGGATCGAGGAGGCGATTGCGCTCCGGCGAGACGGCATCGTGCAGGTGTGCGTGGGCGAGGTGGGCGCGCGCGCGCCGGCGGGATTCGATTTCGGCAATTCGCCGCTGGAGGTGTCGCGGGCGGACTTGCGCGGCAAGGCGATCGCCCAGCGGACGAGCGCGGGGACGCAAGGGATCGCTGCGGCGAGCCGGGCCGAGCGGCGCTACGCGGCGTCGCTGGTGACGGCGGGCGCCACGGCGCGCGCGCTTCGGGCGGGGGCGCCGGGTGGCGTTCCCGGGCGGATCACGCTGGTCGCGATGGGCAAGGATGGCACCATCCGCACCGACGAGGACGAGCTTTGCGCGCTCCATCTGCGCAACCTGCTGGAGGGCAGGAAGGGAAACCGCGACGCCGTGCGGGCGCTGATCCTGGCGGGCGGCGAGGTGCCGCGCTACCACGACCCGGCGCGGCCCTATTTGCACGCGGAGGACCTCGAGATCGCGCTCGACATCGATCGCTACGATTTCGCGATCCGGGTGGGCATCGAGGACGGGCGGACGGTCGGGCGGATGCTACGGCCCGAAGATTGACGTGGGTCAATGCGCGGCCGAACCGGTCCGCCCAAGGTGCCATCCCAGGATCAACCACCGATGCCCGGGAAGGCACCATCATGACCGATACGCACCTTGAACGAGGGCTCGTCTTCTTCTTTCGGATCGCCATGGGCTGGACGTTCCTCTACGCCGGCCTGAGCCAGATCACCGATCCGCACTTCACGGTCGCGGTGTTCCTGGCGCACACCAAGACATTTCACAACGAGCTGGCCTGGTTCGCGCTGCCCGCCATCGCACCCTACACGACGTTGCTGGTGGAATGGGGCCACACGCTGATCGGCCTCTCGCTGGTGAGCGGGTGCCTGGTGCGGATCAGCAGCCCGTTCGGCATCCTCCTTATGGTCGTCTATTATTTTGCCCACATGGACTGGCCGTACGTAGAGAGCCAGGTCAACTTCATCATGGACTACCACCTGGTGTACGGCGCAGTCCTGATCTATCTGATGATGAAAAACGCAGGCCATGTCTGGGGATTGGATGGGTGGCTGGCAAAGCTCCCATACGTCCAGAGCCACGCGAGACTGCGGCCGCTGGTGAGCTGAGGAAGGAAGGCCAAGGGGCTCTGCCCCTTGGAACCCCTTCGTCCAGGGGGCAAACGCCCGGCCTTCGAGGGTCAGGCCCGTCCGGCGACGTTGTGACGGGCGTCACAGAGCGATCCGTCTCGTTCCGGTAATGAAGGCAGGGGAGCCTTCGGCGTCGGATCGCGGGCGGGTTCGAGAGATCCGCCCTATGCCCGGAGCTATTCTTGCCGGGCCCTTTGTTCCGAAATCGTAGCGACGCCGGGGCATCGTTCCGAGAGGAGGGGAATCGTCATGTCGACAGCATTGGCTGCGGATCGGCTGAGCCGAATGCAGACGTTCGAATCGCCGCCGGCGGGATTCGACCCGCGCACCGCGCCGGCGCGGCTGCTCCGCCAACACGGGTTTCCGCGCCGCCCCGACCCGGCGAAGGAGCCGGCCTTGGCGCGGCTCTGGCAGCGGGTCTTCGCCCGCGTGCCCGACCTCAGGATGGTCAAGGCGGAGCTCGCCGTCGACCCGATCATGAGCGCGCATGATCCGAGGCGGAACCTGAATGCCGATTTCAGCCCGTCCGGCTGGGGCAGCATCATCGTGCCGACGGCATCGCTCGGCTTCTCGCCCTACCAGCCCGCGAATACCGTCTTCGCGGAATGGACGGTGCCGACGATCTTTCCCGTTGCGGGCGACGTCGGCACGCCGCTCACGGTCGGGTTCTGGGTCGGCCTCGACGGGTCGGATGCCGACTCTTACGAACTGTTGCAGGCGGGCACGGCCGCCACCATCACCGGCAACAGCGTGAGCTACTGGGCTTGGACGGAGTGGTTCACCAGCAAGTACAAGACACCGGCGGCGCAGGTCACGAATTTCGCCATCGAGCCGGGCGATCTGGTGTCTTTCCTCGTCTGCGCGCCGGAGCCGGGCCAGGGCTTCGTTTCGATGATGAATTACCGGACGCAGCAGGCCACGAGCGTCGGCGTGCCGGCACCGGGAGCGGACATCACCTCCGTGGGGTCGCGCGCGATATGGGCCGTGGAGGGGATCTCGGCCGATTTGCCGGACTTCTCGCCTATGGTGTTCTCCGACGTCACGGCGGGCACGCAGTCCCACGCGTTCAACCTGCTGCCGGACGGCGCGACGACCAGCATCACGGGCAGCGGCGGCAATCCGTTGGCGCAGGCGTTCATCGCGTCGCCGACGACCGGGCTGGTGCTGTGGGAGGGCAGCGTCTGACTTTCGCTCAGGACGGGTGCGCGCCGGTCGGGTGATCCGCTCTAATCCGGGCGGATCAGGCGGTGGTGCTTGCGGCCGGCGGAGAGCTTGATCGCGCCGTTCTGCAGATCGGCGAGGGTGAGCGCGAGGGTTTCGTCGGCGACGGGGGCGTCGTTGATGCGCGCGCCGCCGGCGCGGATCAGGCGGCGGGCCTCGCCGTTGCTGCCGGCGAGGCCGGCGAGCGTGAAGAGGCGGAAGGCGGGCAGGCCGTTCGCGAGGTCCTCGCGCGGGACGCGGATGGCGGGGAGATCGGCCTCTTCGCCGGTTTCGAAGAGGCGTCGGGCGGCCTCGGCGGCGCGGGCCGCGGCGTCCGCGCCGTGGGCGAGGGTGGTGGCTTCGGTCGCGAGGATTTTCTTCGCTTCGTTGATGTCCGATTGCGCAATGCGAGCGATGTCGGGGAGAGGAAGGTCGGTGAAGAGGCGGAGGAAGCGCGCGACGTCGTCGTCTTCGGTGTTGCGCCAGAACTGCCAGTAATCGAAGGGTGCCAAGCGGTCCGCGGTGAGCCAGATGGCGCCGGCGGCCGTCTTGCCCATCTTCGCGCCGGAGGCGGTGGTGATGAGCGGCGTGGTGAGGCCGAAGACTTGCGCGCCTTCGGTGCGGCGGACGAGCTCGGCGCCGGAGACGATGTTGCCCCACTGGTCCGAGCCGCCCATCTGCAGGCGGACGTTATGGCGGCGGAAGAGCTCGCGAAAATCGTAGCTCTGAAGGATCATGTAGTTGAATTCGAGGAAGGTGAGCGGCTGCTCGCGCTCGAGCCGGAGTTTTACGGCGTCGAAGGTGAGCATGCGGTTGATGGTGAAGTGCGTCCCGACATCGCGGAGCAGCGGGATGTAGCCGAGGGGGTCGAGCCAGTCGGCGTTGTTGGCGGTGATCGCGTCCGAGGGCGGACGGTCCGCTGCCGGGCCGGAGCCGAAACGGAGGAAGGGCTCGAAGACGCGGCGGATGCCTTCCATGTTGGCGGCGATCTCCTCGTCGGTGAGGAGCTGGCGGGTCTCGTCCTTGCCCGACGGATCGCCGATGCGGGTGGTGCCGCCGCCCATCAGCACCACGGGCCGGTGGCCGTGGCGCTGGAAGAGGCGGAGCAGCATGATCTGCACCAGGCTGCCGACATGGAGGCTCGGCGCGGTGCAGTCGAAGCCGATATAGGCGGAGACCGGGCCGGCGCGGAGGAGCGTGTCGAGCGCCTCGGGATCGGTGCACTGGAAGACGAAGCCGCGCGCGGTGGCCTCGGCGAGGAAGTCGGGGGATGGCATGCCGGGCTCGCTAGCATGGGAGGAAAGCAAGGGGAATGTGGCGGGCGATCGGGCTGATGAGCGGCACCTCGCTCGACGGCGTGGACGCGGCGTGGATCGAGACCGATGGCGTGCGCGTGGCGCGGTTCGGGAAGCGGCTGACGCTGCCTTATGGTGAGGGGCTGCGGGGGCGGCTCAGGGCGCTCCTCGAGCGGGCGGATTGGTTGGAGGCGGGCGATCCGGAGCTGGCGGCGGTCGAGGCCGAGCTGACGGAGCGGCATGCGGAGGCGGTGGCCGCACTCGGCGAGGCGGCCGACGTGATCGGGATGCATGGGCAGACGATCCTGCACCGGCCGGAGGCGGGGCGGACCTGGCAGATCGGCGATGCGGCGCTTCTGGCGCGGCGGACGGGCGTCCCGGTGGTGCATGATTTTCGCGCCGCGGACGTTGCGGCGGGCGGCGAGGGCGCGCCGCTCGCGCCGGTGTTCCATGCCGCGCTGGCAGCGGGGCTCGTGCGGCCGCTCGCGGTGCTGAATATCGGGGGTGTCGCGAACGTGAGCTGGATCGGGGGTGACGGGCGGATCGTCGCGTTCGACACGGGGCCGGGGAACGGGCCGCTGGACGACTGGGTGCGGCGCGCCACGGGGCGGAGCCGCGACGAGGACGGGGCGCTGGCGCGGGCGGGGCGGGTGGCGCCGGAGGTGCTGGAGTGGCTGCTCGCCGATCCCTATTTCGCGCGGCCGGGGCCGAAATCGCTCGATCGCCTCGCCTTCTCGGCGCGGCTCGCCGAGAGCGGGCTGGACGCGCTCTCGGCGGAGGATGGGGCGGCGACGCTGGTGGCCTTCACGGCGAGGGCGGTCGCGATGGCGAAGCTGCCGGCCCCGCCGGCGCGCTGGCTGGTGGCGGGAGGCGGGCGGCGCAACCGGGCGATGATGGCGGCGCTTGACGGCGTGCTCGCGGCGCCGGTCGATCCGGTGGAGGCGGTGGGGTGGGATGGGGACGCGCTGGAGGCGCAGTGCTTCGGGTTCCTGGCCGCGCGCAGCCTGGCCGGGCTGCCGCTGAGCTTTCCGACCACGACGGGCGTGCCGCGGCCACTCACGGGAGGGCGGCTG
Source organism: Acetobacteraceae bacterium (assembly GCA_035503055.1). Taxonomy (GTDB): domain Bacteria; phylum Pseudomonadota; class Alphaproteobacteria; order Acetobacterales; family Acetobacteraceae; genus JAKAWQ01. The sequence goes on from DATJTV010000179.1 coordinate 17,677, forward strand.
GTGCAGCCGGAGGGGCCGGGTGAAATGCGACAGAAACAAGACCGGGCTTGAGGTTATGCGTTTATGGTATGGCCGACTCGTTATTGCGCAGTAGCACAATGGAAGGGCAGCGATTACCTTCAGTTGCGAGTTTCGGCCCCGGCGCGACGACGGTTGAGCGCCTAGGGTCGTAAAGGTTCCGGTCGAGAGGCCGGAAACAGGGGGTGTTTGACCCCCTTCGTCTCCCAGACGTGAAGCCTCCCTGTTTACTCGACCCTGCCGGAGGGAACTCCGGCAGGGTTTTTCTTTGGGCCCGTGGCGGCTCAGGCCGCGGCCATGCTCCGCGCGCGGCCGACCCGGAGCACCGATTCGACCAGGGCTTCGATGTCGGAGTCCTGGGTGCGGTGGTTCACGAGGGCGGCGCGGATGGCGAGGCTTCCATCGATCATCGTGGTGGAGGGCGCGGCGATGCCGGCCTCCTGGAGGTCGGCGACCACGGCGGCGTTGAGCGCATCGAGGTCGAAGCCCGGCTCGGCACCGACGAAGCGGAAGCAGACGATGTTGAGGGCGACCGGGGCCATCAGCTCGAGCTCGGGCTCGGCATCGACGAGGCGGGCGAGGCGGGCGGCGAGCGCGCAGCTCGCCTCGACCACCTCGCCCATGCGCTCGGCGCCGAAGACCTTGAAGGTGAGCCAGACTTTCAGCGCGCGGAAGCCGCGGGAGAGGTCGGGGCCGAAATCGCACGGCCAGGGATGGCCGCCGGCGAGGCCGCGCGTGTCGCGGCGGAGGTAGGCCACCGACTGGGCGAAGGCGGCGCGGTGGCGGACGGCGTCGCGGACGAGGATGCAGCCGGCGTCGTAGGGGACCTGGGCCCATTTGTGGAAGTCGAAGGCGACCGAATCGGCGGCCTCGATGCCGTCGAGGAGCGGGCGGAGGCGTTCGGAGAGGGCGAGCATCGCGCCGAAAGCGCCGTCCACGTGGAACCAGAGCGACTCGCGGCGGGCGATGGCGGCAAGGGCGGCAAGGTCGTCGAGCGCGCCGATATCGACCGTCCCGGCCGTGCCGACGAGGAGGAAAGGGCGGTTGCCGGCGGCGCGGTCGCGGGCGATGGCCTCTTCGAGGGCGGCGAGGTCGATCCGGCCGGCGGAGTCGCACGGGATCATCCGGAGCTGCTCGGAGCCGAGGCCGGAGATGTCCATCGCCTGGGGGATGCAGCCGTGCGCGGCGGCGGAGGTGTAGGCGGTGAGGCGCGGGGTGCCGACGCCGGCGCCGCGGGCGGTGGGGCCGAGGGTGGCGAAGCGGGCGACGAGGACGCCGATGAGGTTGGCGATCGAGGTGCCGGTGACGAGAAGGCCCGAGCTTTCAGGCGGCAGGCCGAGCAGCTCGGCGGACCAGCGGACGACCTGGCGCTCGACCTCGATCGGGGCGTGGTCACGGCCGCCAAGGTTGGCGTTGAGCGCGCCGGCGAGCATCTCGGCGAGCATGCCGACCGCGGTGCCGCCGCCATGGACCCAGCCCATGAAGCGGGGGTGGGTGTTGCCGGTGGCGTAGGGAAGGACGAGGCGGAGGAAGTCCGCGTAGGCCGCGTCGGGCGGCTGGGGGGCGCGGGGCAGGCGGCCGTGAAGCTCGGTGCGGAGCTCGGCGGGCATCTTCTGCCAGACCGGGCGCTCGCGGGCGTGCTCGAGATAGTCGAAGGCGTCGTCGAGCATGCGGTGGCCGAGGGCCCTGAGCTCATCCCAGTTTTCCGGGTCGAGCCCCGGCGACTGCTGGTCCATGCGCGCTCCTTCACAAGGCGCCGCGGATTCCATGCGGCGCCGCACAATCTTGCCTAGCAGAAGTTACGGAGGGACGCGACCGCGCTTCGGTTAGAGGAGCCAGGGCGCGTCGGAAGCGGCGGCGATCTCCTTGAGGCGGGCGGCAAGGCCGGGCGGGATGGGGATGCCCTCGCGGGCGCGGCGCTCGGCGGCCGCGCGCTCGGGGTCGCCGGCGACGAGGACGGGGACGGCGGGATCGAGGGGGCGAGTTGCGCGGAGCACGTCGCAGAAGCCGGCGACCTCGGCGCGGAAAGCGGCGGGTTCGCGGAAGAGGCCGGGATCGAGGGCGAGGAAGAAATGCCCGATCTCGGGCCCGCGCGGGCTCGCGGGACGGGCGGGGTGGGTGATCGGCATCGCGCCGGCGAGGCAGGAGGAGAGGATGTTGACCATCGCGGCGAGCCCGTAGCCCTTGTAGCTCGCGTTCTCGGCGGTGCCGCCCAAGGGGGTGAGGAAGCCGCCGCGAACGGCTGCATCGGCGGGGTCCGTGCTCGGCTGGCCGGAGGCATCGAGGACCCAGCCGGGCGGGCAGGAAAGCTTTTCGTTCAGCTTGTTGCGGACCTTTCCGAAGGCGACGGTCGTGGTTGCCATGTCGAGAAGGAACGGAACGTCGTCCGCGCCGGGAGCGGCGAAGGAGAGGGGATCGGTGCCGAGGCGGGGTTCGGCGCCAAAGGTCGGCACGACGCGGATCATCGAGGCGCTGGTGGAAGCAAAGCCGATCAGCCCGGCTTCGGCCGCCATCTTCGTGTAGTAGCCGCAGGCGCCGAAATGGGCGGAGTTGCGGACGGCGACGGCGGCAATGCCGGATTTCTTCGCACGCTGGATGGCCTCGGTCATGCCGAGCACGCCGGGCCAGTGGCCGAGGCCGCCGGCGCCGTCGATCAGGGCGGAGACCGGGGTTTCGCTCACGACGAGCGGCTTCGCCTTGAGGTCGATCCAGCCGCGGCGGCGGCGTTCGTCGTATTCGGTGAGCATGGAGATGCCGTGGCTGTCGATGCCGGAGAGGCCGGCATAGAGCAGGACGTCCGCGGTCGCGGCCGCCGTTTCGGTGCGGGCGCCCCAGGCGAGCAGCGTGGTCTCGATCTGGCGGCGATAGGCGATCGGGGATGCGTGCATGCCATAATGCTCTAACGATGAGCGAGACGGATGCGAAGAGGCGGGCCGTGCGGCCGCGCCATGCCGCGAGCATGATCGTGCTGCGGCGCGGGCGCGAGGGGGTGGAGCTCTTGATGGGGACGCGCGCCGCCGGGCACCGGTTCATGCCGAACCGGCTGGTGTTCCCGGGCGGGGCCGTGGAGCGGGCGGATTTCACCGCGGAGAGCGCGAGCCGGCTCTCGCCGGCGACGGCGGCGATGCTGGAGAAGGGAGCGAAGCCGCCTCTGGCGCGGGCGCTCGCGATCGCGGCGGTGCGCGAGCTTGCGGAGGAGACGGGGCTCTCGCTCGGCAACCCTCCGGCGCTCGGGGGCCTCTTCTATCTCTGCCGGGCGATCACGCCGGCTTCGTCCCCGATCCGTTTCCATGCGCGGTTCCTGATGGTGGAGGCGGAGGGGCTGGAGGGCGCGCTCGGCGGCTCGGGAGAGCTGGAGGGGCTGCGATTCTACAAGGTGGACGAGGCGCAGGCGGCCGAGCTGCCGTGGATCACCGCTCGGGTGATCGAGGAGGTCGCGGCGTGGCTCAGGCTGCCCGAGGAGGTGCGATTCGCGACGCGGCCGAGTGCGGTCTTTCGCAGCCGCGGAAGGGCGGAGGAGTAGCATCGGATCGCAGAGTTTCGCGGAAAGCGAAGCGACCGCGAAACGGCGCGTGAACCCAATGCTTGGACAAGGACCTAGAGCGAGATGGGTGAGCGCAAGCGAACCCCTCCCGCTCTAGGTCTTTGTTTTCCCGCGTGATTCACGCCTTCGGTGATTCCACCTTCGGCGATCACGCTCTAGCGGCTCCGTCAGGCGGCCGGGCTGTCGTCCAGCTGGTCCGTCCAGACCTTGAAGCCGGTGAGGACGTTCGGGCCGAACGTGTTGCTGATCGCGACATCCACCGCGTCGCGCCCGCGCGCCATCAGGACGCGCCCCACGCGCGGCACGTTGTTGCGCGGATCGAAGATGTGCCAGCTCCCGTCGAGATAGGCCTCGAACCAGGCGGCGAAATCCATCGGCCCATAGGGCGGCGGCACGCCGATATCGCCGAGATAGCCGGTGCAGTAGCGGGCGGGGATGTTCATGCACCGGCAGAGCGTCACCGCGAGATGCGCGAAGTCGCGGCAGACGCCGCGCCGCTCGTTGAAGGCCTCCCACGCCGTCCGGGTCGGCCGGGCGTCGGCGTAGCTGAAGGCGATATGCCGGTGCACGAAGTCGCAAATCGCCTGCACGCGGCCCCAGCCGGTCGGCCCGTGGCCGAAGAGATGCCACGCCGTCTCCGAGAGCCGATCGGTCTCGCAGTACCGGCTGCCGAGCAGGAACACCAGCGCCTCCGGCGGCAGCTCCGGCACCTCGTGCTGGCGGGCCGTGGCGACGACCGGATCCGCCGCCCCGGAATCGTGCAGCACCGCGCTGCTCGCGATCCGCGTCTCCCCCTTGGGCGCGACCAGCCGGCTGCACCAGTTGCCGAACCCGTCGCGATAGGCGGCGACCGGGACCACAGGGCTCGTCGTCACCTGGTCGGGAACGACGATGTCGGGCGCCCGCGAGTGATGGATGTGCAGCATCAGCATCATCGGCGTAGGTTGCGGACACTCGTAGACCAGCTCGTAGCCGACCCGGATTCTCATGCCGCACCTCGCGATCGCGCTGCCCCGCCGAACTCCCGCTCCTCGGTCACCGCCACGCTCACCTCCATCCCGAGCGCCGATCCCGGCGCGCCGATGAACGTGCCCCAGAGCGGCAGCACGGACGCGGGATCCCACGCCACCGCGACGCGGATCAGGTTGCGGTTGCCGACGATGCTGTTGGTCGGGTCGAAATCGATCCAGCCCGCGCCCGGCAGATAGACCTGCAGCCAGGCGTGGGTGGCGCCGCCGCCCACCGCGCAAGAGGAATCGGCGTCGGGGACGAAGATGTAGCCGCTCACGAACCGGGCCGCGAAGCCGAGCGAGCGGACGGCGTCGATCATCAGCCAGGCGAAGTCCCGGCAGGTGCCGCTCCCGCGCCGCAGCGTCTCGCTTGGGCTCTGCACGCCGCGTTCGTAGCGGTGGGAGTAGACCAGCTCCTCGCGGATCCGCAGCGTCATCGTCCGCAAGAGCTGCATCGTCTCCACCGGTCCCGATGCCGGCACGATCCCGCCGGCCCAGCGGTCGACCGCGAGGTCCGGGTCGCAGCGCTCGCGCGCCCGCACCAGGTCGAGCTGGTCATCCGGCGAATACTCGAACGGAAAAGTCGCGGCCCCGGCTTCGAGCTGATAATCGGGAAGCTGGCCCTCGGTATGCTCCAAGGTGACGACGCTCTCGAAGCGGAGCTCGGTCACCGCGCCGGTGAAGGTCGCCACCGCCACCGAGTTGTCGAACACGTCGTGCAGCCAGCACAGATGCACGGGCTGCGGCGAAATCGTGAGCCGGGTCCGGATCAGCCGCAGATCATGGCTCGCGCGCGGGCGGAACATCATCCGATGCTCGCCGAGCCGCACCGGCTCCGCATAGCGGTAGACCGTGATATGCCGAACCGTCAGCAGACGCATGCCGCGCTCCATTGCCTCCGTCCTGCAACACGCCGCCTTCTCCTTGCCACTTTGCCGCCGAGTCGCGCCGCCCGCTCACGGCCTTGCGTGACTTCTCCGCGCTTTCGCGCTAGCGTCCGGGCGAGGAAATTCGCCGCGAATTTCCCGGACAGGCAGGCCTCGCAGGTCTCACATGTCGCGCGCCCTTTCGCTCGCTCCTCTCGCCGCCGCCCTGGCGCTCGGCGCCTGCGCGGTCGCGCCCCCGCCCGGCCCGACCGTCATGGTGATGCCCGGCAAGGGGAAGGACCTCGCCGCCTTCCAGCAGGACGACGCGGTCTGCCGCCACTACGCCTCCGCCCAGATCGGCTATGGCTCGCCCGCCCAGGCGGCTACCCAGAGCGCGGTCGGAAGCGCGGTCGTCGGAACCGCGCTCGGCGCCGCCGCGGGTGCCGCGATCGGCGCCGCGGCCGGCAACCCCGCCGCCGGTGCCGCGATCGGGGCCGGCAGCGGCCTCCTGCTCGGCTCCGCGGCCGGCGCCGGCAACGCGGCCTACGCCGGCGGCGCGCTCCAGCAGCGCTACAATGTCTCCTACGCGCAATGCATGGTCGCGCAGGGCAACACACTGCCGTCGGCCATGGAAGCCGCGAGCGGCGGCTACGCCTCTCCCGCGCCCTATCCCTACCCCTATGCCGCCTACCCGGCGTACCCCTACTGGCCGTATCCCTATCTCGGCTACCCCTCGTACTATTACGGCTACGGCGCGCCCTATGTCGGCAGCCTCTCGATCGGCTTCGGGACCTGGGGCGGATGGGGCTGGCACGGCGGGGGATGGCACGGCGGGGGATGGCAGGGCGGCGGCAACGGATGGCACGGCGGCTGGTGGCACCACTAGGGCGCCGCCGGCCCCCTTACGTCCGCGAGCGCACCACGGACTTGATCGCCCCACGCGGCCGCCCCGAGGCAATGGCGATCTCGCGGTCCTGCGCCTCGATGATCGCCTTGATCGCAGCCTCGCCGCTCGCCTCCGCAAGCGTCGCCTGGGGAATCTTCCGGCGCGAGCTCTGGCTCCCGTCGACATAGGTCACGTCGAACAGGACGAAGCTGTTCGCGGCACGGCGCTTCATCGGATCGGCTCCTCTCTCGCGCGCGCCGCTCACGACCCGCGCGAGGTGTCGGGGTCCGAAGACGCCGGGCGCGCCGCTTCCCGCTCGGCCTTGCGCCGCGCCACCGCTTCCTCGCGCTCGCGCTGCTTGGCGTCCTTCTTCGCCTGGGCCAGGCGATTGCGCTCCGCCCGCTGCAAATTGTAGTTCGGCTTGAACACCATGACTTTCCCCTGCGGACTTCACGATCCGAAGCCCATCGTCAGATCTGCCGCGTCTCTTGCGGCATCGCGTCTCGCCATGCAACCGCCGGTCCGCCCGTCCGATCAGGCGTCCACGTACTCCGCCACCCGGCGCGCAGGCAGGCACTCGACCTGCCGCGCCTCGTGCAGCATGCCCCGCAGCCGCTCGATCGTCGCCCCCTTCTCCGCACCGGTCGCGGCGGCGACCTCGCCCGCCAGCCGATCGATCGCCAGCTCGAAGAGGTTGCGCTGGCCGAAGCTCGCGCGCGAGCCGTCGGCCGCGCTCTGCAAGTCGCGCACCGCCTCGGCGAGCGCACGGATATCGCCCGAGTTGATCTTCGCCAGGTAGGCGAGCGCCCGCTTCGTCCAGACCAGCCGGCTCGTCCTTGGCCGCCCGCCGAGCGTCGCCATCACCTCGGCCAGCACGTCCCCGCTCGCGATCTTGCGCAACCCCGCCGCCCGCGCGCCCGCAAGCGGAATCCGAAGCGTCATGTGATTCTCGGCAAACGATATCCGCACCAGGTTCAGCCGATGCCCGGCAAACTCCTCCGACCCCACGCAATCGATGGTGCCCACGCCGTGGCCGGGATAGACGACGAAATCGCCCGCCTGAAACGGATCCTCGTCCCCCGGTTCCGCCGCCGCCGCGGTTGCCCCGAAAGCTTCATCCACCATCTTCCTCGTCATCACCATTGCCGCCAATCTCGCGATCCAATTTCCTGCCCGCAAAATATGGTGTTTCTCGCGGCGAATACATCGGGCTCGCCGCGCCAAGCCTCAGGATCGCCGGCGCGCGCTCCCGAACCGCCCCGCATCATCATTACGTCACCGAAATTGATAGCCCGCCCGCTCACGCCGGCACAGCGGCCCGCGTTCCCATCTCCGCCCCGTAGCGGCGGGCGAAACCCTCGCCGTCATCGGCAAGCACCGGTCCGCCCGGCCCGAACCGCGGATGAAGATGCCACGGCGTCCCCATCCGCTCCGCCAGCTCGGCCAGCGCCTCGAGCCGCTTCCGTGCCACCTCCCCGAGCGCGCGGCGCACCTCGGCCCGCTCGGGCCAGGCGCGGAACGCGTCCGCCCAGATCGACCGCCCGGCAAGGAACCCGCTCGCCCCGGCCCGGCACGCATAGACGAGCACGTTGCGAAAGCGGGCAAAATCGGCCCCGCCGCTCAACATCACCCAAGGCCCCGGCGTCACCGCCCCCAGCCCGTCGAACAGCGCCTGCGCCCAAGCCGCGCCCTTCCCGTCCGCATCCGGCAGGCTCTCCGCCGCCACCGGAGATTCGAGCTTCCAGAGATCCACCCCATCTCCGCCGAACGGCGGGATCGATCCCAGCACCAGCTCCGCCCGCCGCCCCGCATCGCTCGCGTATTCCGCGCCCGC
>DATJTV010000180.1:0-14343 GCA_035503055.1 Acetobacteraceae bacterium
TCGGCCGGTGTCACGATGCGCGCTTTCCATAGACGTCGAGCATTTGCAGCCGCGTCTCGTCGAGCCGGCCGGCAACGACCGGCAAAAAGCGCTTCATCATCTCATAGCCGAGATGATTGTCGGCCTCGCACTTCTCGCGCAGGCACCGCGCATCGATCCCGATCGCGCGGGTGAGCGCCGTGGCGCGCGCGTCGAACCGCCAGCGATAGGGCGGTACCAGCCAGGCGGCGCCGACGATCTCGCCCTCCCGCTCGGTCGCGAACACGGTCGGCGTCTCGCCGGGCGGCGCGATCTCGAGCGAAACCACCCCCTGGCGGATCAGGAATATCTCGTTCGCCTCGTCCCCGCCATGGAACAAATATTCTCCGGGATTGAAACGCAGATTCCGCGCGCAGCCGGAAACAACCGCGCCCAGCTCCGATTCGAATCCGGCAAAAAACGGGTGTGCGAGGACGATCCGCTCAAGCCCTTCCATTCCCTCCCTCCTGCCTCTTCTCCACGTCCGCGCGAATGGCGGCGGCCTCCTCGGTGATGTCGATGCCGACCGGACACCAGCTGATGCACCGCCCGCACCCGACGCACCCCGAGGTCCCGAACTGGTCGATCCAGCTCGCAAGCTTGTGCGTCATCCATTGCCGGTAGCGCGATTTCGTTTCTTTTCGCACGCTGCCGCCGTGGATATACGAAAAATCCAGGCTGAAGCACGAATCCCACTTTCGCACCCGCTCCGCCGTTCCATCCAGCGTGCTCACATCCGCGATCGTGGTGCAGAAGCAGGTCGGGCAGACCATCGTGCAGTTGGCGCAAGTGAGGCACCGCTTCGCGACCTCGTCCCATCGCGGATGCTCAGGGTTCCCTTGGAGCAATTCCTTGAGCCCGTCCGTCTCGAGCTTGCGCCCCATGCGGCTCGCGGTGCGCGCCACGACCGCTTCCGCGGCTTCCATCGCCTCGGGCGAGGCCTTTTCATGCGGCATCGTCGCCAGCACCTCGGCGCCCGCCTCGCTTCCCACCTCGACCACGAATCTCTGCCGGTCGCCCTCGATCAGCTCCGTCAGCGCGAGATCGAATCCGGCCTCCGCCTTCGGCCCGGTCTTCATCGAGACGCAGAAGCACGTCCCACCGGCTTCGCCGCAATTCACCGCGACGAAGAAATTATCCTCGCGCCTTTTGCGGTACGCGGTGTCGGGATAGGGCCCCTCCATGAACACGCGGTCCTGGATGGCGATCGCCGCCAGCTCGCACGCGCGCACCCCGAGGAACGCAAATTTCTTTCCGTCCTCGTCCCCGCCCGCAACGGCAAACCCATCGCCCTCCCTGCGCGCCCGCCACAAGAGCTCGATCGGCGGATGAAGGAAGCGCTTCCAGGATTGCGGCCCGACCGCATAGCCGAAGAGCGCCGCATCGTCGCGCCGCTCGAGCCGATAGCGCCCGGCCTCCTGCCGGTCGGTCCATCCGGCCGGCAGATCCTCGAGCCCGGCGATATCGTCATAGACGATCGCGCCGTCCCGCACCGTTGGTCCGAGCACGCGCCACCCGCGCCCGGCCAGCGCATCGATGAGGGCGCCGACGCCTGCCCGCCCGATGACTGCCTTGGTGCCCGGGGAGAGATCGTTCTCCGCCATCCCCACTCCCCCCGCTGCCCAGCGTCCGCGCTACTCTAGCACCGTTCGCCGCCGTCAGTGAACGCCGGCGCTCGCCGGCCGGAACGCCTCCGGTCCTCTCGGCGGCGGCCCGGCCGCATCCAGCTCTTTCGCTTCCTCGTCGCTGAACATCCGCGAGCGCGTCACGAAGCGCATGCCGTCCGCCGCCTCGAGCGAGAAGCTGTCGCCGCCGCCGCTCGTGACGTCGATCGTCAGCTGGAAATATTCCCAGTATTGGTATTCCGCCCCGCCGACATAGAACGGGCATCCCTCGATGACGCCGAGCAGCACATCACGCGCCCCGACACGGAAATCCCTTTGCCGGAAGCACATCGGCGCGGTGCCTTCGCAGCAGCCGCCGGATTGGTGAAAGATCAACTTCCCTTGCTCTGCCTTCAGCCGGCGGATCACCTCCGCGGCCCCCGGCGTGACGACGACCCGCGGCGGCATGGGAGCACCTCCAGCGAACAACGGCGCGAAAGGGCCGGGCGAGCCTTCCGCCGCCCGGCGCCTCGTCCCTGGGAGTTAAAAGAATCCCATGGCTTTTGGGCTATAGCTTACGAGCAGATTCTTCGTCTGCTGATAATGCTCCATGATGATCTTGTGGGTCTCGCGCCCGAAGCCCGACTGCTTGTATCCGCCGAACGCCGCATGCGCCGGATACATGTGGTAGCAGTTGGTCCACACGCGGCCGGCCTGGATCTCGCGCCCCACGCGATACGCCGTCGTGCCGTTGCGGGACCACACGCCCGCGCCGAGCCCATAGAGCGTGTCGTTGCCGATCGCGATCGCATCGTCCAGGTCCTTGAACTTCGTCACCGAAAGCACTGGCCCGAAAATCTCCTCCTGGAAGATCCGCATCTTGTTGTGCCCGACGAACACGGTCGGCTTCATGTAGAAGCCGTTCTCCAGCCCGCCGCCGAGATGCGCCTGCTCCCCGCCGATCGCGCAACGGGCACCTTCCTCCTTGCCGATCTTGACGTAGTTGAGAATCTTCTCGAGCTGCCCGCGCGAGGCCTGCGCGCCCATCATCGTCGTCGGGTCGAGCGGGTTCCCGACCTTGATCTTGCCCACGCGCGCCACCGCCTTCTCGAGGAACTTGTCGAAGATCGATTCCTGCACCAGCGCCCGCGACGGGCAGGTGCAGACCTCGCCCTTGTTGAAGGCGAACAGGGCGAAGCCCTCGAGCGCCTTGTCGAAGAAGGCGTCGTCCTCCGCCATCACGTCGGCAAAGAAGATGTTGGGCGACTTCCCGCCGAGCTCGAGCGTCATCGGAATGAGGTTCTCCGAGGCGTACTGCATGATCTGCCGCCCCGTCGTCGTCTCGCCGGTGAAGGCGATCTTGGCGATGCGCGGGTTCGAAGCCAGCGGCGCGCCGACCTCGGAGCCATGCCCGTTGACGACGTTGAGCACCCCCGGCGGCAGCACGTCGGCGATCAAATCCATCAGCACCGCGAGGCTAAGCGGCGTATCGGAGGCCGGCTTGATGACGACGCAGTTCCCGCAGGCGAGCGCCGGCGCCATCTTCCACGCGGCCATCAGGAACGGGAAGTTCCACGGGATGATCTGGCCGACGACGCCCATCGGCTCCTTGAAGTGATACGCAACCGTGTCGTTGTCGAGCTCGCCCAAGGATCCCTCCTCGGCGCGGATGCAGCCCGCGAAGTAGCGGAAATGATCGGCGCCCAAGGGAATATCGGCCGCCCGCGTCTCGCGGATCGGCTTGCCGTTGTCGATCGTCTCGGTATGCGCCAGAAGCTCCAGATTCTCCTCGATCCGGTCGGCGATCCGGTTCAGGAGCCGCGCCCGCTCCGCCGGCGCGGTCCGTCCCCACGCATCCCGCGCGGCGTGGGCGGCGTCGAGCGCAAGCTCGACATCCTCCGCCGAGGAGCGCGCCACTTCCGCCAGCACCTGCCCGTCGATCGGGCTCGGATCGGTGAAGTACCGCCCCTTCACCGGCGCGACCCACTTCCCGCCGATGAAATTGTCGTACCGTTTCCGCAGCTTGGCCGGCGTAATGGCGGAGATCTGAGGCTGATCGTTGGGCATGACATTCTCCTTTTCAGCGCGCATCGCAGGCTCCATCGGCCGGATGCGTCGCCGCGCGTGCTTGGACGGCCCGAGACTTGCCCCGCTCGCGACCCGCCTCATTGATCTGCGTCAACCAGGCCGTCCCGAACTCGGGATCGCCCTCTGTCCCGGATGGACAACCGGCCCGCGAATGTGCGAAGATTTAGCCCCTGGTCCAGCCATTGAGCCGTCATCGGGAGCGGTTTTGCCGATGAATGAAATCGTCACCAGGCCACGCACGAAGGTCCGGCTGACCACCGAACGGCCGCGCCTGCACAAGGTCATTCTCCTCAACGACGACTACACGCCGCGGGAATTCGTCGTCACCGTGCTCAAGGCGGAATTCCGCATGAGCGAGGACCAGGCGCATCGCGTGATGATCACCGCGCATCAGCGCGGCGCCTGCGTCGTCGCCGTCTACACGAAGGACGTCGCGGAAACCAAGGCAACGCGCGGCACCGAGGCGGGCCGCGCCAAGGGCTATCCGCTCATGTTCACGAGCGAGCCCGAGGAATAGGGCGCGAGCGCCCCCTCAGCTCAGCGCGGCCTTCACCCGCTCGGGCCGGAACGGCGTCTCCCTCAGCCGCACGCCGGTCGCGTCGAACACGGCATTGCTCACCACCGCCGCCGTCGGGCAGGTCGAGGGCTCCCCGGCGCCATAGGCAGGATATTCCGGCCGGTTGTTCACCAGCACGACGTCGATGCGGTCGGGGATTTCCTCGAAATGCAGGATCGGATAACCCACCCAATCCCGGCTGGTCACATGGGCGGTATCGAATGTGACCTCCTCGTGCAGCGTGCGGCTCAAGGATTGGATCACGTTCCCCTCGACCTGGTTCCTGAGCCCGTCGGGGTTGACGACCAGCCCGCAATCATGCGCCACCACCACGCGTCCCACCCTGATCGCCCCGCTCGCCCGATCGACGGTGAGATCGAGGATCGTCGCGACCCGAACATTGTCGCGGTTGGCCCAGGCCACGCCCCGGCCTCTAGCCGGCCCGCTGCCGTTGCGCCCGGCCCCCGCAGGCCGGCTCTCCCAGCCATATTCCTCGGCGGCCGCCTGCAGAACCTCAATCGCGCGCCGGTCCGCGAGATGCGCGAGCCGGAACGCCAGCGGATCCTGCCCCGCCGCGGCCGCCAGCTCGTCGATGAAGGCCTCCATCGCGAAGGTCGTCTCGAACTGCGCCGGTGAGCGGAGCCACGCCGTCAACAGCGCCACGCGGCCCTCGCCGTGGCAGGCGACATCGGCATTGTCGAACGTATAGGCGTAGGTGACCGCGGGCACCCCGTGGCCGGTGTGGCCGACGGCATCCGGCTCGCCGATCAAGTCCGCCGCGATCAGGTGCGTATCGCCCGTCGTCGGGATCCACATATGATGCCGCCACGTCGTCACGTGGCCGCTCGCATCCAGCGCGCCGGCAAGGTCCTGGACGATCGCCGGCCCTTTCGGCTCCCATCCGTGCTCGTCCCAGCGCATCCATTGCACCCGCACCGGCCGCCCGACCGCCTGCGACATCACCGCCGCGTCCGCCACCACATGCTCGAACCCGTTGCGGCCGTACGCTCCGGCGCCCTCGAACCAACGCAGCTCGATCCGCTCGGCGGGAATCCCAAGCAGCGCCGCCATGTCGCGCCGCGCCTGGTGCGGCATCTGCGTGCAAGACCAGAAAATGGCGCTGCCGTCTCGCACATCCGCGATCGCGCAAGAGGGGCCGATCGAGCCGTGCATCTGGAACGGCGTCCGGTAGGTCGCCTTCACGGTCTTCGGCGCCGCCGCGAGCGCCTTCTCCACCGATCCATGCTCGACCGCCGTGATATCGACGCCCTCCGTCCCGCGCAGCGTCTCCCAGATCCGGTCCATCGCCGGCAGCCCGTTCCACTCCGACCATTTGGCCTGGCCCGCGCCCGGGCCGCTCGGGTTCAAGGTGGAACCGAGCTTCTCCGCCGCCTGGATGGCGCCCCACTCGGTTTCCGCGACGACGCCCAGGAAGTTGTCGCGCCGCACGATCTGCACGAAGCCCGGGATCTCCTTGAGCCCGCTCTCGTCCACGCTGAGCAGCGTGGCCCCAAACGCCGTAAGGTCGCACCACGCGCCCATGCAGCATGCCCGGAACCCGCACATCCTGAACGTAGGTGAACTGGCCCGTCATCTTCCCCGGAATATCCTTCCGCGGGACCGACTTTCCCACCACCGTGTAGGCGGACGGATCCTTCGTCCGCACGCCGGGTGCGACCTGCATGGCGAAAGTCCTGCCGCTCGCGCCGATCTCGTAATCGAGGCGCTTGCCATCGACCAGCGCGCCGTACGTCACCGTGCTTCCGGGCGAGCCGATCACCGAGATCGTGCCCCCGCTCGTCACGAGCTGATTGACCGACACATTGAAATGCGCCGCCGCGAGACGGAGCAGCACCAACCTTCCGGCCGCCGCCGCATGGCGGATCTGCGGCCCGGCATAGCGGATCGTGCGGCTGCCATAGCTCGGCCCCTGATCCACCGTCCTCGACGTCGTCCCCATGACGACATCGAGCCGCGAGATCGGAAAATCCAGCTCCTCGGCCGCGATCTGCGCGAGCGCCGTCTCCGCGCCGGTGCCGGTCTCCACCTTCCCCGTGAACAGGGTCACGGTTTCGTCCGCGTTCACCGCCAGCCAGGCGTAGAGCTTCCCCGCCGGCGGCGGCGGCGTTATGCCACTCTGAGTGGCGTCCCCCGCAGCCGCCTCCGCAACCGCCGGGCCGAACAGGCTGAAGGCGATGACGAGGCCGCCCGTTCCCTTTAGAAACCCGCGCCGTCTCAACCCGGCTCCGGCCGCCCCGCTCCGCCGCGCCATCTCATGTCCCATCTCACGCCCCCTGCCTGGCCGCACGCTGAATGGCGCGCACGATCCGCATATGCGTGCCGCAGCGGCAGAGATTGGCATCCAGCGCCTGCTTGATCTCGTCGCGGGTCGGATGCGGCTTCTGCGCGAGAAAACCCGCCGCCGTCATGATCATCCCGTTGATACAGTAGCCGCACTGCGCGGCCTGCTCCTCGATGAAGGCCTCCTGCAGCGGGTGTGGCTTCTCGATGGTGCCGAGCCCCTCCAGCGTGACGATCTTCGCCCCCTTCGCGGCACTCACCGGCATCACGCAGGAACGGGTCGCAAACCCGTTCATGAGCACGGTGCAGGCCCCGCATTCGCCCAGCCCGCACCCGAATTTCGGGCCGTGCAGCCCGAGATTGTCGCGCAGCGCGTAGAGCAGCATGCTGTCCGGCTCCACCGCGACGTCCCGGTCCTCACCGTTCACGTTGAGCGTCATTTCCTGCGGCATCGCACACTCCTTGCCGCTGGAATGTTACTCCTGCCCGCCCGCTCCCCCGCCACGCAATTTCCGGGAAGCTTCCCCACGAATCTTTCGTGGAGCCCGCCATTGAAAATCCGGACCTTTGCCCGAAGTTCGTCTCCCTGGCCGTTCCTTGCGCGCCCCGCCTCAGACGAATGTCGTATCGGGCTCCACGCCGAGCAGGAACTGGCCCGCGGTCTCGAGGTTCGACGCCCGTCCCTGCAATTGCTGCGCCACCGCGTGAATATCGCGGAACCGCCGCTCGAACGGGCTCGTCTCGAAAATCGCGGTCGCCCCGGCCCAGGAATAGGCGAAGTCCGCGATCTTCGTCGCCTCGCGGATCACGTGCGTCGCCGCAAGCCGGATCGCGATGCGCTGCTCGAGCGTGATCGCGTCCGCGCGCAGCACCTCCTGCCAAACGTCCGAGACCGTGCCCATCAGGTACATCCGCGCGGCCCGGAGCCGCGCCTCCGCCTCGGCGATCTCGTACTGGCTCACCGGGCTCAATCGCATCGGGTTGCTGAGCCCGCGCGACGTCTTCTCCTTCGCCAGCGCGACCAACGCGTCGAGCATCGCCCGCGCGATCCCGAGTGCCACGCCCGCAAAACCGGAAGCGTACAGGCTGTTGCTCGAATAGAGATAAAGCGGCCCCGAGTAGCGCCGCTCGCCCGGCTCGTCGCGCGCCAGCGAATGGGCCTCCGGCACGAAGAGGTTCTCGATGGCGTAGGCATCGCTGCCGGTCCCGCGCAGGCCGATCACGTGCCAGATCTCTTGGAAGCACGTCTCCGTCGCCGGGAAGAGCATCGTCCGCGTCACCGGCTTTCCGTCCGGCCCGCGCCGCTCCCGCCCGTCCGCCTCGCTCACCACGCAATGCGCGCCGAGCCAGGTCGCGTGGTGCCCGCCGCTGGTGAAGGACCATTTGCCGCTGACCCGGTACCCGCCCTCGACCGCCAGCGCCTTTCCGCCATAGCCCGCGCCCCAGGCGAGGATCGCCTGCGGCTCGCCGCCAAAAATCTCCCGCGCCGCCTCCGCCGGAAGGAACGCGGCGACCGAGGCGCACACATTGTTCTGCCCGAGGCACCAGGCCGTGCTCGCGTCGATCGCGGCGATCGCCTCGAGGATCGCAACGAAGGTCGGCGGATCGATCTCGGCGCCGTTGAAAGGCCGCGGGATCAGCAGGCTGAACAGCCCCGCCGCCCGCAAATCGGCGACCAGCCGCTCCGGCAGCCTCTGCTCGTGCTCGATCTCCGCCGCCGCCGCCGCGATCCGCGGCGCCAGCGCCCGCACCCGCCCGAGCCAGTCCATGGCTCCGTTGGCGATGCCCCCCTTATCGATCCCCGGCGCGCCAACGCCCGCCGTCCCGGCCTTCAGCGCTTCATCGGGCATCGACGGCGCGTCCTCCTCCGCATCGCGAAACAGCTTCCATCCTGGGCCAGGCACCCCGTCTTGGCAAGAAACCCGCCCAAATCCCTTGCCCCTCTACACAAACCGGGGCACCCCTCCATATAACCGCCGGAAGCGGCGCGCCCATGTGCCTGCCCCTGCTGCGCGGAGGCGGCAAACTGAGGATAATGATGAACGACGCCGCAACGTCCCTCACGCGCGAAGCTGCGCCCGCCGCCGTCGCGCTCGCGCCGCCGCGCCCGCGGCGAACCTTCGCCATCATCTCCCACCCCGATGCCGGCAAGACGACGCTCACCGAGAAGCTCCTGCTCTTCGGCGGCGCGATCCGCGAGGCCGGCATGGTGAGGGCACGCCGCGAGCGCCGCCACACGCGCTCGGACTGGATGAAGATCGAGCAGCAGCGCGGCATCTCGGTCTCCAGCTCGGTGATGACCTTCGAATTCGAGGACACGGTCTTCAACCTCCTCGACACGCCCGGCCACCAGGACTTCAGCGAGGACACCTACCGCACCCTGACCGCCGTCGATTCGGCCGTCATGATCATCGACGCCGCCAAAGGCATCGAGCTGCAAACCCGCAAGCTCTTCGAGGTCTGCCGGCTCCGCGATATCCCGATCACCACCTTCATCAACAAGGTCGATCGCGAGGGCCGCGATCCCTTCGAGCTCGTCGACGAAATCGCATCGACGCTCGCACTCGATGTCTGCCCGATGACCTGGCCAGTCGGCATGGGCGGCCTCTTCCGCGGCTGCTGGGACTTGAGCCAGAACCGCCTCATCCGCGTCCGCCGCCCCGGCGACGCCGCGGCCGCCGACGCCTCCGCGCTCGAGGCGCTCGTCCCGCCGGCGCAAGCCGCGCAGCTCCGCGAAGACGCCGAGATGATCGATGCCGGCTATCCCGCCTTCGATCTCTCCGCCTATCGCGCCGGCCACCTCACGCCGATCTATTTCGGCAGCGCGCTCGAGGATTTCGGCGTCCGCGAGCTGCTCGAAGGCCTCGTCGCCCACGCGCCCCCGCCGCGCGGCCAGCCCGCCGATCTCCGCATCGTCGCCCCCGCGGAGCCCGCCGTCACCGGCATCGTCTTCAAGGTCCAGGCCAACATGGACCCGAACCACCGCGACCGCATCGCCTTCATGCGCGTCTGCTCGGGCCGCTTCCAGCGCGGCATGAAGCTCTATCAAGTCCGCACCGGCAAGAATTTCTCAGTCCAGTCCCCCATCTTCTTCTTCGCCCAGGCGCGCTCGCTCGCCGAGGAAGCCTGGCCCGGGGACATCATCGGCATCCCCAATCACGGCACGCTCCGCGTCGGCGACACGCTCTCCGAGGGCGAGCCTCTCCGCTTCTCCGGCCTGCCGGACTTCGCGCCCGAAATCCTCCGCCGCGTCCGGCTCGACGATCCGATGCGCGCCAAGCAGATGCGCCGCGCCCTCGAAGATCTCGCCGAGGAGGGCGTGGTCCAGGTCTTCCGCTCGCTCGCCGGCTCGGAATGGATCGTGGGCGCCGTCGGCGCGCTCCAGCTCGACGTGCTGACCACGCGCGTCGAGCAGGAATACCGCCTCCGCATCGGCCTCGAGCCCGCCGCCTACGAGATGGCGCGCTGGGTCGGCGCCGAGGATCCGCGCTCCCTCAAGGAATTCATCGAAGCCAATCGCCACGCGATGAGCGAGGACCGCGAAGGCGCGCCCGTCTTCCTCGCCCGCAACGCCTGGGACCTCAATTACGTCACCGAGAAGTGGCCCGCCATTCGCTTCAGCGCGACCAAGGAGCGTGCCTGAGCACGAGCGGCCCCGCGCTCACAACCCTCCCAGATAGGCGCGGCCGAAGAACACGCACGTCATCCCGCCCGTGCAGAAGAGCACCAGCACGCGCGTCACCCGCGCCGGCACCACGCGCCCGAGCCGCGCCCCCGCATAGCCGCCGATCACGCCGCCCGCCAGCACCGCGAGCGTCTCTGGCCACCGCACCGCGCCGGCGACGATGAAGGCGATCGAGGCGACCGCGTTGGTCGAGCTCACCAGCAGCGTCCGCGGCCCGTTCAGCGCCTTGACGTCGTCCTCGCCCATCAGGCTCCAGCCCGCCACCATCATCAGCCCGACCGCGCCGCCGAAATACCCGCCATAGACGCCCAGCGCGAACTGCAGCGCGAGCACCGCACCCGCCGGCGCGTGCCGCCGGTGCCCGCGCGCCGCGCCGCTCACCCGCCGCCCGAACGCGATCGCGAGCGTCGCCGCGAGCAAGAGCCACGGCAGGATCCGGTCGAACGAGGAAGAAGGCGTCCGGAGCAGCAGCAGGCTCCCCGCGAGGCCGCCCGCCACCGTCACCCCAAGCAGCTTCACCACCGCGATCCCGCACACCGACCCCCGTCGCTCCTCGGGCCGCTCATGATAGGCCCAGGCGCTCGCAAAGCCCCCGGGATAGAGCGCGACCGTGCTGGACGCGTTCGCCTCCACCGAAGGCACCCCCACCGCGATCAGCGCCGGCAGCGTCACGAACGTGCCCCCGCCGGCGAGCGCGTTCATCGCGCCCGCCAGCAATCCGGCCCCGAACAGGAATTCCAGCGCGCCCATGCCCCGGACGATGCCGCCCCACCCCGCCCGCGCGCAATCGGCCAGTTCCGATGCTATCCTTCGTCGGAACCGAAGGCACGAACCCATGCGCTTCGACCTCGCCGATCTCCGCCTCTTCGCCGCCATCGCCGAGCGCGGCAGCATCACGGGCGGCGCCGCCGCGCTGAACCTCGCCCTTGCCTCCGCGAGCCAGCGCGTCTCGGGCATGGAGGCGCTCCTCGGCGTCCCGCTGCTCGAGCGCGCCCGCCGCGGCGTCCGCCCGACCGAGGCCGGCCTCGTCCTCCTCCGCCACGCGCGCGAGCTCCTCGCCGGCGCCGAGCGCATGCAGGGCGAGCTCCGCTTCTTCTCCCAAGGCCTGCGTGGCCGCGTCCGCCTTCTCTCGAACACGGGAGCCCTGCTCGGCTTCCTGCCGCCCGTGCTCGAGAGCTTCCTTCTCGCCCATCCCGGCCTCGACATCGCGCTCGCCGAGCGCCCGAGCCCCGAGATCGTGCGCATCCTCGCCGACGGCGGCGCCGACCTCGGCATCGTCGCGGACGTCGTCGATCCCGGCGCGCTCACGCTGCACACACTCCGCGAGGACCGGCTCGTCCTCGTCACCGCGCCGAGCCATCCCTTCGCCGGCCGCCCCGGCATCGACTTCACCGCGCTCCTCGGTGAGCGCTTCATCGGCCTCCTCGACACTGCCCTCGAAAGCCACCTCGCCGAGCACGCGGCGCGCCGCCGCGCCACGCTCGCCTACCGCGTCCGCCTGCGCGGCATCGGCGCCATCGGCCGCATGGTCGCGGCCGGCATCGGCGTCGCCATCCTGCCCGAAAGTGCAGCCACGGAGCTGAGCGGCGCGGCCCTTCGCATCGTCCCGCTCACGGACGCCTGGGCCCGCCGCCGCCTCGCCCTCTGCCTCCGCGCCCCGGAAGACCTCACACCCCACGCGCGGCTTCTCGTCGATCATATCAAAGCCGCAACCACCCCGCGCACCTGAGCGCTTTGAGAAGTCCCCGCTAGTGTCCCGATTCCGAAGTTCGTCGCATTGAAATGCGGACGGAATCGGGACACTCGCTCTTTGTTTTCAGTGGCCTGCTTATCCCCTCCGTTCGTCGCGAAATGCGACGAACTTCGGGGGCAGGACACTAGGCCCCCAGGCCCAGCGCAACCGCCACGCCGCACGCCAGCGCCGCGAAGGAGAGCGCGGCCATCGGCCCGACGCGGGGCGCCGCTCTCGGCATCGCCTCCATCCCCTCCATCCCCGGCATATCCATTCCCTCCATCCGGTGCGCCGCCGCCGCGCCGCCGCCCTCGCGCACCGTCAGCATCCCGTGCTTGAGCCCGTTCGTAACGAGCCACCAGTTCATCGGGTAGGCGCAGAGGAATCCCACCAGCAGCGCCATGCTGATCGCAAACCAGAACTCGGGCCGCGCCGCGTCCGACGCCGCCGGCACCACCGCCCGCCAGGCCGCGGCCACCGCGAGCATCCCGGCCATCAGCAGGTTCATCGAGAGCAGCTCGGCCACGAACGTCTGCCGCAGCGACCGCAGGAACGAACCGCCCGCCATCTGCCGCATGAAGAGCGCCTGGAAGATCGTCCAGCCGAACCCGAATCCCAGCACATACTCCAGCGCCATCTCGGCGGGGCCCCGCAGCATCAGGCCCCCCGCGACAACCGCGCCGGCGATGATCCCGATCCCGTCGCCGGCGACGCAATGCATCGTCGAACCCAGCACCTGCCGCCAGGTCGCCGCCACGTAGCGCTCGTGCAAGCCCGGCAACGGCTCGCGGCAGCCGAGGACGTAGAGGAACGCCCCGAGCGGCCCGGTATAAAGGCTCACCAGCACGAAACCCCACTTCAGGACGGGAGATTCCGGCGTTCCCCTGATATCGACGGCGACGAAAACGACCGAAAGCGCGGTCAGGATGAACCAGAGAAGCATCACCCCCTGGAGCATGGAATCTCCTTCGCGCTCACGCTGCCTTCGCGGCACCCGCCACGGCCCGCCGCAGCGCCGCCCGCGCCAACAGCCGCGTGGAATCGAGCGTCGGCAGCGGCGAATTCGCATCGCTCGTGATGAGCGGGATCTCGGTGCAGCCGAGCACCACGGCATCGCACCCCTCGTCCTTCATCCGCCCGATCACGCGCTGATGGTACGCCACCGCCTCCGGCCGGAACACGCCGCATACCAGCTCGTCCATGATGATCCGGTTGATCTCCTCTCGCTCCTCCGCGCTCGGCCGCACGACCGCGACACCCCGCGCCGCGAGCCTTCCCGGGTACACATCGCCCTCCACCAGCCACCGCGTTCCGAGCAACCCCACGCGGCGAAACCCCCGCCCGGCAGCCTCGTCCGCGACCGCCTCCGCGATATGCAGCCACGGCAGCTTCGATCGCCCCTCCACGCCGGGCAGCGCCTGGTGGATCGTGTTGTCGGGGCAGATCAGGAAATCGGCGCCGATCCTCGCAAGCTTGTTCGCCGAGGCGAGCATCAGCGCGCCCACGCCCTCCCAGTCCTCGCGATCGAGGCACCTCACGTACTCGGCGAGCGAGGGCGTGTGCATCGAAACCTCCGGGTGCGCATGCGCGCCCAAAAGCCCGGCTCCCTCCACGCAGATCGTCCGGTAGCAGAGCGCGGCCCCTTCGGCGGAGCAGGCGACGATCCCGATATGCTGTGTCATGACGTTCGTCCCTCTCTTGCTCGGATCACAGCCCGAATCTCTCCTTGATCATACGCGCGCACTCCGCCGCCGACGCCCGGCTCGTATCGACCGTGAAATCGTATGTCATGCCCTCATGAACCCGTTCGTACTGCCACCGCGCCAGCCCGATCATCCGGTCCCCGCGCTCGCGCTCCCGCGCCTCCAGCACCTCGAGCGGGGCGAACACGCCGACGAGAGAAACCTCGAACGGCGCAAGGATCTCCGCATACTCCGCTCTCCCCGGCCCGACCAGCACGTCGTCCACGATCAGATCGTTCCCCGCGGCGGCCATCGAGGCGATCGCGCGCCGCATGCCGCGAAACACGCGCGCGGCGACCGGCCCGGTCCTGATCACCACCGAGGGCCTGCCGTCCTCGTGCACCGTCTCGAAGGTCAGCCCCTCCGGCCGCCCGAAGCTCGCCTCGGGCAGCATCCGCAGGAACGCATCCATCTCCACATGCAGGAAATTCCCGCTCGCGATCGCCTGCAGCGCCTTGGCGACCGAGCTCTTCCCTGCGCTGCCGACCCCGTTCAGCAACACCACCCGAGCTTGCCTCTCCAAGGCGCACCCCCCAAAACCGCATCCCCGCCCGCATCAGGGCATTTCGCCCCCGATCCTTCAAGCGCCGCCCGCGCCCGGCTTGGCCGGGTCCCTC
>DATJTV010000181.1:0-7101 GCA_035503055.1 Acetobacteraceae bacterium
GGCGCCAGCCAGTCGGTGAACTGCATGCGCTCGGCCTGATAGGCGGGCGTGCTCGCATTGGCGATGTTGTCGGCGATCATCGCCATGTCGTCCTGCTCGGCGATCAGGCACGAGGTGGCGATCAGGCTCGCGATCTGCATGGGTCGTTGCTTCCGCTTCCGTCCGGCGCGCATCGGTGCTTGCCCGCTACGCACGATGGCGAGCAGCAAGCCCCGTGCCAGCCGGTCAGGCGCGGCCGGCCCGGCGGTTTCGCGCGAACGGCTCGGCGCGGTGCCGGCAAGCCTTGCCGCAGCCGGAAGTTTCTGCCGGGCAGTGGAGATCCCGGCCCGGCGGAAAGCGGAGCGCAAAGCTTCCTTAATCGGTTTCCGCGATCCTCTTCCGGCACGAGGAGGCTGAGGAATGGCGGTTGAGGCCGCGACCGTTCGGCCCGACGCGGAGGGCGAGGCGGAAGAGGCACCGTCCGCCGCGCCGTCGTCCGGACGGCGGCGGCGATGGCTCCTGCTCGCAGCACCGCTCCTTCTCGGGCTTGCCGGCGCCGGGCTCTGGTTCAGCGGCGTGCTGCCGCGCCGGCTCGGCCTCGCGCACAAGGGGGCCACGGCGAGCACGGCGGCACCGGTGACCTTCGCGATGCCCGATATGGTCGCGAACCTCGCCGGCGAGGGGGATTCCGATCATTACGTCAAAGCCGAGATCCGGCTGGTCCTCGCCAATTCCTCCGCGATCCCGGTGGTGCGCTCGCACCTTCCCGAGCTGCAGGACCTCTTCCTCACCTATCTGCGCGACATGCACGCCTCCGAGCTCGAAAGCTCGATCGGCACCTGGCGGCTCCGCGAAGAGCTGCTCTCGCGGGCGGCGATCGCCGTCGGGCCGGGCCGGGTGACCGACATCCTGTTCACCAATCTCCTGATCCAATGAGCGAGGCGAAATCCGGGCCGGGCGATGCCTGGGAGGCGGCACTCGGCGCCGAGGCCGCGCCGGCGGCGAGCGTCCTCAACCAGGCCGAGATCGACAGCCTGCTCGGCGGCGCCGGCGACCGGCCCGGCGACGAGGAGAAGAGCGGCGTCGAGCGCATCATCAACTCCGGCCTCGTCTCCTACGAGCGCCTGCCGATGCTCGAGATCGTCTTCGACCGGCTGGTGCGCATCATGTCGACCAGCCTCCGCAATTTCACCGGCGACAATGTCGACGTGAGCATCGAGAACATCACCAGCCTGCGTTTCGGCACCTATCTGAGCGGCATCCCGATGCCGGCGATGCTCGCCGTCATCAAGGCCGAGGAGTGGGACAACCAGGGCCTGATCGTCCTCGATTCGCCGATGATCTACGCGATCGTCGACGTGCTGCTCGGCGGGCGGCGGGGCACCGCGGCGATGCGCATCGAGGGACGCTCCTTCACCACGATCGAGCGCGTGCTGGTCGAGCGGCTGATCGAGGTGGTGCTCGGGGATCTCGCGGCGGCCTTCGATCCGCTGACCCCCGTGACATTCCGTTTCGAGAGGCTGGAGGTAAATCCTCGCTTCGCCGCGATCTCGCGCCTTTCCAACGCGGCGGTCCGGGCGCGGCTCCGCGTCGATATGGACGATCGCGGCGGCCGGATCGACCTCCTGCTGCCCTACGCCACGCTCGAGCCGGTGCGCGAGCTGCTGCTGCAGAAGTTCATGGGGGAAAAATTCGGCCGCGATTCGATCTGGGAGACGCATCTCGCCGAGGAGCTCTGGAACACCGAGATCACGCTCGACGCGGTGCTCGACGAGCAGACGATGCCGCTTTCGGAGGTGATGGCGCTGGTGCCGGGCAGCCGGCTCGAGCTCAACATCGCAACGAACACGCGGGTCGCCCTGCGCTGCGGGAGCATGCCGCTCTTCGAGGGACGCCTCGGCCGGCGCAAGAACGCGCTCGCCGTGGAGATCGAGCGCGCGATCCCGCGCCCCGCGGCGCGTTAACGAGAAAGCGAGGAGGTGCCGCATGGGCGGATTGCAGTGGCTGCTCGAGCTTGCGCTGACCTTCCTCCTCGCGGCCACGCTCTTCCATGCGCTCAGGCTGGAGCGGGCGCTCGGCGTCTTGAAGCGCGACCGCGCCGCCCTCGAGGCGCTGGTGAAGGGCTTCAACGAGAGCACGCGCGAGGCCGAGGCGGGGATCGACCGGCTGCGCGCGAGCGCCGAGACCACCGGCCGCGACCTCGCCCGCCAGGGTGCCGCCGCCGCCGCGCTGAAGGACGACCTCGCCTTCCTGATCGAGCGGGCGGAGCGGATGGCCGACCGGCTCGATGCCGCGCTTAGCGCCGCGCGCGCCGGGCCGCTATCGATCGAACCGGCCCCTTCGCCGCGCGGCGGCCGCCGGCCCGAAAGCGAGGCCGAGCGCGAGCTCCTGAGGGCGCTCCGGGTGGCGCGCTGAGCCCGGGATGGCGCTCCGCCTTCCTCGCCTGCTGCCGGTGACCATCCTCGCCATGGCCATGCTGCTCGGCGTCAAGACGGTCGCGCTGGTGCGCGCGGCCGCGCCGGCCGCGAGCGGCCAGGCCGCGCCCCAGAAGCTGGCGCCGCCCGCGCCGGAGGCCGCGTCTCCGTCCCCCTCCCCGCCGCCGCCGCTGCCGAGCCCGACCGAGCGGCGGCTGCTCGAGGACCTCGCCCACCGCAGCGCCGAGCTCGACGCCCGCGCCGCCGCGCTCGACCTCCGCGAGACCGTGCTGAAGGCCGCCGAGAAGCGCCTCGCGCAAGAGGTCGCGGAGCTCTCGGCGCTGCAGAAGAAGCTCGCGGCCGAGGACGCGGCGCGCCAGCAATCCTCCGAGGCGAACTGGGACGGGCTCGTGAAGCTCTACGAGAACATGCGGCCCGGCGATGCGGCGACCATCTTCAATGGCCTCGACATGCACGTCTTGCTCGAGGTCGTGCGCCGGATGAACCAGCGCAAGGCAGCGCCCATCCTCGCCGCCATGGATCCCGACAAGGCGCGCGCGCTCACCGCCGAGCTGGCGCGCGCGCCCGCCGTCCCGGGCGGAGCGTGATGATGAGAGGTCGTTGCGCGGTCTTCCTGCTGGCGGCCGCGCTTCTGCTCGGCGCGGCTCGCCCCGCCGCGGCCGCGGACATCGTCGCGGTGCGGGCCGGCGATCACCTTGGCTTCGGCCGGCTGGTGTTCGACTTCCCGGGCTGGGTAGCCTACCGCCTGAAGAGGGTCGGGCAGAGCGTTGTGCTCGACTTCGCGGACCCCGCCCCCATCGGCACGCCGCCGTTCCTGCCGCGCAACGTTGTCGCCTTCAGCGCGGGCGCCGGCACGGCGAGCCTCGGCCTCGCTTCCGGCGCCGGTCTCCGCACCATGCGGGTCGGCGATCGCATCGTCCTCGACGCGCTCGATCCGTCGGCTGCGGCGGGGCGAGCCGCTCCGAGCGTCCGCGTGGCCTCCAACGATCCGGGCCTGCCGCTTCCGCCCCCGCCCATCCCGCTTCCCCTGCCGCCGCTACCGGGCGGAACCGCTGCCGCCGCGCCGGTCGCGGCACTGGTCGCCCCGGGGGCCGCCCCGCCGACGGCTTCGCCGGTGCTCGCCGCCGAGCGGCCCCAACCGCCCGCGACTCCTGCCGCGCCGCCCGCCCCCAGCGCCGCAAGCCCCGCCGCGCCCGCCCCGAGCGGGGACGCGGGCCCCGATCTCGCCGACCTCGACGGGCTCGCGCTCGCCGCCAACCGCGTCGCCACGCCCGACGGCGCGCTTGCCGCCATCCTCCTTCCCTTCGGCCACGATTCCGGCGCAGCCGCCTTCCGCCGCGGCGACGCCGGCTACGTGGTCTTCGACGAGACCCGCCCGATCGACATGGGCGCACTCGCCGGCGACCCGGCCTTCGGCGCCGCGCGGGTGACGCTGCTGCCGGCGGGCACGCTGCTCCGCGTCCCGCTGCCGCGCTCGCTCCGCCTCACGCTCCGCCACCGCGACGCGGGCTGGGTGGTGGCCATCACCGCGGCGGCGCCCGCGGCCAGCGCGATCGTCTCGAAGGCCGCCTCCGGCACGCTCGCGCTGCCGCTCGCGACCGCTTCGCGCGTGGTGGTGATGCCCGATCCCGAAACCGGGGCCGATCTCCTCATCGGCACGCTCCATGTCCCCGGCGCCGCCGTCGCGGTGAGCCGGCACTTCCCGGGCTTCCTGCTGCTCCGCACCTGGCTCGGGGTCGCGGTCGAGCCGCAAAGCGACCATGTCGTGCTCGGCGCCGACGCCGACGGCTTCACGCTGCGCTCCGATGCGCCGGGCGGGCTGCCGCTCGCCCCCGAGCCCGCTCATCTCGCGGCACTCGAGGACGCGGCGAATCTCACAAGCCGCTTCGACTTCCCCGCGGTTCCGCTGGCGACGCTCGCGCAGCGTCTCACCCAGGAGCTGGACGCCGCCGTGGCCGCGCCGCGGCTGGCGCGCTTCGCCCCACGGCTCGCCGAAGCAAAGACCATGCTCGCCCTCGGCATGGGCCCCGAGGCGGCGGCGCTGATCCGGCTCGCCGTGATCGACGATCCGCGCCGCGCGAACGACCCCGAGGTCCACGGCCTCGCCGCCATCGCCGCCTTGCTTTCCGGACGGATCGATCAGTCCGGCGGGCTCGCTGACCCGGCCCTTGGCGGCAGCGACGAGGTGGCGCTCTGGCGCGCCGTCCGCGCCGCCCTGCGCGACGAGGACCCGGCCGGCACCGCCCCGGTCTTCGCCGCCACCTGCCCGCTCATCCTCGCCTACCCGGACGCCTTGCGCGACTTCCTCGCCCCGATCGCCGCCGAGTCCATGGTGAAAGGCGGCACGCTGGCGGCGGCCTCGGAATTCCTTGCCAAGGCCCCGGACGATCCCCCGCTCGCGCTCGCGCGCGCCGGGCTGCTCGCCGCCGAAGGGAAAACCCAAGCCGCGCTCGCCGCCTATCAAACCCTCGTGAATTCGCCGGACCGGCCGGTCGCCGCGCCCGCCGCCAGCCGCGCCGTGCTGCTCCAACTGGCGAGCGGCGCGATCGGCGACAGAGCGGCCGCCGACGCCCTCTCGCGCCAGTTCTATGCCTGGCGCGGCGGCGCCCACGAGCTCCGGCTTCGCCTCAAGGTCGCCCAGCTGCGCGCCGATGCGGGCGAGTGGCGCGCGTCGCTCGACCTCCTCGCCCGCACCCAGGCGCTCTTTCCGGCCGACGCGACAAGGCTGCGCGATGCGCGCGCCGCGACCTTCGAGCGGCTCTTCGCGGGCCACGCCGCGGATCGGCTCGCCCCGCTCGCCCTGGTGAGCCTGATCGAGGACAACGCCGACCTGATCCAGGCCGGCCCGGCCGGGGAGAGGCTCGGGGAAATGCTCGCCGACCGGCTGGTCGCGCTCGACCTCCCCGACCGCGCCGAGCCGGTGCTGGCAAAGCTGATGGCGGAAGCGCCGCCGGGCGCGCCCCAGGCCGGCCTCGGCGTGCGGCTGGCCGAGATCCGCCTGGCTCAGGACGATCCCGCCGGCGCGCTCGCCGCCCTCGCCCAGTCCCGCGCGGCCGACCTGCCGCCGGCGCTCGCCGAGCGGCGGACGATCGCCTACGCGCGCGCCATGGCCGCCGAGGGCCACGACGGAACCGCGCTCGCGGCACTCGCCGCCTTCGACGATCCCCCGGCCGAGGCAATCCGCGCCGGCCTCCTCGAGAGGCAACGGAACTGGGCCGGCGCGGAAAGTGCGCTCGCCGCCCTCGTTTCGAGCGACGTGCCGGCTTCCGGCCCGCTCTCCGACGCCGATCGCCAGGCGCTGGTCCGGCTGGCGAGTGCCGCCACCGAGGCAGGCGACACCGGCGGGCTCGCCACGCTCGGCGCCGACTACGGCCCGCGCATGGGCGCGGGGCCGCTTGCCGATATGTTCCGGCTGCTGACGGATCCGCCGGCGCGCAGCCTCGGCGATCTCCCGCGCGTCACGCGCGAGACGACGATCGCCGAAGACCTGCCCGACGAATTGAAGGCCATCGGCGCCACGATGCAGGTCCTGCCTTAGACCAACAACGCCGCGGTCTTTGCTCTTGCGCCGATGGCGCGCTTTGCCTATGTGCCGGGACCTTGGCCTGCCGCCGCGAAGCGAGAGCTCCGCCCGAGAGGCTCTCTGCCGGTTGCAGGGGTACGCGATGAACGCACTTGCTCAACTGGGCATCGTCTTGGAAAGCTCTCGAGAGAACCAGGAAAATGCATCCGCGCCCGAGGCGAAGGACTATTTCGTCACGCGCGACGGACTTCGCTTTGCCGGCACGCATCTCTTGATCGATCTGTGGGATGCGGAAAATCTCACCGATCCCGCTGCCATCGAGGAAGCGCTTTCCGCGGCGGCGCTCGCGGCCGAAGCGACGATCCTGCATGCGCACTTGCACCATTTCGGGCCGGAGGGCGGCGTGTCCGGCGTGCTCGTGCTGGCGGAAAGCCACATCTCCATTCACACTTGGCCCGAGCGCGCCTTCGCCGCGATCGACATCTTCATGTGCGGCGCCTGCGACCCGTACGAGGCGGTGCCGGCCATTCGCGCGGCGTTCCGCCCCGAGCGCGTCGTGCTCGACGAGCAGCGCCGCGGGCGGCTCTGAACCAGCCCGTCCCGGGCGACTTCGTCCGGGACGCAAGCTGGCTCGGGCGCGCCCGGCGGAACAGCGGCGCACGTCGTCACCGAAAGCTCTCTGGCGCGCGGCGGGTGGAACCTGCTTCGTGCCCGGCGCATGTCGTGGAGGATGCCATGGCAACGGATGCCTGGATCAACGAGACGCTCTACGCCGACTGGGGGCAGCGCTTCCGGGTGAAGCGCGAGCTCGCACGCGTGCAGAGCGAGTTCCAGGACATCGCCGTGTTCGAGAGCTTCACCCATGGCAGGGTGATGGTGCTTGACGGCGTCATCCAGATCACCGAGGGCGACGAGTTCGTCTATCAGGAGATGCTGGCGCATGTGCCGCTGCTGGCGCATGGCGCCGCCTCGCGCGTGCTGATCATCGGCGCCGGCGACGGCGGCGTGCTGCGGCGCGTGCTGCAGCATCGCACCGTGCAGCGCGCGGTGATGGTGGAGATCGACGGCGAGGTGATCCGGCTGGCGCGGGAGTTCCTGCCCGGCATTGCGGGCGACGCGTGGAACGATCCGCGCGCGCAGGTGATCGTCGGCGACGGCATCGAC
>DATJTV010000182.1:0-21407 GCA_035503055.1 Acetobacteraceae bacterium
ATCCCGCCGCCCAGCAGCCACTTCTTCATGCCTTCGATCCGTCCCGGAGTGCGTCATGTCTGATGGGCTCTATAGTGTGCAGCTTCTTGCCAGGGCGATAATGGTGATGGCGGACGCGGTGACGCCCTTCATTTTCGGCCTGCTCCTGGTCGGTCTCCTGGTCGCCCTTGTCCAAGGTGCGCTCCAGGTCGAGGACGGCACCATGATGATGGCTGCAAGACTGGCCGCGGCCCTGCTCACCGCGGTCGGCGCGATGGCGGTCGTCTTTCGCGCCCTTGCGGGCCTCGCCCGCGAATGGATCGCCAACATCCCCGGCATGATCGACCGCGTCTGGTCATGAGCGCATGCTGATCAGCGGGCCCGCACTCCTCCAGTATCTCGGGGACGCCTTCTGGCCTTTCATGCGGCTTACAGGGATCTTTCTCACCGCGCCCCTCCTCGGCAATGCCGTCCTGCCGGTTCCCTTCCGCGTCCTCCTCGCGGCGTTGGTCGCCGCCTGCCTCGCCGCCTGGGGCGGGCCATGGCCGCCGCTCCCCGCCGCCCCCGGTGCCGTGCTGCTCACCGGCGCGATCGAAATCGCCTTCGGCGCGCTCATCGGGCTCGTCGGCCAGATCATCGTCGCCGCGGTCGCCAGCGCCGGCGAGCTCGCGAGCTTCGCTCTCGGCATCAGCTTCGCGACCGCGAACGGGCTCACGACGGGCGAAACCGCGCCGGTCCTCTACGATATCTTCCAGTGGGCCGGCCTGCTCGTCTATCTCGGGCTCGGCGGGCCGTTCCTGATGCTCGAGGCCGTCAACCGCTCATTCCACACCCTGCCTGCCGGCGTCCCGGATGCCGCGGGTCTGCACGACCTCATCGATTACAGCGGCGCCGTCATCCGCGCCTCCATCCTCCTTGCTTTGCCTGCGCTCGCCGCGAGCTTCGCGATGAACGCCGTCATCGGGCTCGCCAACACCCTCGCCCCCCAGCTCAACATCTTCTCGATCGGCTTTCCCCTGCTTTTTCTCGGCGGCATCTGGGTCCTCGCCGCCTCGCTCTTCTTCGTCGAGCCGGTCGCGGTCGATCTCCTGCAACGGGGCCTCGCCGTCATGGCAGGCCTGATGCATGGCTGACGAGCAGGAAGGCGAGAAGAAGCACGGCGCATCCGAGCGCCGCCTGCGCCAGGCGCGCGAGCGGGGCCAGATCCGCCGCTCCAACGACCTGCCGAAATCGGCGCTGACGATGCTGCTCGTCCTCGCCATCGCCGCCCTCGGCTGGCTCGCCGCCGATGGCGCCGAGACCTGGTTGATGACGAGCCTCCGTCTGGCCGGCCAGGGCGATTTTCGCCGCGCCTCCGCCCTCGATCTGGAATACGCGGGGGCGCTCGCCGCACTCCTCCTCGCCGCCGCCTTCATCGCCCTCCTCTTCGGCTCGCTCAGCGGCGGCTGGCTGATGACCTTCGACCTCCTTTCGCCGAAGATGGAGCACATTTCTCCCGGCCGGTCCTGGGGGCAGGTCTTCTCGGTGATGAACCTCGTCGAGATCCTGAAATCCATCGTCAAGATCGCCGTCGTCGGCGGCGCCGGCCTGCTCGCATTCGACCTGCTCCAGCCGGATTTTCTCTCTCTCGCCTCGCCTCACGCGCTCGCCCTCTCCGCGATCGGCACGCCTGCCCTGGCGGTGATCGCCGCCGCCGCCGCCGGCGCCGTCCTGCTCGCCGGCGCCGATGTCGGGCTCCAGGCGTGGCTCAATCGCCACGCATTGCGCATGACCGACAAGGAGTTCAAGGAGGAGCTCCGCGAATCCGAGGGCGACCCGCAGACCCGCGCCCGCCGCCGCGCGATTCTCCGCCGCCATGCCAAGTTCCGGCAGGTTCGCGCGGTCCGCACCGCCTCGGTGGTGGTCACCAACCCCACCCACTATGCGGTCGCGGTGCGCTACCGCCGGGATATCGACCCGGTTCCCATGGTGGTCGCCAAGGGTGTCGACCTCAACGCGGCGCCGATCCTCGAGCAGGCCCGCGAGTACGGAATTCCCCTCGTCGAGGCGCCGCCATTGGCCCGCGCACTCAGCCGTTCCGTCGAAATCGATCGGCCGGTCCCGCCCGCCCTCTATCGTCCGGTCGCCGAGGTGCTGGCCTATATCTGGCGGCTCGACCAATGGCGGGCCGGCGGCGGCGTCCGCCCGCGCCAGCCGCAATTCCCCGAGCACCTCGACGCTTTTCTTGCCGGCAGCGCGGATACGCCGTGATCGCGCTCAAATCTTCGTCGCGGGAGGGATGTCATGGCTTTGCCGCGTCGCTTCGCGACCAGGCGCTCCGGTTCGGCCAAATTCCATCGCGATGCGGCCGTGAGTTCGTGCGCGACCTATCGCCGATCCACGATGCGCACCCGTTCCCGTTCGGCCTCAATGTCGATGGCGTCGGCTGCGGCGGCAATGGCGTCCCGCCGCTCCAGCTCCCTGGCCAGGCGATCGAGGGCCGCCTGCTGCATTCCTTGCCCCCGGTCCATCGCCGCACTGGCGTCAGAGGCTGCCCTGATGCCGCTCGCCCTGAATCCGATCGTGACGGCGAAGTCGTAGCCGCTCTGTTCGCCGCCGGCCAAGGCAGCGGAGAGATCGCTGGTGTATCCGTCGAGCACGCTGACGTTGCGCGCCACGGATCGGAGATTGGTCGCCGCCTCGGCCGCCCGTCGTTCCGCCGCGGCAAGGTCCCGCGCCGCCAGACGCGAGAGGAGGCGCATCAATCGCGCGCTATCCATGCTCACGCCTCCTCTACGGCCCGCCGCAGCGCTTCCACCGACTGCTCCAGGGGAACCTTGTCGTGCTTGCCCTGGCGCAGGAACGCGTCCATTCGCGCGCTCCGCCCGAGCGCATCGTCGAGAACGGGATCCCGGCCCGGCGCGTAGGCGCCGATATCGACCAGCTCGCGCTTCTGTTCAAGCCGTGCCCACAGCAGCCGGAACCGGATGGCCGCCGCGTTGTGCGCCTGGGAGACCAGGCTCGACATTGGGCGCGAAAGGGACATCGTCGGATCGATCGGCGGATAGATGCCGGACTCGCCGGTTTTTCGCGAAAGTACGATGTGCCCGTCGAGCACGGAGCGCGCGGCGTCGGCAACCGGGTCCCCGATATGGTCGTCGGCTTCGACCAGCACCGTGTAGATGGCGGTGATCGAGCCCTCGGCCTCGCTGCCGTTGCCGGCGCGCTCGACATAGGCCGAGAGCTGCCCGAACACCGAGGGCGGATAGCCCTTGGTCGTCGGAGGCTCGCCGATCGCGAGCCCGATCTCGCGCCCGGCCATCGCGAGTCGGGTCAGCGAATCGACAAGGAACAGAACGTGCCGCCCGTGGGCGCGGAAATACTCGGCGATCGCCGCCGCTCTTTGCGCGCCATGCAGCCTGGCGAGCGGCGGCGAGTCGGCGGCGCTCGCCACCACGACGCTCCGGCCCAGCATCTCTCCCAGATGGTCCTCGACGAATTCCCGCACCTCGCGGCCGCGCTCCCCGATCATGGCGACGACCACGCAATCGACATCGGCGTGGCGCGCGGCCATTCCGAGCAACGTGGACTTGCCGACGCCGGAGCCGGCGAACAGGCCAAGACGCATGCCGCGGCCAAGCGTCGCGAGCCCATTGATGGTGCGGATCCCGATGTCGAACGGCCGCGCGATGCGCACTCGCGCCATCGGATTGATGGGCTTGCCCGTCAGCGGCCAGCGCTCCGCCGCGGCCGCCGGTGCGCCGGCGTCGAGAGGATCGCCGTAAGCGTCAAGCACGCGCCCGAGCAGGGCCTCTCCCACTGCGGCGGCAACCACGCCATGCGTCGCCCTCACACGGTCGCCGGGTCGGACGCCCTTGTTGCCGCGTTCCGCCATCAGCATCGTAGTGCCGTCGTCGAACCCGACGACCTCTGCGCCGAGCGGCTTGTAGGCACTTTCGATCACGCACCTAGCCCCGGTCGGCACGCCGAGGCTCGTCGACCACACTATCCCTCCCGCGGAGCGCACGACGAATCCGCTCCGGCCGACAGGCGCGAGGCCGCTTGCGGCGACTCCCGCTCGCCTCGCCGCGGCGGCAGCAATTCCCGCGAGCAGCGGCCCGGCCGGCTCATTTCCCATAGGCGGGCCGCTCCTCGGCAAGAAGCTTCTTCAAAAGCCCAAGCTGCCGCGCGACAGAGGCGTCCCACTCGGCCACGTCGCGTCCGAGATCGAGCTCGGCGATGCGGAGCACGACACCGCCGGGAGCCATCTCCGCGCACGGCTCGAGGACAGAGCCCGCATGGCGGAGATCCTCCTCCAGTGCCGCGATGGTTTCGGGGTGCGCGCGGCAGACCAGCCTTCGCCGCCCGCGATTCTCCTCCGCCGCCTCCGCGATCAGGTGTCGCGCCAGCCCGATGCGGTCGAAGGCGGAGGGCGCCCCGACCAGCGCCTCCGCGAGCGCGATCGCATGATGCACGATCATTCTCGCGATGTCGGGCGCGACGCCGGCGAGGAGCGCGTCGATTTCGGCAAGCCTCTGCTTCAGCTGTTCGGCGAGCTCGCGGAGCGGTCCTTCGAGGCGCGCCCGGACCTCGGCAGCCGCTGCGTTCCATCCCTCTTCGTAGCCGGCCCGCCGGCCATCCTCCTCAGCCCGCCGACGCTCGGCTGCCAGCAGAGCCGTGCGTTCCGCTTCCGCGCTCCGCCGGAGCGCCGCTTCATCCGGGCTCTCCTCCGCCGCCACTGGTGCGGCGGCGAGCTCGGGAACGACGGGGCGGAACCACCGGGTCACGTCCGAAGCCGCTCGCGGCTCAACCGCACGGCGAGCTTGACGAGCTCGACCGCCATGGCGAGCGCGCCGCCGGTGACGAGCGCGATCGCCGCGATGGTTGCAATAAGCTCACCAAGTGTACCGGCGCTGGGATCCCCCGGCACGTTGACGGCTCCCCAGCCCGCCGCAACGGCGAGTCCGGTGACAAACGGCCTGATCGGCCGTGCCGGTACGCCTCGCTTCGGCTCATCCTCCATTGGCCGACCCTGACGGCTTCGGCGCGGTGATGACGATCTCGACCCGCCGGTTCTCCGTCCGCCCTTCCGCCGTGGCGTTGCTGGTGAGCGGCTGGAACTTCGAATAGCCTTGCGCGCTCAATGCCTCGCCAGGCACATTGCGTGATCGAAACAATTTGACGACGCTCACGGCCCGCGCCGTCGAAAGCTCCCAGTTCGACGCGAACTCGGCGGTGTGGATCGGCCGGTTGTCGGTGTAGCCCTGGATGGTGATCATGTATCCGGACGGCACATGCGCGAGCACGTCGCCGATCGGGTCGAGGATGGCCAGCGCCTCCTTGGTGAGACCGGCCTCCCCCGTGTCGAACAGGATCTGTGCGTTGAGGCGGATGCGGATCGCGAGCGGCAGCTGCAAGACCGCAATCTGACGGCTGGCGATTTCTGGCGCCAGCAATCTCTCGAGCTGCTCGCGGATTGCGTTCATCGCAAGGACGATGGGCTGGAGGCGCTTCTGCTCGGCGATCGGCAGAATCGCTCCGGACGGCGCGGTCCGTTCCCTGACCACCGGGCTCGGCGGCGGCTTGCGAGACGCGGGCGCTTTTGGCGGCTTTTTTGCGGCCGCCTGAGGCTTGCCCGGCGAAACCGAGGCGTGCATCGACGCGAGCGGCACGGGGATCGGCTTGGGCAGCGCGTGGAAGGGGCTGTGCCGCGAGGAGGGCAGGGGCACAAAGGACGGCGGCCTGCCTGTGAACGCCTCGAGCAGGCCGGCCGCCTCCCGCTCGAGCTTGGCCTTGTCCGTCGACGCCGAAGCCCACAGCATGATGAACACCGAGAGCAGCAGCGTCAGCATGTCGGCATAGGAAATCATCCAACGCTCGTGGTTGGGCGCTCGCCGCTGCCAGCGTCTGGACCTTCTCCGCTCCATCAATCGGCTTCCATGGGCTGGGGTTCCTCCGCCCGGGCTTCCCCCATCTCCTTGCGCGCCTGCAACCGGCTTTCCAGAAGCGTCTCGAGCCGGTCCTTGATCAGCATCGGGCTCGCCTCCTTCTTCAGCATCAGGAGCCCCTCCATCACCAGCTCGCGGTACATCATGCGGTGCCTGGCAATGGATCGCATGCGCGCTCCCAGCGGCAGGAAGATCAGGTCGGCGCCGCCGACGCCGTAGACCGTGGCGACGAAGGCGGTGGCGATTCCGATTCCGAGCAGATCCGGGTGGCTCATGTTCACCATCACATGGATCAGGCCAAGGACGGCGCCGAGCACACCGATGGTCGGGGAATAGCCGCCCGCCGCCTCCCACACTTCGCCGGCGACGGAGTTCTGCCGCTCCTCTGCGTCGCTGACCAGGATCAGCGTTTCGCGGATATCCTCGTACGAGCGCCCGTCGACCAGGGCCCTGAGGCCGACCTTCGTGAAGTGATCGCTGTTGGTGTCCGCATCGGCCTCGAGCGCGAGAATGCTCTTGGCCCGTGCCGTCCTCGCCCATCCGGCGACCTCGTCGATGAAGGCCGGAGCATCGGTTTTCGGCGGCCTGACGACCCAAGCGAGGCAGCGTATAGCGGAGAGCAGGTCGCGGAACCCGGCATGAATCATGAGCGCGGCAAAGGTACCGCCGAAGACGATCAGCGCCGCATCCGTCTTGAGGAGCGCGACGATCGGGTCGCCCTCGAGATGATTGGCGAGGAAGACGATGAAGACGCCAAGCCCGATGCCCAGGATTGCAAACACCGCTCAGGTCCCTTCCGTGAATGGCGTGGTGGGCGCGGGGGAGATGAGCAGGGCGAGCCGCCTGATCGCCCGCTTGCGCAGACGCGTCGCCTTGCTCTCGTCGATCGCCATCGCCACGGCGACTTCCTTGTTCGTCAGCTCCTCCAGATAGAAGAGCGAGAGCGCCGTCCGCTCGGTTTCGTCGAGACGGCCCACCGCCTGCGTGAGGCCCTCCATGTCCTCCTGGCGGATGATGAGCTCGAGCGCGCTCTCCTCGTCGTCCCCGCCCGCCTCCGACATCGCCGCACCGGCCTTCGACGCGGCGCCGCTCGCGCGCATGAGGTCGATCATCGCCCCGAAGACCCGCGGCTTGATGAAGGCAAGGAACGGCACGCCACGCTCCGGGGCATAGCGCTCGCGCTGCTCCAGCGCGATCATGATCCCCTGCTGCACGAGCTCGTCGACATCCGCCCACGGCATTCTGTCCCGGATGCGTCGCGCCGCGCGATAGATCCAGCCGCCGCACTGCTTCAGAACGGCCTCCGAGGACGGCATCTCCAGCGGGAGTGCATCATGCGGCACGGCCGGCTTCCGCTTTCTGCTCGGCGTTCGGCGGCCGAATCGCATCGATGACCACGACGTTCATCGATTGGGGGATCTCCTCGGCCGCGATCACCGCCATGAGATGGTCAAGGCAGCGGGCAACCGGACGGCGGATCGCGCTTTGCACAGCGAGCACGGGCTTGAGCTTGAGTCGCTCCGCCGTCTGCTGTCCCTGGGTGGCGGCCGCCCGCAAGAGCCGCGCAGTCGCGGGCTCGATGATCTGCCCGAAGCCGTGCTCCTTGGCGGTCGCAACCGCCTTGTGAACGAGTGCCTCGAGTTGCGGCTCGAGGACGAGGACTCGGAGCACCTGCTCGCTGTCGGCGAAGCGGGATACGATCTGCCGTCCGATCAGGAGCCGGACATGGGCCAAAAGCCTGTCCGGATCCTTCGCCACCGCGTCGGAAGCATCGACGATGGCATCTGTGATCCGCTCGAAGTCCTTGATCGAGACCCCCTCCGCAAGCAGGGTCTGCAGGACCTGGCGAACGGTGCCGGGCTGGACGCGATTGCGGAGCTCCTCGACGACCTTCGGGCGGAGCTTCGCCTGGTGGATGAGC
This sequence comes from Acetobacteraceae bacterium, assembly GCA_035503055.1. Lineage (GTDB taxonomy): Bacteria > Pseudomonadota > Alphaproteobacteria > Acetobacterales > Acetobacteraceae > JAKAWQ01. The sequence goes on from DATJTV010000182.1 coordinate 7,828, forward strand.
AGTTCGTCGACCTCCGGCCGTCCCAACATCTCCCAGCCATAGCGGTCGAGAACGAACCCTAGATGGGTGGCAATCACAGCGGCGGGTTCGGCGACCGTGTAGCCGAGCGTCTCTGCTTCCTGCACCTTCGCCAGCGGGATCCAGACCGCGTCCTGGCCGTACACCGGGTCCTTGACGTGGCGCCCCTTGCCGATCTTGCTCACGATTTCGGGCGTCTCGATCGCCAGCATTTGGTCGGGCACGACGTCGCCCTTGGCGACCGCTGCGCCCCGGATCGTGAAGGCGTATTCCTGCGGGCGCAGCCCGGCCGCGTCGCGAACGTGGATGTTGGGAACGACGAAGCCCATGCGTCGGCTGTACTGCTGGCGCACGGCGGTGAGGCGGCCAAGCAGCGTCGGACCGCCGCCCTTCGCCTGCTGGATCAGGGAGACGAGGGCGAAACCGATCTCGAGGCCGAACGGGTCGACCTTCTGCACCGAGGCAACGTCCGGCCCGCGCCCCTCCGCGGGCGGCTCCGCCTTGTCCGGCGCCCGCTCCTTCGCGCGCTCGCGCCGGTCGCCGACCGACATTCGAATTCCGAGACCGACGAGCCCCGACCCGAACAGCAGGAAAGGCAGATGAGCCATTCCCGGCATCAACCCGAGGATCGTGAGCAATCCGCCGGCGCTCCACAATGCCTGCGGATAGCGGGAGATCTGCTGGATGACCTGGGTGCTAATGTCCTCCCCGGTCGCCACGCGCGTCACGATCAGGCCGGCGGCGACGGAGATGGCTAGCGAAGGAATCTGCGCCGCGACCCCGTCGCCGACCGTGAGCAGCGTGTAAGTGTGCGCGGCGACCCCGATCGGCAGGCCATGCTGAAGCGTGCCGATCAAGAGGCCGCCGATCAGGTTCACGCTGAGGATGATGATGGCGGCGATCGCGTCGCCGCGGACGAACTTGGAGGCACCGTCCATGGCACCGAAGAAATCGGCCTCGCGCCGCAGCTGCTCGCGCCGCCCTTCGGCCTGCTTCGCCGTGAACGCGCCGGCATTGACATCGGCGTCGATCGCCATCTGCCGGCCGGGCAGCGAGTCGAGCATGAATCTCGCGCTCACCTCCGCCACGCGGCTCGACCCCTTGGTTACCACCACCAGATTGATGACGATGAGGATGAGGAAGATGATGAAGCCCACGACGTAGTTGCCACCGACCACGAAGCTGCCGAAAGCCTCCACCACGCGGCCCGCGGCACCCGTCCCGGTGTAGCCGTCGAGGAGGATTGCCCGCGCGGTCGCGACGTTGAGCGCGAGCCGCATCAGGGTGGTGCCCAGCAGGACGGAGGGGAACGCGAGGAATTCCGCCGGCTGCTGGACGTACATTGCCGCTGCGACGATCACCAGCCCCGCCGAGATATTCAGCGCGAACATCATGGAGATGGCGGTCGGCGACAGCGGCACGATCAACATCACGAGCACGGCCGCGACGGTGATCGGCGCCACCATCCGCGACGCCAGATTCGCCGCCGGAACCGCCCCCGGGGCGGCAGCCCGCGCCTCAGTCGTGCTCGCCGACATGGACGATTGGCCCGAGTTGCTGGAAGACGTGGCGGGCATACCGCACATCCACCGAGAACATCAGAGCGCCGCCGAAGCCGATCACCAGCAGAAGCCCGATCGCCTTCGGCACGAACGTGATCGCCGCCTCGCGAATCTGGGTGGTGGTCTGCAGGATCGCGCCCACGACCCCGAGTACCAGGCACACAGCAAGCGGCGGCCCGGCCATCGCCAGGAAAGACGCCATGGCGCCGTCGGTGTACCAGTCAGGGATCGTCATGCACCACCGGGCTCGGCGTCGGGCATGACGATCTCGGTGATGCGGATGCCGTACTGGCGGCCCTCGGTCGCGACAACCTCGCCTTTGGCGACGATGCGGCCGTTGATCCGGATGTCGAGCGGATCGCCGACCGGGCGCTGGAGGCTGATGACCTCGCCCTGCCGCAGCGCTTTGATGTCGCGGATCCGAAGGCTCATCCGTCCAAGCTCGACGGCGAGATCGACGACGACGTTCTCGACCACCGCGGTCGGAATGACCACGGCCTCGGCCGGTGCGCCCACGTCCGCAAGCGGCTCCATCTCCGTCCGCACGGTGGCATCTCCCGGCTGCTTGACGCTTCGCGCCCCCATCTATGGGACTCCGTCCGAATGCACCCGCAAATGGATCTCACCGTTCCGCTCGCCGTAGTCGGCAAGGCACAGCACGGCGCCATCGGTGCGCACGACCCGCGCATGGCGGAACATCTGCAGCGCGATGACGTCGCCCACTTGCATCCGCGAGAGGAACCGCACGGGAACGCTCGCCACGCCGGCCTGGGCCGCGAGCTCGACCGGCACCTCGCCCAGCGAGGCGTCCATCTGGTCTTCCCAGGCCCGCTCGCTGTCGTGCTTGCCTGCAATCGAGATCGCCGACGAGAGAGCGGTGCGATAGGGCTCGAGCGCGCGATAGGGAATGGCTGCGGAGACCAGACCGCCGCCCGTCGCCAGCGAGAGCCGCGCCGCCATGACGCAGAAGGGCTCCGCCGAGTCGGCGACCGAGACGAGCGCAGTATGGGATTCCGTTCCGGTCACATTCGCGACAAAGTCGATTTGCGGCGAGAACGCGTCCTTGAGGGATTGCGCCGCGATGAGGCCGAATTTCACGCCGATGCGGCGCTCCATGCCGGAGAGGTCGAGATCGTTGCCCCCGACCTTCGCGTGGATGCCGCCGGCGCCGAACAGCTCGTCGACGATCGCCGCCAGCAGAGACCGTGAGACGGTGAGCAGGGCGAGGCCGCGGAGCGGCGGTATCGCGTAGATGGTGTAATGGCACGGTCCGTCGTGCAGCGTGTTGAGGTAGTCGTCGTGCAGCAGCGTCGCCGACTGGTCGTCGTCGACCTGGACGTTGCGGCGCAGCGTCTGGAAGAGGCGGGTGCGGCAGGCGCGGAAGAACCGCTCGCGAAAAAGGCGAAGGTCCGGCAGCGTGTTCGTGAAGTGCCGCTGGCGGTGCACGAGGTCGATCGTCTGCGGTGGCGTCTGCGGGGGCGTATGATCAGGCATAGCCGAGAATCCTGTCCTCGCCTTCATCCTCCGTGCGGCTCGTCTCGCGCGGCGCGCCGTTTCCGCGCGGCTGCTCCTGTCCGGGCTGCCCATGTCCCGAGCCGCTCTGCATCGCGGTCCTGAGCGAGCCCACGGCGATGCCCGCCCCGGCAAGGTGCTGCACGAGCGCCGGGCCGGCGGCGGCGAGCGCCGTGTAGCCCTCGTGGGTCGCGGCGGTGAGCTGGATATGTGCCGCTCCCGTTGCCCCGACCGCCATCTGCACCTGCACAGCGCCGAGCGTCGGCGGCCGCAGGGTGACCGAGATGCTGCCGCCTCCCATGCCGGCGAGGTCGGCAGCCGCACGCTGCAAGCCGGGCTGGCCCGCTTGCGCCGCGGTTGCGGTCCCGGCGCCGGATGGCGCCGCGCCGGCCGATGCGGCGGCGGCGGACGGCGGCGCCGGCGGCCCGGGCAGCGCGGCGAGGCCCGCCGCCGCCTGCACCGAGACGAGCCGCGTCCGGCCATCCCGCCCCGCCGCGGGCGTGGGCACGCCTCCCGTCTGCCCAAGGCTCGCGAGCGCTCCGCTCGCCGCCGCCAACGGAACCGGAGACGAGGTGGCCGAAGCCCCGGCCGCCGCGGCGCCAGCGGGCACGGGCGCGGCCGCCGGTGCGCCCGAGCCGGCCGCCGTACCGGCCGGCGCCGAAGCCGCCTTCGCCTCCGGCGCCGTTCCACCCGAAGCGTCGTACACGCCCGAATGCCGTGGCCCCGGCTTCCTCTGCTCCTCCTCGACGGCGGTATCGCCGTGACCCGCCGGATCATGATCCTGCGTGAGCGTTTTCGCCGCTTGCGTGTCCGCCGCCTTCGCCTGGCGCGGTGCAGCCCCCTTCGTCACGGGGGGCCGCGCAGCTGCGCTGCCGCTCGCCTTTGCGTCCCGCGGGGGCGACGATTCCGTTCCTTCCTCGTAACCTCGCTCGGCGCCGCCATGGGTCAGCTCGGCAAGCGACCGGGGCGCAACCGGGCTCGCCGGCGCGGCGTTCCCATCGCTGCTTGCAGCATCCTCACGCTCACGGCCCGGCTCGGCGCGTTTCTCCGGTCGGGCCGGGGTTCCGCGCGTCTCCGCGTCAGTGAGCCTCATCCGCCCCGCTACCGCCGCCGCGGCCTCTTGCCAGGCGTGCGCGTCGGCCGTCGACGGCGCCGCGCGCGGGTCCGCAGCCTTCGCGGGCGCGACCGTCGGCCGTATCTGCGTTCTCATCGCCGCCCCATGGTCACACCATCTCCTCTTCGCCGCGCAGCGAGAGCTTGCCGTCCTGCGCCAGCGCCAGCGCCGCTTCGAGGATGACGCGTTGCGCCGCTTGCGCGTCCGCGCGCGTAACCAGCGGTCCGTTCTCGACCTCGTCGCGCAGGAACTGCGCCGCCTTTCGCGAAACGTTGGCGTAGATCCTCTCGCGCATCTCCGGCGAGGCGGAGCGGAGCGCGGGGGCCATGCCGTCCGGCGGAACCGCGCGCAGGATCGTCTGCAGCGTCTGGTCCGAGAGCCGCATGAGATCGTCGAAGGTGAACATGTTCTCGCGAATTTGCTTGGCGAGCTCGGGGTCGGTTTCGCGGATCCGCGCGAGCGCCCGCTCCGACGCCGCCTGCCCCATCCCGTTGAGAAGATCCGCCGCGTTGCGGATCCCACCGATGATCGCCGTCTTCGATTCCACATGGCCGCCCAGCATCTCGCCCAGCATGGCCCGCATCTCCGACAACCCCGCGGGCTGGATCGTGTCCATGCGCGCGTAGCGATAGACGACGTCGGTGACGGTCTCTTCGGGCAGGTTGGCAAGGAACCCGGTCGCCGAGAGCTTGTTCATATGGCCGAGCAGCACCGCGAGGAGCTGCGGGCGCTCCTGGCGTACCTGCTCGGCCAGGGTCTTGGGATCCACCTCCGAGAGGATATCGATCGCGCCATCGCGCGAGCGCATCATCCGCTCGACGATCTCCCCCGCGCGCTGCTCGCCGAAAGCCGAGGCGAGCAGGCGGCGGAGATGGCCGACCCCGCCCGGCGTGACCGCTCCGTTCGCTTCGAGGTCGGCGACGAGATCCTCCATCACCTTCGTTGCGGTCCCGACATCCACCATGCGCATCCGCGCCATCGCCTCCGAGATCACCGCGACGGACCTTTCATCCATCTGCCTGAGGATGACCGCGGCCGATGATTCCCCCATCGTCAGCAAGGCCGCGGCCACCTTCTCGGGCGGCGAAAGCGTCTCGCCCTCTAGGTCTGTTCCAGCCATTTCTGCAGCGTCCTCGCAACGGTAAGCGGTTCGGATTGAACGGTCAGGCGGACCTTGTCGACCGTGTGTCCTAGGAGCGCGCGCGCACGTGTATGCTGCGTATGCGCGTCCTCCTCCGGAGGCATCGGAGGCTCGCGGAACAATCGCAACGACGGCCCCGTGAGGCCCGCAAGCCAGCGTCGCAAGGGAAGCAGGAGGCCGGCGAGCAGGGCGATCGCTGCCATCAGAACAAGCGCCGCGCGCAAGACGTACGCGAAACCGGAGCCGGCCAGGCCCGCGGGCGGGGCTCCGCTCGCGACGAACCTCGCCGGGATCACCGCGATGGCGGCAAGCTTCATGGTGGTGCTCGCCGCGATGAGCGTCTTGATCTCCGCCGGCGTGGCCGCGCCGAGCGCGGCGCGGTTGAGCACGACCGAAACCGAGATCGCCTTCACGCGCCAGCTCGCGGGATGGGCTTCGGTGGTCGTCTGGTCGACCGCGTAGCGCGTCTGTTCGTGGTTCGACGTGCTCACCGGAAGCGGCTGCGCCGGCTTGGCGCTCGCCGCCGCCGCGGCACTCGGTGTCGGCGGCACCTGCGGCTCCGCCGGCGCGTTCGCGGCCCCGTTGGCCGGCGCCGCCGCCGCGGGCGGGTTCAGCGGTGCCGCCGTCGGACCGGGCGGCTGGTTCGAGAGCGCGCCCGGAATCCCGATCGGCAGATACTGGTTGCCGACATGGTGGCTCTGCTCGATGTCGGTGGAAAGGGGATACGAATGCGGGCCGTAGGCCACGGATTCGATGGTTGCGGTTCCGAATTCGATGTCCGCGGACACGGCAGTCCGGAAATTCCCGGCGCCCACGATCGGCGTCAGCAGCGCGCGGATCTTCGCCTCCTGCGCGGCCTCGACGCTCTGCTGGATCGCGAGCTGCCGCGACGCGTCGTAGGTCGAAGAGACCGGGTGGAGGATATTCCCCCCGGCCGTCGCGACGACGACGTCGCGCATCGCAAGGCCGGGCACCGCCCCGGCAACCAGGCGCGCAACCGCCTCGCCGAGCGCCTCGTCCGGCTCCGGCGCCCCGATCATGACGACCGAGGCCTTTGGTCTCGGCTGGGTCTCGAGGAAAGGCGTGTTCCTCGGCAGGGCGATCATCACCTGGACATCGCCGGCCCCGGAGACCTGCTTGATCGATTGCTCCAGGCTGCTCTGTGCGGCCTCGAGTTGCAGCGCCTGGACCGACGCCTCGCTGGCCGTCATGGGCGCGCTCTCGAGGCTCTTCCAGGCGCTCGAGGTGTCGTCCGCCGGCGCGCCGTTGCTCGCGAGCTCCAGGCGCGCCCGGCCGAGATCCGCAACCGGCACCGCAATGACCGTGCCCGCCCGGTCGAGCCGGTAGGGGATTCCGAGCTTTTGCAGCTCGGCAATGACTTCGCCTCCCTGCTGCGGGCTCAGCCCCTCGTACAGCACCTGGAAAGGCGGGCCCGACAAGCCGACGAGGGCAAGCAGCAGACATGCGGCAAGAACGGCGGCTGCGGCAAAGAAAACCGGAAGCGGCAGGTTCCGCACCTTCTCCAGCCAGCGCAGGCCGATCGCCTTGGCGTCGTTGACGGTCATGCTGGGCGCGTGGCGCTAGATCTGCATGTTCATCATCGTCTGGTACGCGGACACTACCTCATTGCGCACGGCAACCACCGCATTCCAGCCGATCTCGGCACGATCCGAGAGCACCAGCGCCGTGGACGTCGATGCTCCGGGCTCGCCGGCCGCGACTGCGTTTTCCGCCGTGCTCGCCGCCGCCTGCGATTGGCTGACGTCGGCAAGAGCCTGCTGAAGTGTCGCTCCAAATCCTTGCTGTTCCGCTGACGAGGCGGCGCCGCTTCCGGCTTCGGCGCCGGCGTTGCCCGCGAGCGGCAGGGGAATGGCCGGCAAAGCCATGACGAATCCTTTCCAGGCATCGGATCGATCGCCCGATCGCCGCTCGCTGCGCCGCGAGAAGGTTCCCGCGCGCCCGAGCTCAACGCGAAATCGCTCTCTGAGGTATTGCGCGGCGAGTTAACATCGCCTCAACCGACGGCGACGCACCATTCCGCAAGGGCCGCGCGGCGTGGCGGCGGGGTCAATTACCGAGTGGTACTGCGGCGATCAGCCCGATCGCCACGCACTCCGTGACAACCGAGGCCGCGCCGAGCACATCGCCAGTGTAGCCTCCGATCTGGCTCCGCGCGAGCCACGCCACGGCAAGCGAAGCGACCAGCGCGCCCGCGATCGCGCGGAGCGCTGTGCGAGGCGGCAGCAGCATCGCCGCCAGCAGGATCGCAATCGCGAACCCGGCCAATGTGCGAACCCTGTCGGGCCCCTGCAAACCAAAGGCAAGGCCGTCCGAGCGCGCGGGCCCGAGCGCGAGCGGCAGCACGACCATCCCGGCGCGCCCCAGCGAAGCGGCAACCACCAGCGCGCTCAGAACGTGGAGCGGCCGTCCTATCGCGGCGATCGCGGCCCAGCGCGCCGCCAGCGAGAGGATCAGCGCGATGGCGCCGAAGCTGCCGATGCGGCTGTCGCGCATGATCTCGAGCTTGTGCTCAGGCGTACGCCCGCCGCCGAACCCGTCGGCGCTGTCCGCCAGGCCATCCTCGTGCAATGCGCCGGTGAAGAGCACCATGACGGCGAGCGCCGCTACAGCCCCCACGCCCGGGGGCACGCCGGCCAGCGTCGCGCCCGCATAGGCCGCGCCGCCCAGCGCGCCGGCCGCCGCGCCGGCGAGCGGGAACGCCCACACGCTGCGGGCGATCGCCACCGTCGGCCGGTCCGCGGTGAACCGTCCGAGCGGCAGCCGCGTCAGCAGGATGAAGGCGGCAACCAGCTCCGAGAGGACCCCCACCTCAGGCCCGTCCGTGCACGCCGGCCTCGGCGAAGGTCGCCATGCCGGTGTGGCAGGCGACCGCGGCACGCAGGACCGGGATCGCGACCGCAGCCCCCGACGCCTCGCCGAGCCGCATGCCGAGGTCGAGGATCGGAACCTGCCCCAGCTCCGCCGCCAGCGCGGCATGCGCGGCCTCCGCCGAGCGATGGGCGACGCGGGCATGGTCGAGCGCCGTCGGCGCGATACGTGCCAGCGGCGCCGCCGCGGCGGTGGAGACGAACCCGTCGAGCAGCACCGGCGTACGATGGAGCCGCGCGGCAAGCGCGGCACCGAGGATTGCCGCCAGCTCCCGCCCGCCGAGCGTCATCGCCGCAAGCAGCGGATCGTCCAGCGCGCCCGCGTGGCGCGCGAGCGCCCGATCGATCGCTGCCCGCTTGCGCAGCAGCCCGGCATCGTCAAGGCCGGTGCCGCGTCCCGCCCAGCGCTCTCCGCCGCCGCCGAAGAGGGCCGCCGCCAGCGCGGCGGCCGCGGTGGTGTTGCCGATCCCCATTTCGCCGAGCGCAAGCAAATCGGTGCCCGGCGCCACGGCGGCGAACCCGCTGCGGACCGCCGCCAGGAACTCGCCCTCCGTGAGCGCCGCCGCCTCGGTCAGATCGCGCGTCGGCGTCTCGAGGCCGAGCGGGATCACCCGGAGCGTCGCGCCGGCCGCCGCTGCCAACTGGTTGATGGCGGCGCCGCCGGCGGCGAAGTTCGCCACCATCTGTACCGTGACCTCGGGCGGATAGGGCGAAACGCCCTGCGCCACCACGCCGTGGTTGCCCGCGAACACCAGCACCTCGACGCGCTCGAGCCGAGGTATGGCCCGCCCCTGCCAGCAGGCGAGCCACGCCGCCAGCTCCTCCAGCCGTCCAAGGCTCCCGGGGGGCTTCGTCAACACGCACTGGCGGGCGTGCGCCGCCTCCGCTGCCCGCTCATCGCCCGCCGGCAAGGTGCGGCAGATCTCGCGGAGCTCGTCGATGCTCGTGAACTCGGTCATCCGCCATCAACCCCTTTCTGGAACCGGCGCGATCGCGTGGAAGAACGAGCCGCTGACGTGTCCCCGCCGCCCGCCGGCCGGGCCAAGCTCTCGCCCGAGCGCGTCGGACAGCAACGCCAGGGGCGGGTCGGCGCCGAGATCGCTCGTGCACGCATAGTGGAATTCGTGGCCGCGCAGCACGCCACCCGCCTTGCCGATCGCTGCATCCTCCAGCAGCCGGGCCTCGCGGTAGCCGAGATGCAGCCGCCGCCGGACGAAGCTCGTGGCGTGGCCGAGCAGTCCCAGCATCTCGTGCGCCGTGCCGGCGTCATCCTCCAGCACCCGCCCGAGCACCATGTGGCCGCCGCATTCGCCGTGCACGGTTCGGGTCGCCGCGAAGCGGTGCATGCCTGCGCGGAACCGCTTGGCCCCGGCCAGGCGTGCGGCGTGCAGCTCCGGATAGCCGCCGGGCAGCCAGCAGCAATCGCACGCGTCCGGCGGCGCTTCGTCGGCGAGCGGCGAGAAGCGGACGATCTCGGCGCCGGCCGCCCGCCAGCCCGCGACCACGTGCGGATAGACGAAGCTGAATGCGGCATCTTCGGCGAGCGCGATCCGCCTTCCCGGCGGCGCCAATGTCGCTGCCGCCGCGCCGGCGACCGCAAGCGGCGCCGCTTCCGCGAGAATCCCATCGAGGTCGAGCGCGCCCTCCGCCAGATCGGCCAGTCGGCGCAAGGTTTCGCCGAGGTCGCCCTGCTCGCCCGCCTGAACCAGGCCGAGATGCCGCGCCGGCACCGCGATCGCGGCGTCGCGCCGGATGCTGCCCAGCACCTTGAGCGGCAGGGCGACGAGCGCCTCCGTCACGCTCTCCCGATGGCGCTCGCTCCCGACGCGGTTCAGCACGACGCCGGCAATCTTCACCGCCCGATCATGCCGCATGAACCCGCGCGCCACCGCCGCGGCACTCTGCGCCTGGCCGGCCACGTCGAGCACCAGCAGCACCGGCAGCCGATAGCGGGCGGCCAGATCCGAAGCCGCCCCCGTGCGGTTCGCCGGCCCGGCCACGCCGTCGAACAGGCCCATCGCGGATTCGATCACCACCAGCTCCGCCGCTTCCGCGAGGCCCCGCGTCACCGCGTCGAGCTGCTCCGGCGCCATCGCCCAGCTGTCGAGGTTGGGGCACGGAAAGCCGCTCGCCGCGGCGTGAAATGCCGGATCGATATAGTCCGGCCCGGATTTGCCGGCCCGCACGGCGATGCCGCGACGGCGGAGCGCAGCGAGGATGGCCAGCGTCACCGTCGTCTTCCCCGCGCCCGAGTACGGCGCCCCGACAATCAGCCCCGCGCCCATGCCGGCACCTCCCCGCCAAGCTCGGGCAGGAGGGCGAGCAGCCGTGCGCGCGCCCGCACGATCTCGCCGATCACGACGACCGCCGGCGCGGCGATGCCATGGCGCGCGATGTCCTCGCTCAGGCCGCCGAGCGTGGAAATCACGATGCGCTGCCCCGGCAGCGTCGCCGACGCGATCACCGCCGCCGCGGTGCCCGAAGCCAGCCCGCCCGCCCGCAGGGCCCGGGCGATCGCCTCGATGCGCGAGAGCGCCATGTAGAGCACGATCGGCTGGCCCAGCCGGGCGATCGCCGCCCAGTCGAGGCTGTCCGCTGCCTCGTCCTCCGCGCCATGGCCGGTCGCAAGCAGGATGGCCCGGTTCACCCCGCGCTGCGTCGCCGGCACCAGCGCCATGGTCAGCCCGGCGAGACCCGCGGTGACCCCGGGGATCACGCGGAACGGGATCCCCTGCTCCGCCAGGCCGAGCACCTCCTCCGCGCCCCGCCCGAACACGTATGGGTCGCCGCCCTTCAGCCGCAGCACGCGCGCGCCCTCGCGCGCCAGCCGCACCAATTCCGCGGTAATGTCTCCCTGATGCGCGGAGGGGTGCCCGCCGCGCTTGCCGGCAAACACACGCGTCGCGCCTGCCCGCGCCAGCCCGAGCACGCGCGCGTCCACCAGCGCGTCATGCACCACGACATCCGCCTGCATGAGGCCCGCCAGGGCTTGCAGCGTGAGAAGCGACGGCTCGCCCGGGCCGGCGCCCGCGAGCCAGACCTCGCCCGGCCGCAGCTCGGGCATGCTGGCGAGCACCACCGCGAGCGCCTCGCGCGCAATCATGCAAGCCGCTCGCCGCAATGACAGGCGGGCGGCGGCCCGATATATGCCGCAAGGTGCATCGCAAGCGGCCTTTGCGCCGGGGCTGGACCACCGGCACCTGCGCCGCCGCGGCCGCCAAGGCCGCGACCGCGGCGCTCCTCGGCGATGCGTTCCCCGACCCGGTGGACATCGCGCTGCCCGACGGGCGCCGCGTGTCCTTCGCGCTCGCCGAGACGGCGCGCGGCGCCGGCACTGCCACCGCCGGTGTGGTGAAGGACGCCGGCGACGATCCGGACGTGACGCACGGCGCCCTGATCCGCGTCACCGTCGCCGCCGGGCCGCCCGGCTCCGGTGTGGGGTTCCGGGCCGGCCCCGGCGTCGGCACCGTCACGCGCCCCGGCCTCGCGCTGCCGCCCGGCGAGCCGGCGATCAACCCGGTGCCGCGGCAGATGATCCGCAACGCTGTCGCCGAGGCCGCCGCCGCGCACGGCGCTAGCGTGGACCTGATCGTGGAGATCGCGATCCCGGGCGGGGAGGGGCTGGCGCGCCGCACGCTGAACGCGCGTCTCGGCATCGTGGGCGGCCTCTCCATCCTCGGCACCACCGGCGTCGTCGTGCCCTATTCCTGCGCTGCCTGGATCGCGAGCATCCATCGCGGTATCGATGTCGCGCGCGCCGCCGGCCTCGCGCACGTCGCGGGCGCGACCGGCCGCACCTCGGAAGAAGCCGTCCGGGCGCTTCATGCGCTGCCCGAGGTCGCGCTCATCGAAATGGGCGACTTCGCCGGCGGTATGCTCAAATATCTCCGCCGTCATCCGCTTCCGCGCGTCACAATCGCCGGCGGCCTCGCCAAGATAACGAAGCTCGCCCAGGGTCAGCTCGATCTCCACTCGAAACGAGGCGAGGCGAATCTCGCCGCCCTCGCACGCCTTGCGGGAGGGGAGGGCGCCCCAGCGGCGATGCAGGTGCGCATCGTGGCGGCGAACAATGTGGCCGAGGCGTTTGCCCTCGCCGCCGGTCTGCCCCTCGGCGATGCGGTGGCCCGCGCGGCCTGGCAGACTGCCGCCGCCGTCCTCCACCCGGCGCCGATCGCGCTCGAGATCGTGCTCTTCGACCGAGCCGGCGCGCTCGCCGGCCGCGCCGGCTTCGCCCCGGTCGGTATCCCCAATCATGGCGCGCCGCCCGGGCGGAAGCGGCGGCGGTAGCCCGGATCGTAGAGCGCGCTCTCGCGAAAATCCGTCGCCTCCAGCGCGGGTCCGACCAGGACGAGCGCCGTCCGATCGATTGGCGCGTCCGCGGCGGTGGCAACGATCGTCGCCAGCGTCCCACGCACGATGCGCTGGTCCGGCCAGCTCGCGCGCACGACGATCGCCGCCGGGCAGTCCGCGCCGTAGAGGGGCGTAAGCTCGGCCACGATCCGCCCGAGCGTGTGCCCGGCGAGATGGAGTGCCAGCGTCGCCCCGGTCGCCCCGAACGCGGCCAACGTCTCGCCCGCCGGCATCGTCGAGGCGCGCCCGGAAACCCGCGTCAGCACCAGGCTCTGCGCCACCTCAGGCACCGTCAGCTCGCGCCCGAGCGCGGCGGCCGCGGCGGCGAAGGCGGGCACGCCCGGGGTCAGGGTGTAGGGAATCCCATGGCGCTCCAGTCGGCGGATCTGCTCGGCAACCGCGCTGTAGATCGCAAGATCGCCCGAATGCAGGCGGGCGACGTCCAGCCCCTCGGCGTGCGCCACGCGATATTCCGCCTCGATCGCATCGAGCGTCAGGGCCGCGGTATCGACGATGTGGGCCCCCGGCGGGCAATGGGCCAGGAGCTCGCGCGGCACGAGTGAGCCGGCATAGAGGCACACCGGGCATCGCGCCAAAATCTCGCGCCCGCGGAGCGTGATGAGGTCCGCCGCGCCCGGGCCGGCGCCGATGAAATGCACGGTCATGCAGGCGCGGCCTCGGCGAGCGCGCAGGTGGCGCCACCGCCGGCGATGCGCGGCAGGATCAGCCGCCCGCCCGCGCCGGCGGCCGCCAGCGCGCTGCCCTCGGCAACCGAGGCGAAGCCGGTGGCCCGCCCGGCATGGGCGGACCGCGTGACGCAGCGGGCCTGCGCCGCCGCCAAACCCGCCGCCTCGACCGGGATGAGCGCGAGCCCGAGACTCCGCGCTGCCTCCCTCAAGCCGGGCTCCCCAGCCTTGAACGCGGGTGCCGCCAGAACTGCGGCCTCGCACCCGGCCTCCGCGCAGGCGCGGCGCAGCACGGAGAGAATTGCCTCG
>DATJTV010000183.1:0-11305 GCA_035503055.1 Acetobacteraceae bacterium
GGTCTCGCCTAGCGCGTGGCGGCGCCACGATGCCGGGGGATGGTGCCCGCGGCGGCGCGGCGTTAGATAGCGGGCAAGCGGCCGCAAGGCCGAGTTCGCAGAGGGGACGGACGATGGCAGCATCGGAGGCAACGACGGCGCACGGCGCAGGGAACCACGCCGGGGAGGGTACGCCGCGGCGCGATTTCCTGACCCTCGTCACTCTCGCCAGCGCCGCCATCGGCGTCGCCGCGGTCGCTTGGCCGTTCCTCGATTCGATGGACCCGGCGGCGGACACGCTCGCGGCCGGCTCGCCCGTCGATGTGGACATCTCCCAGATGCAGCCCGGCCAGCAGATTATCGTGCTCTGGCGCGAGAAGCCGATCCTCGTCGTCAATCGTCCGGCTGCCGCGCTCACGGCGCTGCAGAGCCACTCGATGATCGCACGCCTCAGCGATCCCGATTCGAAAGTGCTCCAGCAGCCGACCTACGCCGACAACTGGCACCGCTCGGTCAAGCCGGAATATGCCGTCCTGGTTGGCATCTGCACCCATCTCGGCTGCCTGCCGGGATACTGGCCCAATCCAAGCCAGACGACACCGGTGGCGGACTGGCCGGGCGGCTATCTCTGCCCCTGCCACGGCTCGAAATACGACCTCGCCGGGCGGGTCTGGAAATTCGTCCCGGCGCCCTACAACCTTCCGGTCCCGCCCTACGTCTTCGTCAACGACAAGACGGTACGGATCGGCGAGAACCCGCCGAACGAGACCTGGTCGCTCAACGATGTGGTTCAGATCTGAGCGGGGCAGATCTGATCGGTGGCTCGGCCTCGCGGTTTACGCCGCCGCGGCCTTGCCCACCGCTTGAGCGAACCGCGGCAGCACCTCCTCCGCCATCAGGGTGAGCGAACGGCGCTCGCGTTCGGCGTTGGCGCCCGACCAGTCGAGTGCCGCGAGCAGCAGTGTCCCGAAGGGGCCGATCCGCTCGCGCAAGGCGACAAGCTTCTCGGTCACCGTCGCCGGGCTGCCGTGAATGACCATTTCCTCGATCAGCATCGAAGGTGTCACCTGATCGTCCGGGATCGCTGGGTCGGGCTTCATCCCGGCACCGAGCCCGCGCCGGTGCAGGAGCTGCCAGAGGTACTCGAAATAGTACCAGCTCGCCCCTTCGGGATCGAAGGCGTGCGCGCGCGCTTCCGCGTCCGTGTCCGCGACGATCACGTTGCGCGCGACGCGCCAGGCAGCCGGGTCCGGCGCGCGGCCCGCCTCGGCGCAACCCGCGAGATAGGTCGGCCAATGCGTGACAAGGCTCCAGGTCGGGATGAAATTGGCACTGACGGCGATCCAGCGGCGGAGCGCCGCAACTTTCATCGCCACCGAGTTCGCGCTCACCACCGAAAGCGCAATCGGCGGATGCGGCTTCTGATAGGGCTTCTGCATAAAGCCCACGCCATATTCGGGCATCAGCGCCTCCTCGAGCCGGATCCGCCAGTGCTTGCCCTCGAGCCGATAGGGCGGATCGCCGGACCAGAGGGCGAGAATCATATCGATCGCCTCGCGCATCCGCTCGCCGCGCAGCTTCACGTCCGGCTGGCCGAAGAGCTCCGCGTCGCTTGCCAGCCCCCCGGCGCCGATGCCGAGGATCAGCCGTCCCTCGCTCATATGGTCGAACTGCGCGACCTCGGCCGCGACCATCGCCGGATGATGATAGCCGAGCCCGATCACACCGGTGCCGAAGCGGATCCGCCGCGTGCGCGGCAGCACCGACGCCAGGAACATCAGCGGGGAGGCGAGCGGCTCGGAGCCGGCGGAGAAGTGTTCGCCCACCCAGGCCTCGTCCATGCCGAGTTGCTCGGCGAGTATGATCTTGTCCGCGTCCTCGGCCGCCGTCTCGGCGAGCGGCCGATGAGGCGGATGCAGCGGCATCATGAAAAGTCCCGAGCGCATTCCCGCCCCCTTTCCCTTTTCCGGCCAAATGCTATGGCCGGAGGCCCGGCGGCAACAAGCGCGCGCTCGGCCGGGCCGTCAGTCCTCGATCACCACCAGGGTCCGCACCTCGATGCTTTCGCGCGGCGCGGCGTCCGCCTTCATGTCCGGCAGATCAAAGGCGCCGTGCGGGGTGAAGCGGGCGCGGCCGTCAGCGAGGCTGTCCCAGCCCTTGATCAGCAGGACCTCGTCGGCTTCCATCTCGGGCGCATGATACCAGCGCTGCGCGGGATTGTAGGCGAGGTGGTAGATCTCGCCCACCCGGTTCGGGAAGACCTGGTCGGTCGCGATCAGGTCCTCGGGGCGGATGCTGGCGGCATCAGCGACCGCGAGTGGCGAGCGCTGGACCGGACCCCGTATCGGCCGCCAGACATTGATCTGCACGATCCGTGCGGCGGAATCCATCAGCCGTCCGGCTTCCGCCGCACCGAAGAAATCGCGGACGCGCTGCGGGCCGCTCTTCTCCGTGTAGTCCACATGGACGCGGCTCGCCGGGCCGCGCGTGCCCTCGCGGTTCTGAGCACCCGCCCCATCGTCCGAGCGGCGGGTCGCGTCGAAGATGACGACGCGGCTGGCGCCCATCACATCGCGGAGCAGCGCCTCGATCTCCCGGTAGTAGCGTGTTTCGACGGCAGTGTCGTCGTAGAGGTCGGTGACTTCGGTCTTCGAACGGCGCAGTTCGAACCCGTGGCCATCGAGCGAGAGCGTGCCGGCGAGCGGGCGCATATCCGCGATCTCGACGGTGTGGCGCTCGGTCTCGAAGTAAAGCCGCGGCGCGCCGCCGGTATAGGCGGAGCTCTCGAAGACCGGCTTCTTCGCCGACGGCGCGATGAAAGTGAGCGCGGCCCGAAGGCCGGTGGAGATGCGGGCGCTCTCAAGGACGGCCTGGTTCACTTGTCGCCTCCTCAGAATGGCTGGCCATGCGCTAAATGTGGCAACCGCCTTCGGCGGGCGCCAGCGAGTTCGCTTCAGGCGGGCTTGAACATCCTTCAAGAGGATCGCGCGGCCAGCTTGCGGAGCCAAGCCTCCAGCCGCCGCGCCTCGGCGCTTGGTGCAATGCCGGTCGGCCGGCAGAGATAATAGGCCGCGCCGGTCGGATCGCCCGCGCCGAAGGGCGCGACCAGCGTCCCCCGCGCGAGCCGGTCATCGACCATCGGCCGGCGGCCGATGGCGAGCCCATGCCCGCTCTCCGCCACCCGGAGCCCCTCCTCCGAGCCCTCGAGCGCGATCGCACCGGTGAGCGCCGGCGGCGGCAGGCCGCGCGCCCGGGCCCATTCCTCCCACTCGTTGGGGAAGCGGGCGTTGACGATCAGCCGCGCGCGCCGCAGGGCGGGGAGCGGCGGCTCGTCCGGGCGGCATTGCAGATAGCCGGGCGCGGCGACCGGCAGTGCCATCTCCTCGAGAAGGAAGGTGGCCTCGACGCCGGGCCAGGAGCCCTTGCCGTGGCGGATCGCCAAATCCGCCTGGCCACGTTTGAGGTCGATTACCCGCGTGGTGGGCACGAGCTGCAGCTCGATTCCGGGGCATGCGCGCTCGAACGCGGTGAGCGCCGGAATGAGCCACGTCGCAGCGAGCGAGGGCGGGAGCGTCAGACGAACCACGCTGCGCCCAGTGGGGCGGATCATCGCCTCGGTCGCCGCCTGGAGCTGGCGGATTGCCGGGTCGATGTGCTCGAGATAGCGTCGGCCTGCCTCGGTAAGCCGCGCGCCCGACCCGGAGCGGTCGAACAGCGCGGTGCGCAGGAAATCCTCGAGGCGGCGCACCTGATGGCTGACCGCCGATTCCGTGATGCCGAGGCTCGCCGCCGCATCGCGGAACCGCTCATGCACGGCCGCGGCATGGAAGGCACGGAGGGCTGCGAACGGCGGCAGCGGAATCTTCGGCTCGCGCATGTCGCGAGCCTGCCGGCAGGCTGAAGGGAATTCAACAACCCTCCGAGCCTGGCCGCAGCGAGCTGGAGCGCGCCACCCGGGCTTTCGTCCTGACAGTCGGTTCCGCTATCCGCTCGACGGAGGCGGCGTGGCCAGACGCCGCGATCCGACGTCTTGACCGAACGAATGACATGACGCGACGAACCCTCCTCCGCGCCGCCACAGCGCTCGCCGCGGCCTGCCTCGGCGCGACCATCTTCAGGCCGGCCCGCGCTGCTGGGCCCGGCCTCTCGACGCGGCTCGCCGGGCGGCCCGATGGCGGCCTGCCCATCACGATCCTGCCCCCCGCCAACCGCGCAGCACCCCATCCGGCCCTCATCTTCTCGCCCGGTTATGGTGGCCGCCCCTCGGGCTTCATCCGCCTCGTCGCCCCCTGGGTCGAGGCGGGCTTTCTTCTTCTCCTGCCCGAGCACCTCGATTCCTTTGCGCGCGGCGCGCCGTACCGTCCCTCTTTCGCCGACCTCGAGCGCTACGCGGAGCTTCGCATCGCGGATATCGACGCGATGCTGACCGCGCTCCCCGATCTTGCCGCGCGAGCCGGAGCGCGTGTCGTTCCCGCCCGCGTCGGCCTCGGCGGACACTCGTTCGGCGCCTGGACAGCCGCGGTGATCGCCGGTGCCACCGTCTGCTTTCCCGGCGGGCAGCAAAAAAGCTTTGCAGATCCCCGGCCGGCGGCCTTCTTCCTCCTGGCCGCCCCTCCGGTGCCGCCCGGGGCCGATGCGCGCCATCCGTTCCAGGGCCTCGCACCCGCCTCGTTCGGCGCGCTGACGCGGCCACTGCTGCTGATCGACGGCACGCGCGACAATGGGCCGGGCGGCTACCGCCACCGCCTCGCCGCCTACGAGCTCTCGCCGCCCGGCCACAAATATCTCGGCATTGTGCGCGAGGGCACGCACATGACCCTCGCCGGCATCGCCCCGGCGGGAGACGCGCCGCTCGGTGCGCTGGCCGCGCGCGCGCTCGCCGACGTGCACGCACTCACGCTGCCCTTCTGGCAGGGCTTCGTCGCGGGACGGCAGGAAAGCATCGCCTGGCTCAACGGCCCGGCGCCCTACGCGATCGATCCTGCCAGCTTCATCTTCGCCCGGCGACTGGCATAGAGTTGGGGTTCAGCCGGCATGCGGCAGGCGCCAGTCATACATCTCGCGTATATCCGCGCCTCGCGCGCGAATGTAACGCCGATGCTCGACGAGCCGGAGCGTGATCGCCGCGCGCGTTCGATTATGCGAGAAAACAATGATCTATGTCCCAGCTTTCTATGAAAGCTGGGACCGGGTTTGCGCCAGCCAACCGCCGCGAGGCTTGGTTACACCCGCTCGCTGAGCGCGATTGCCACCCGGCAGCCGGTCTTGATGACCGCCGAGAGCAGCCGGTACGCCGGTGCCTTCTCAGCCCCGTTAGCAAGCCCGATATCGCGGTGCTCGAGCTCTTCCGCGCGGGCTTGCGCGATCAGCGCCGAAAGCGCGCCCTCCTCGTCCGCAAGCGCGGCCTCCTGCCCGGCATAGTGTGCGTCGATCGCCTCCTCGACGGCAACCGTGCACGCCATCGCGGCCCGCTCGCCCAGCGCTGCCGTAGCCGCGCCGAGCGCGAACCCGGCAACATGCCAGAGCGGGAGGAGCGCCGTCGGCCGTACCCGCCGGCGCGTCAGCACTTCGGAGAAGGAGGCGAGATGCTGCCTCTCCTGCTCTTCCATATGGCGCAGCAGCTCCGCCTTCGCTCCGCGCCCGAGCACGGCCCGCTGGCCGGCATAGATACGCACCGCGCCGTATTCGCCCGCGTGATCGACGCGGATCATGCGCGCCACCGCCTCCGGAGCCGGACGGTCGGGCCCGCTCATCGCCTTCCCTCCCGGCTCTGCACGAGATAGGTCACGAGGGCGCCGAGAACGACCAGCGAATAAAGCAGGTTCATCGCCGCCATCGAGAGCGGCAGGCCAGGGACCAAGAAGCTCGGTGCATCGCAGGGCTTGCTCGGCCGCGCCGGCATCGAGGCAAGGAGCTGAGCCAAGTTCGTCCCGTGGATCTCGGGCGCGGCGCATTCCGGCAGCGGGCTCGGCCAAAAACCTTGCTCAACGCCGACATGGATGACGCCGAGCCCCGCCGAGGCGACCAGGCTGAGCGCCAGCACTATCAAGAGCCCCCTCCCCGCCTGCCGCGGCCGGGCGAACCCAGCGAGAAGGCCCAGAACAACGGCCATCCGCCACGGCCAGCGCTCGAGCAGGCAAAGCGCGCAAGGAACGAGCCCGAGCCAGTGCTCCGAGCCCTCGGCGACGGCGAGCGCCAGGGCGGCCGCGAGCGCCGCGGCGAAGCCCGCCGCGCGATGATCGATGCGCTGCATACCGGGCGATATGAACGCTTCTCCGCGAGGCGGCAAGGCGTCCGGATTGCCCGGCGGACGGTCGCGTCCTAGCCTCGTGCCGCACGCAAGGGAGGCGCGGATGCGACGCGTATGGGGCCGGGCGACGTCGAGCAACGTCATGAAAGTTCTGTGGCTGCTCGAGGAGATGGGGTTGCCCTATGAGCGGTTCGATGTCGGCGGCAGCTTCGGCAAGACTGACACGGCCGAATATCGTGCGATGAACCCGAACGGTCTCGTGCCGACGCTCGAGGAGGACGGCTTCGTCCTCTGGGAGAGCAACGCGATTTGCCGCTATCTCGCTGCCGGGAACGCGCCGCTCTGGCCCACGGAGCCGCGTGCACGAGCCAATGTCGACCGCTGGATGGACTGGCAGCAAACGACGCTCAACCGCCCGATCTCGGTGATCTTCTGGGGCCTCGTGCGAACGCCGCCGGAGAAGCGCGACCAGCCCGCGATCGCCACCGCCGTCAAGGACTGCACGCGCGCCTGGGGCATGCTGGAATCGGAGCTTGCTCGGCACCCTTACGTGGGCGGCGCGACCTTCACCCTCGCCGACATCCCGCTCGGCGTGCACGTGCACCGGTGGTTCACGATGGAATTCGAGCGTCCGCCCCTGCCCCACCTCCGCGCGTGGTACGACCGGCTGCTCGAACGCGCACCCTACCGCGCACACGTGGCCCGGCCGCTCGCCTGAGATTCAAGCTGCGGCGGCGCCGCCGAGGTAGGCGGCGCGCACGCGAGGGTCGGCGGCGAGCGCGCCCGCCGCGCCCGAGAGGGCGATGCGTCCGCTCTCGAGCACGTACGCACGGTCGGCGATGCGCAGCGCCTGGCGCGCGTTCTGCTCGACCAGCAGCACCGCGGTGCCCCGGGCGCGGATGCGTTGTATGATCGCGAAGATCGCCCGCACGAGCTTGGGTGCGAGGCCCATCGAGGGCTCGTCGAGCACTAGCACACGCGGCTCCAGCATCAGCGCCCGCGCGATCGCCAGCATTTGTTGCTCGCCGCCGCTGAGCGTGCCGCCGAACTGATTTCGCCGTTCGGCAAGGCGGGGGAAGAGGGCGTAGCTGGCTTCGACGCGTCGTTCGACCTCGAAAGGGTCGCGGCGAAGCAGGTAGCCACCGAGGCGGAGGTTCTCCTCGACGGAGAGTGGGCCGAAGATGCGTCGTCCCTCGGGGACGTGGCCGAGGCCGCGGGCGACGATCTCGTGGGCGCGGAGCCGGGTGATATCGGCCCCGGCGAGGAGGATGCGTCCCCGGCGGCTGCGCACCAGGCCGGAGATCGTGCGCAAGGACGTTGTCTTGCCCGCGCCGTTGGCGCCGAGCAGGGCGACGATCTCGCCTTCCCCAACCTCGAGGCTGACGCCGCGCAGCACTTCCACCTTGCCGTAGGCGACGTGCAAATCTTCGACGTCTAGGAGTCCCAAAGGGTGGCCTCCTCCGGCGTTTCGGCCGTTTCGTCGGTGTCGGATTCGTTGCCAAGATAGGCGTCGATGACGCGCGGGTCGCGCTGGATTTCGGCGGGCTCGCCGGCGGCGATGAGCGTGCCGTGGTCCATCACCAGCACGCGGTCGGAGACGCCCATCACCAGCATCATGTCGTGCTCGATCAGCACGATCGTCACGCCGAGATCGCGGATGTGGCGGATCAACGTCATCAGCTCGGTTTTTTCCGTGGGATTCATGCCCGCGGCCGGCTCGTCGAGCAGCAGGATCTCGGGCTTGGCGCCGAGCGCGCGCGCGATCTCGAGCCGCCGCTGGTCGCCGTAGGCGAGATCGCCGGCGCGATGGCCCGCAGCTTCTTCGAGGCCGACGAACCGGAGCAGCCGGCGACAGGTACCGAGGTGCTCGCGCCCATCGCGCCCTGCTGAGGGCAGGCCGAAAATCTCGCCCAGGAGCGAGACGCGGTGGTGCGGATCCATGCCCACGAGCACGTTCTCGTACGCCGTCATGTGGGGAAAGAGGCGGATACCCTGGAAGGTGCGGGAGAGGCCGAGGGCGACGATGCGGTGCGGGGAGAGACGTCCGAGGGGCGCTCCGCGGAAGCGGATTTCGCCGCCGCTCGGCCGCGTGACACCGGTGAGGCAGTTGAAGACGGTCGTCTTACCGGCGCCGTTGGGGCCGATGATGCTGAGGATCTCGCCGCGATGGGCGGTGAAGCTCAACCCGCTCACCGCGCGCACGCCGCCGAAATCGCGGCTCAGGTCTCTCACCTCGAGCAGCGTCTCGCCGCGCGGCGCGTCTTTGCCGGCGAAGACCGGATCGCCGCCTTCGTCCTCGGGAAGCTCGACGCGCCGCGCGACCCGCGCGGGCCAGAGCCCCTGCGGCCGGACGAGCATGAGGATGATGAGGCCGATCGCGAAGCCGAACTCACGCCACAGGGCGAGGAAGCGGAGCGCCTCGGGCAGGCCGGCGACGATCGCCGCGCCGAGCAGCACGCCCGGCGTGCTGCCCATGCCGCCGAGCACGACGACGATGAGGAAGTTGATCGACTGGAGATAGGTAAAGCCGGTGGGGTCGATCGCGCCGAAGCGGGCGGCGAAGAGGCTGCCGCCGAAGCCGCCGACCAGCGCACCCATCACATAGGCGAGCAGCTTCACCCGGAGCGTCGGCACGCCGATCGCCTCGGCGGCGGTTTCGTCCTCGCGGATGCTGATCCAGGCGCGGCCGAGCCGCGAGGCCGAGAGGCGGCGCGTGAAGAGGATGACGATCAGGAGAAAAGCCCAGGCGAGGCCGTAGATCGCCTTGGGCGAGCTAATCTCGAAGCCGAACAGGACGGGAGGGTCAATCCCGTAGATGCCGTTGGGTCCGCCGGTGATGTCGAGATTGTTGGCGATGATGCGGACGATCTCGCCGAAACCGAGGGTGACGATCGCGAGATAGTCGCTGCGCAGGCGGAGCGTCGGGTAGCCGATGATGACGCCGGAGGCGGCCGCGAAGAGGAGGCTCGCGGGCACCGTCTCCCAGAAGGAAAAGTGGAGCAGCGTCTCCAAAAGCGCGGTGGTATAGGCGCCGATCGCGAAGAAGGCGGCATAGCCGAGATCGAGCAGGCCGGCGTAGCCGACGACGATGTTGAGCCCCAGGCCCAGGATGCCGAAGGTAAGGATGCTGATCGCGACGTCCACCACGTAGTCGTCCGACACGAGCGGCAGGACGACGGCGCCGGCCGCGACTGCAACGATGAGCATTCTGGCGGTGGCGGCCCGCATAGCCGGATCGGCACGATCGACCATTGCCGCTACATCCGTTCCACGACGCGTTCGCCGAAGAGGCCGGTCGGCTTGACGACGAGCACGCCGATCAGCACGAGGAACACGAAGACGTCGGTCCAGCGCGAGGAGAGATAGCCGGCGCCGTAGGATTCGAGGAGCCCGATCAGGAGGCCGCCCGCCATCGCGCCGGGGATGTTGCCGATGCCGCCGAGCACGGCCGCGGTGAAGGCGCGCAGACCCACGAGGAAGCCCATGTAGAAGGAGATCTGCGTGTAGTAGAGGCCCTCCATCACGCCGGCTGCGGCGGCAAGGAACGAGCCGATGAAGAAGGTGAGCTGGATGATTCGCTCGACATCGATTCCCATCAGCCGCGCCGCGTCCTGATCGACCGCGAGCGCGCGCATTGCGGTGCCGATGAAGGTGCGGTGGACGAAGAGGTAGAGTGCGAACATCAGGGCCAGGCTGACGACGAACATGACGGTCTGCGCGTAGCTGATCTGCACGCCGCCGATCGCGAACCCGGCCGTGCCCATGAGATGGGGGTAGGTGAGGAAGCCGGGGCCGTAGATCAGCAGGACCCCGTTCTCGAGCGCGAGCGAGACGCCGAGTGCCGTGATCAGGATCGAAAGCCGCGGGGCGGCGAGCAGGGGCTGATAGGCGATCCGGTCGATCGCGACGCCGAGCGCGCCGCTGAAGCAAAGCGAGGCGGCGAAGGCGACGACGAGTGCGACCGCCATCGGCAGGTGCATGCCGGCGAGTGTCACGAGCACGGTCCAGCCAAGGAAGGCGCCGACCATGAAGACATCGCCATGGGCGAAGTTGATCAGCCGGATGATGCCGTAGACCATGGTGTAGCCGAGGGCGACGAGGGCGTAGAAGGCGCCGATCGTCAGCCCCTCGACGGTGTACTGAAAGAAGGCCTGCACCGCCGGCCCTCAGGGAAGGAGCATCACGGCCTCTCCGGGCACCGAGCCGCCGCCGGCGGAGCGCCGGCGGCTGCTGTGCGAGGTCCGACCAAGAGCGCTACTGCATCGCGACCCAGTTGCCGGCGGGATCGAGCCGCATATAGGGCGTGAACTCATCGTTCTTGACGATGATGACGATATAGACGGCGACGGTCCGGTCGCCCTTCGAATTGAAGCTGATATTGCCCGTGATGCCGGGATAGTTCTTGGTCTGGGCAAGAGAAGCGTTCAGCGCGGCGGGCGTGGTCGCCTTTGCCCGGTCGATCGCCTGCGCGAGCACTCCGACCGCGTCGTACTCGTACGCGGAGTAGGGTCCGGGCGGATGGCCGAACTGTTTCGTGTAGTCATCGACGAAGCCCTTGGCGCCGGAGAGGAACTGCGGCAGCGGCGCGCAGGTGACGAACATCCCGTCGGCCGCGGATCCGGCGGTTTTCAGGAGAGTCGGGTCGTTATTGCCATCACCGCCGATGAACGCGAACTTCAGGTGCAGCTCGTGAGCCTCCTTCACCATCAGCCCGCCTTCGGCGAAATAGCCTGTGAAATAAAGGGCGTCCGGCTTGAGCGCGGCAACGCGCGTCAGCACCGGCGAATAATCCATCTGGCCGGGCGTGATGGCGTTGCTATAGACGACATCGACGCCGAGCTTCTTGAGCGCAGCCACGGTGGCATCGGCGAGGCCCTTCGCGTAGGTGGTGTTGTCGTTGATCACCGCCACCCGCTTCGCGTGAAGCGCGTTGGCCATGAAGCTGGCGGCGAAGGGTCCCTGCTCGTCATCCCGCCCGATCGTGCGGAAGACGTCGTTGTAGCCCATCTCGGTAAGCCGCGGATTGGTCGAGGCGTCGAGGATGTAGGGAATGTCCTGCCGATGCAGAGTCGAGAG
>DATJTV010000184.1:0-3121 GCA_035503055.1 Acetobacteraceae bacterium
GGCGCCAGCAGCGCCAGGAGCACGATGATCCCGATGGTTCCGGCCGCGATCCAGGGCAAGCGCCTCATCCGTGCCGCACGCGCGGGTCGAGCACGGCGTAGAGGATGTCGACCAGCAGGTTGAGCGCCACGAACAGCACCGAGATGACGAGGACGATGCCTTGCACCAGCGTGTAATCGCGCGCGTTCACCGCGTCGAACAGCAGGCTCGAGACGCCCGGCCAGTTGAAGACGTACTCCACGAGCACGGTGCCGCCGAGCAGGCCGCCGAGCTGCAGCCCGAGCACGGTGACCACCGGGATCATCGCGTTGCGCAGCACGTGGCGCCGGAGCACAAGGAGCGGCCCGATTCCCTTTGCCCGCGCTGCCCTGACATGCTCGCGCCCGACGACGTCGAGCACCGCGGCGCGAGTCATGCGAAAAACCGCGCCGGCGAGCCCGGCGCCGATCGTGAATGCCGGCATGGCAAGGAGGGCGAGAAACTGCAGCGGACTCTGGGCGAACGGCACGTAGCCGCCGGCCGGCAGCCAGCGCAGCGTCTGCGCGAAGAGAAGAATCAACAGCGTGCCGGTGACGAAGATTGGCACCGAGAGCCAGAGCCCGGCGAGCCAGGAGCCGACGCGGTCATAGAAGCCGCCGCAGCGAATCGCGGCGAGCGCGCCTGCCGGCACGCCCACGAGGACGGCGAAGAGGCCGGCGGCGGCGATCAGCTCGAGCGTGCGCGGCAGCCGGGCAAGGATATCGCCCATCACCGGCGAGCCATCCTGAAGCGAATCGCCGAGATTGCCTCTGACGAGTCCGATCATGCTGGCGCCGTACTGGGCGAGGAGCGGGCGGTCGAGCCCGAGCTGCTGCTTGAGCTCGGCAACCGAAGCCGGGTCCGGCGCCACACCACCTTGGGAGAGCAGCATCTCCGCCGGGTTGCCCGGGATCATGCGGATCGTCAGAAAGACGATGCTGGCGACGATCCAGACGAGGCCGATCGAGATCGCGATCCGCCGCGCCAGCCAGAGCATCATGTCATTCTGGAAATTGAAAAGAAAGGCCCATCTTTTTCTGAAGAAAAAGAAGCAAAAAGACTTTTATCCGTTCTCCGGACTCTGCACCGCGTCGGGACTCCGAACGGGCAAAAACGGACAAAAGTTTTTTGGTTCCTCTTTTCAAAAAAGAACAACCTTCATGACTCATCGCACGTCAGTCGAAATAGGTATCCTCGAACGAGTAGCCCGAATAGAAGGTGAGCGCGCCGGGCAGATTGGCGAAGCCTTGGAGGTTCTTCTTCATCGCGTACGCCTGGGAGCGCCAGCAGAGTGTCACGACCGGCGCATATTGCAGCGCGAGATCCTGAACCTTGTCGTAGATCGCCTTGCGCTTCGCCTGGTCGAACTGCGCGCGACCCGCCGCGAGCAGCGCATGCAGCCCGGGCACGACGAGGTCGTAACTCCTCTCGTACGAGGGCGAGAGCGTTCCGTCGATCAGCGGGCTCAGCCCGTCCGGGTCGTTGCTCTCGGTCGCCGAGCCCATCACCGCGAACTCGTACTGGCCGCGGTTGCCGAGGGCGACGCGCGTCGCCCAGTCCGGCAGGTTGAGCGTGACATTGATCCCGATCGCGGCGAGGTCCTGCTGCACCACCTCGGCGGTGATCTTGTGCATGCCGTACTGCGTGGTGGAGAGCAGAGTGCAGGAGAAGCCCTTGGCCAGCCCTGCCTCGGCGAGAAGCTTCTTGGCCCGATCCGGATCGTAAGTCCAGAAATCGGCGAGCTTGGCGTCGTAGAACGGCGTGCCCTCGGGGATCGGCATGCCGCCGAGCGGGGCGCCGCGGCCGAAGAAAGCGGCGTTCACGATGTCCGATCGCTTGATCGCAAAGCCGACCGCCTGGCGCACGCGCGGGTCCTTGAACGGGCCGGAGCGTGCGTTGAAGGTCAGGTACATGAAGGGGCCGAGCGTGCTCTCCATCTTGAGCTTCGGGTTGGCGGCGATCGCGCCCATCGATTGCCACGGCACGTACTCGATGAGATCGACATTGCCCGCTTCAAGGGCGGCGACGCGCAGATTCTCGTCCGGATAGGCGACGAAGCGCATCGTCTTCAGCTTGGGCAGGCCCGGCTTGTAGTATTTGTCGAAGGCCGCGAAGTCGAGCGCGACGCCCCGCTCGTAGGATTTGAGCACGAACGGTCCGCAGCCCACGGGCAGCTTGCCGGGGCTTGCCGTTCCGGGCGCCACGACCGAGCTGTAGAAGGGTGCGAGCCAATCCGGGAGCGTGACGGTCGGTTCCTTCATGATGACCCGCACCGTATGGGCGTCGGGGACCTCGATCGCCGCGATCCCCTGGAACTGGGAGCGCAGATAGGCAGTCGAATGCGGTGCCGCGATCTGCTCGAAGGACCATTTCACGGAAGCCGCATCGGCCGGTTGGCCATTGTGGAAGGAGGCGTCGCGCAGATGGAAGATCCATCCGGAGCCGCCATCGGGTTCCCAATGCGCGGCCAGCTCACCCTGGACGCTGCCGTCCGCGGCGTACGAAAGAAGGCCGCGATGATGCGCAAGCAGGCTGGTGCCGGCGGCCGTGCCGGCATTGATCCAGGGATGGAGGTTCGGGGGGTAGCTCGAGAGCCCGAATGTCAGATGGTTCGGGGCTGACGCTGCGCGCGCGATCCTCGGCAGGAAGGGCAGCGAAGCGCCTGCGGCGAGGAGAACGCGGCGGGGAAAGAGCATAATGGCCTCCTTGGTTTTCCTGTCCGACGCGTTCAGGCCGGTTCGCCTTCGGCCCGCTCCTCGGCGACATCGCGGAGGCGTCGGTCGGGCGCCCGCTCCGAGGGCGGGCCGTAGCCGCCCGCGCCGGGCGTGATGATCTCGACCGTTTCGCCCGGCTTGAGGACGCCCGCGCCATGATCGAAGGGAGCGACGCCGGGACCGAGGCGGAATTCGCCCTTGCCGCCCGGCAGCCCGCCCGCCAGCCCCCAAGGTGCGGAGCGCAGGCGCGAGCCGTCGAGCCGCACGCGGCACTCCGCCTCCGCGCGATAGACGCGGCGCAACCCCATGCCGCCGCGCTGGCGCCCGGCGCCGCCGGAGCCGTTCACGAGCTCGTAGCGCAGCACGCTCAGCGGATACTCGACCTCGAG
>DATJTV010000185.1:0-10888 GCA_035503055.1 Acetobacteraceae bacterium
ACGCGGGGGCCGCCGGCCGCGGTGGACTGTCCGTGAGCTCGCTCCGCGTCGCCCTGGCGGCGATCCGCACCGCCCACCGCCTCGCCGGCCTGGCGCTCGACCTGCGCGATCCCCGCCTCGCCATGGTCGTCGAGGGCATCGTCCGGGCCAAGGGCACGCGGCCCCGCCGCCAGGCGACGCCCGCCGTGCCTGAGGTGCTGCGGAAAATGCTGGCCCACGGCGCCCCCGAACGCGCCGGCGACCCGCCCGGCCCGAGTGCCGGCGGCGTGGCGGCACAGCCCGCTGCCGCCGCACCCACCCACCTGAAGCGCGCGGCGATCGTCGCCCGCGGTCGCGCCATGCTGTTGCTGGGGTTCGGTGCCGCCCTGCGTCGCTCCGAGCTGGTCGCCCTGACCCTCGGCGACATCGAGGCCGTCCCTGGCCGCGGGGTTCGCGTGCTCGTCCGTCGCTCGAAGACGGATCAGCACGGGAAAGGTCAGGAAATCGCCGTCGCCGCCAACCCGGCGGATCGCGAGTTTTGCCCGCAGACCGCGCTCGAGCGGTGGCTCGCCTACCGCCGCGACGCCGCCGATTTGCCCTGGACCCTCAGTCCTGAGGCGCGCGCCGCCCGCCCGCTCTTCTGCGCCGTCACCAAGGCCGGGCGGCTCACCGGCGCCGCCCTCTCCGACAAGGCCGTCGCCCGGCTGGTCAAGCATGCCGCCACCACGGCCGGCCTCGACCCGGCCAAATACTCCGGCCACAGCCTCCGCGCCGGCCTCGCCACCGCCGCCGGCGACGCCGGCGCCGGCCTCGCCGAGCTCATGCGCCAGACCCGCCACAAATCCACCACCGTCGCCCTCGCCTACCTCCGCCCCGCCGACCTCTGGCGCAACAACGTCACCGCCCGCGTCTTCGCCGCCAAGGCGCCCGACAAAAACTGAGTGGGCGACCGGCGGCGACACCCGCGGCGCGACGCCTGCCCTGGGCACAGAAAATCGTCAACCTCCGCGGGTCACGATGCTCTTTCGGGCCATCACTTATCTGCCGCCGCATACCCTCGCGGTGCGCGAAAACGCTGCCCATCGGGTGAATCTCGGTTCATTCGCACGAGCGTGGGGAGTCGGCGCGGATGGCCGACGGATTGACGATGACCACGCCGCACCCGATGAACTCGGTGAGATTGCGCGCGACCGAGGTGATCATAAGATCGACGCGGCGCGCGTCGATCCCATTCGCGCCGGGCTCCGCGATGCGATCGTTCTCCGCGACCCGTTTGACTCCTGACAGCAACCGGGCGGGGTGCGGGAATGACCCCGCGCCCCGCCCGTTGATGGAACGAAGTGGCCGGTTTGTGCTTAGCGGCTGCCGCTGCCGGTCCGGTTGACCAGGGCCCAGGTGCTGTCGCGCACCGCAGGGGCGTAGTTGACGGTGGCGGACACGCTCGCGCTCACCTGCTCGTTGGAGGCCTGGCCCTGGTTCGGGGTCGCGGCCATCGCCGAAGCCGAAAAAAGGAGCGCAGCGAGGCTGGCACCAAGAATGGTTTTCATCCGAAGAACTCCTGATCCTGTGCGGCGCTGAGCTCGCTTTCGGGCCCAGTCGACCGGTGTCAAATGGGTGAGACCGAACGGTTCAGTATGGACGATCCGCGCCAACCGATATGCTCATGCTGCATAGCAACATTTTATAGTACGCTTCCGTTGCATATAGCAACGGAAGCAAGGCCGGGGGACACCCCCCGGGCTTATCGCCCCTCGTTGTCTTATCGTATCGGCGTCATCACGAACTCGGCCCAGGCGCGGATGCCGGTCTGTACCGATCAACCGCAGCTGCCCGTGGTCGTCCGGATCGTGCACATCACGCGCGACCTTCCCCACGTGCTGGCCGACCTCAGGGACCGATCGTCTGTCTTCGCACGCCGATCAGACTCGGCCGGGCGATCTTCCAGCCATCCCCCAAAGCGTCTCACCGCCTTCGCAGCGCTGCTCGGTCAACGGCGCGCCCCCGACCTCCGAGCCCATCGAGGCGCCGTCCGCTTCGCCGGCTTCACCCCGCAATGCCACCGGAGGCGGCCCGCTGCAGCCAAGCCTGCACCCGCGGCTCCTCGCAAACGGCAAGATTGAACCGCATCCACGGCGAGCCCTCCAGGTGCGGACGGAAGACCGTGCCAGGCGCGAGCATGATGCCGTCGCGCTGCGATGCGTCCGCCAGAGCAAGCGAGTCGCCAACATGCGGAAAGCGCGCCCAGACGAACATGCCGTCCGTAGGCTCCACGAACAACTCCAGCCCGATGCGTTCGAAGGCACGCACGACATTGAGGCGCGCCTCGCCGAGGCGCTCCTGCAGGCGTGAGAGATATTTGCGGTAATGGCCACCCGTGAGCATCAGATAGATGAGCCGCTCGGTGAATTGTGACGTGGTGATGCTGGTCAGCATCTTGATATCGGCGAGCTCGGCCGCAACGTCCTGCCGGCAGGCGAGGAACCCGACGCGGAGGCTTCCTGACAGTGTCTTGGAAAAGCTCCGCGCATAGATCACGCGGTGGAGTTGGTCGAGCGTCGCCAACCGAGGCGTCGTCTTCACTTGCAGATCGCAAAAGATGTCGTCCTCCACGACCGCGAAGTTGTGGCGTTCGGCCGCCTGCAGCACCCTGAACGCGACATGCGGGCTCATGTCGGTCCCCGTAGGGTTCTGCATCACCGACTGGGTGAAATAGACCTTCGGCCGGTGCGCCGCGGCCAGGGTCTCGAGAGCGGTGAGGTCCGGTCCGTCGGGATTGCGCGGCACCGGCAGCATTTCGACCCCATGCAGGCGTAAATTGCCGAACATGTTGTAATAGCCGGGATCGTCCACCAGCGCCGCGTCGCCGGGTTTGAGCAAATAGCGGATGACGAGCTCGAGCGCCTGGCTGGTGCCCTGCGTTAGCAGGATCTGGCCGGGATGCGCAGTGACGCCGAGCCCGCCTAGCATCAGCGCAAGATGCTCGCGCAGCGGCAGATAGCCGAACGGGTGGCCGTATTCGAGCAGATAGGCACCGTTCTTGCGCGCGAGCACATTCAGGCTCTGGCGAATGCCGGCCTCGTCGAGCCAGGAGTTCGGCAGCCACGGGCCTCCCGCGAGTATGGTATTTTCGTCCGCCCCCAGAAGGCGGCGGACGAGCCAGACCAGTTCGTCGTTGCGCCGGTGGTTGTCGGACGGGGCAGGATGCGCTGCCCCCTCGGGCCCGGCCGCGGCCGCAATGTAGAAGCCGGCGCCTC
This sequence comes from Acetobacteraceae bacterium, assembly GCA_035503055.1. Taxonomy (GTDB): domain Bacteria; phylum Pseudomonadota; class Alphaproteobacteria; order Acetobacterales; family Acetobacteraceae; genus JAKAWQ01. Next base: position 3,234 of record DATJTV010000185.1, read on the forward strand.
GACGTGACTGCAGATACCCCATCGCCACCAGCCGGTCGTAAGCCTCGACCACCGTGAAGCGGCTGACAGCGTAACTTTGGGCAAAGTTGCGGATCGAGGGCAGCCTACTCCCCGGCCGCAGGTGCCGATCGTCGATCTGCCGCTTGATGCCGGCCACGATCTGGTCGGCGAGCGGCTGGTCGCCTTTCTGGCGAATGGTCAGGGAAAGCATGCCGAGTCCCGCCTCGCATCGGACTGGCCGGGTCTTCGGGCCAGTACAGCTACGGCATCTGACGTCGCAAGTGTCTATTACTATCCCGGAAAGTGTTCGGCACTATCGTCTGCGTGTCAAGCGGGACCCGCCGGACGGCGGTTCTCACTCCGGCGCTCCGCCGGCAACGCTCAAACGCACAAGAACGGAGGAATCCGGTGCCGCTCATCCAGGTTCGCCTCATCAAGGATGTGTTCGACAAGGAACAGAAGCGCCAGATCATCAGCAGGCTGACCGACGCGATGGTCTCGATCGAGGGCGAGGCCATGCGTGGGGTCACTTGGTGCGTCATCGAGGAGGTCGAAAGCGGCGACTGGGGGATCGGCGGCAATGCGCTTACCACCGCCGACGTACACGCCCTGGCGCGCGGAAAGGCCGCGTAGCGCCCCGCCCCTCTATCCCGCGCGCCCCTCCACCGTGCCGGCGCCACGCCCGGCCGGCTGACGCTCAGCGCATCGGCAGATCGCCGTCCAGCTCGAAGGCTTGCGGGAGCGCACGCCTCGGGGCGGAACGCGCTGGCACCCCTCCTCGCTGAGGAATCGGCTCCTCCAGGCCGAGCGCCTGGGCCTGCTCGGAACGTCGTCCGGGCGGACTGCGTGAGGGGCCGTAGGAGTGCCGCGGCTGGGGAAGCGGCGTGATAACGGAACCTTATCGCGGCTCAGAAACGCGGCGTCTTCCGGGCCCTTCCGACGTCATCGAGCCGGCGGGCAAGCTGCCGAGCAGCCTCGTAGAGGCCCGAGGGAAGCATCCCGTAGTGGAAAGTGCCGGCCGGGCGACCCGGTACCGGCCGCAAGTCAACGCCGGGCCAGTCGGTGATGTTCCACTCGTCGCAGATGATCCAGGCGGGCGCATCGTCGAGCCCCAGCCCCACCTTCAACGCCGCGGGAATCGCTATGGCCGCGCCAGGCCTGCTCGGCTCGCTGTGGGTGATCGGCGCCAAGAGGGCGCGTTTGCCACGCTGTGTGTCAAAGGTTGCCAGTACCACGCACGGGCGATCCTTCTGGCCCTCCGATAGTCCACGAGCCGCCTCGTCTGCCCAAAGGAATGCAAAGCTGACAATCAGGCCAGCGACAGGCGGCGGAACCGTCAGAGGCCGAGGGCCTTCAGCTCGGCTTCAGTCGGATAGGCGGCCGCATCCAGTGCCGCCCGTGCGTCGGCAGGCAGTTCTCCGGCCCGGTAGGCTTGGCGGGCGGCGAGGTGCATGCGTTCGTAGTCTTCGGCTGAGATGAAGACGCCAACAATCCGGTTGTGACTTTTGACGATCACCGGCTCCTTGATCGCATGGTCCTGGAACTGGCTGAAGTTCCGGACGAACTGTGAGGCAGTGGTCTCCATAGTCGGTATTCCCAATCGATACGCGTAAAATATGCAAAAGCTGCAAAATGCACAAGGGTCGTCCTTCTGAAAATTTGCCGCGGATCGTCCTTTCCCGGCGCGGCCCGGCCTGATGTCAGCGGAGAAAGGGCAATTTCACGAGATGCCGCGAGACGCGGCTCGCTCGTTTTGCTTGCGAGCTCCCCTCCCCTGCCCCGCCAGCTCCTCTGCCCGCGGTGTCATCCCTCTCATCTGCTCGCGGAGGCCAAATCAATCCTCTTGTGGCAACTGCCTCCTTTGTCGGGGTCGCGCACCAAAATGGGGGTTTTCAAGAGTAGAGGGCGCCGCGGGCCCCCCTACCCTGCCCATTGGAGATGATTCTCACGCGGCGGCGGCTTCCCCTGCCCTCCCCGCGCCCGCCGAGCCCCCTGCCCTGCCCCGCCGTGGCGCCCGGCCACGCCGAGCCCCTCGTTGGCCCCCCCTGCCCCTGCCCGCGCCCGAGCCGACGGCCACCGTCCGGTCACGGACGCCATTCCCTATGGCAGGCCTGAGCTCTGGCCGGTGCGCGCGCTCCGCCGCTGGCAGGGCGCCGCCGGCATCACCGACGGTCCCCTGTTCCGCTGCATCTGGGCGCCCCTACCCGGCGCAAGGGCGCGGCCCCCCCCCGCCCGCCCCCGTGGTCGGCGTCGACGCCATCGATTCGGGCACCGTCGCGCGTATCGTCCAGCGCCGCGCCGCGGCGGCGGGATTCGATCCCGCGGCGCCCGGCGGCCACAGCCTGAAGCGCGGCGCTCTGACCAGTGGCACGGACCGCGGGGGCCACCCCGCCCGCCTCAAGTAGCTCGGCCGCCACAAGAGCAACGCCGTGCTCGACGAGTACCTCGAGCTCGGCGACCTCTTCGAGTCCCACCCGCTTAGCGGCGTACTCTCACGTTTTCCACGCGTCTCGCGGAACGGTCGCATATCGAGCTTCCGCGTGTTCGCCCTGTCCCAACGGTTGGCCGCGGCGACCCAGTCGTCCGGCGGCGTCGCGCTTGCGCGGGCAACGGCGACGTTGCAATTCCGCGACGCAACACGTATTTCAATACGTATTGGAGGAAAAATGCAGAGGAAACTGACTATCACCGTCGAAGCCGAGGTCTACGAAGGCCTCAATCGCGTCATCGGTCGCCGGCGGATCAGCCGCTTCCTCAACGACCTCGCCCGCCCGCACGTGCTCGGGGAAGATCTCGCAGCCGGCTATGCCGCGATGGCCGCCGACGAGGGCCGCGAAGCCGACGCCGAGAACTGGGCCGAAGGCCTGATCAACGACGTCGCTGACGAGCCCGCCCGTCGTGGCCGATGAGCCCACGCCACGGCGCGGCGAGGTCTGGTTGGTGTCCTTCGATCCCGCCGTCGGCGGCGAGATCCAGAAAACCCGGCCGGCCGTGGTGCTGAGCAACGATACCGCCAACGCCCTGTTGAACCGGGTCCAGCTGGTGCCGGTGTCGAGTCAGGTCAGCCGCCTCTACCCCTCCGAAGCCACTATCGACCTCAATGGTGAACGCCGCAAAGCCATGTCCGATCAGATCACCACTGCCAGCAAGCGGCGCCTGCTGCGCCGCCTCGGGACACTCGGCGCCGAGGATATGGCTGCAGTGAGTCGGGTGGTCCGGCTGCAGCTCGGCCTCTGAGCAAAACCACGTTCGGCAGAAAAGCGATCTCAGCCAGCGGTTGGGTGGGCTGTCCTACCCTGGCGTACCGTTATCATCGGTCAGCGCAGCGGAGCCTTGCCCAGCAGTTGGTCCAGCAGCTCCGCCACCCCCCGAATCACATCCGCCCGGTTTCGGGCGGCGGCGCGGGGCAGGGAGATGGCGATGGACCCAGATGGGCCGCGATGGCCGGTTACAATGACTACGCCGTCGGGTCCCTGCACCGCAACTTCCCGTGAAGGACGTTTGGCCCCCCTCGCCCGCTCCGCCGCGGCCTCTGAAAGCCGGCGCACGACTGCCGCTGGTTTTAGCTGCGCTCCCACCGCCTGCTCTTCGATCAACGTTGCCGCCGCCTCTAGCACGCGCTCGCGTGTCTTGGGCACGCGCAGCAACGGAGCGAGCACTGCGGCGTGGGTGATTCCGATCACCTGCGGCGAACCAAAGGTCGCGATAACCTCTGGCGGCAACCGCGCCAGCTCTAAATAGCGGCTGAGCCAGCTTTTGCTGACCTCCAGACGCTCCACCATCTTTTGCTGGCTGCCGCCGTAGTATCGCTCGATCGCGCGGGCGTAATCGGTCGCTCTTTCGTAGTCGGACAAGTCCTTACGGCTACGGTTCTCCAGGTCCGCGAGGCGAAATGCCTCCTCGTCGGTCAGCTCACGCGGCTCGATCAGGAATTTGAATTGCGGATAGTTGTTGGTGCGCAGCCAAGTGACGGTCCAATGGCGCCGTGCGCCACAGACCACCTCGAACTCATGCTGTGGGTCACCCGTCACCCGGCGCACGATCGCAGGCACTTCCTGCCGCCCCTGGGCCCGCATGCTTTCGATGAGATCGGCGCAGCTCGTCTCGTTCAGCGCCGAGTAGTCACGGTTGTGACCATCCCAGATTCGGCAACGCGCCGGATCGACGAACTCATGCACCTTGGTAACGGCCGCACCCGAGGCCAGCTCAGCCAAACGGTTGTCACGTGCACTAAGAATCCCGCTCCGCGGCGGCGGGCGGGGCGTGGTCCGGCCCGCCGAACCTCCGCTTGCTAGCTGATCCGCGAAGCCTTTATTCCCGAGGGCCATTTTGCCTATTTCCTGTTTACTATCAGTCCTTTACGCTCGAGTTGCAGGCCTGCAACTGGTCAGATCACCGCTTCGCCACGGAGCCGTTCGGTGTGGCTTGGCCAGGTTAGCCGAATCAATGTTTCAACCTCGGCGTTGACCGCATTCAGGTAAGTTAAGCATCGCTGGTACGTTTCCCGAGATGTCACCGGACCATCTAAGTCATACACGGTCATCAGCCGCGCCGACGCGTTATCGATTTCGGCGCTGTCCTTGAGCACTGTGCGAAGCATGGTCTCACCAAACAATCCCCGCATCATCCCAAGGAGTTCACGCTGCATGGACTTTTGCTCATCGGCGCGGGTCGCCAGTATCCGCAACCAATTCAGCTCCACTGGCATCCCTTGATCTTCCAACACCCCCATCGTCTCGTAGAGCATCGCCAAAAAGGTCGTTGTCGACGTGAAGTCCACGACCGTCGGCGGGATCGGAACCAACAAGGCGTTCGCCGCACGCATCACCGACAGCGAGATGGTCCCAAGGGCCGGTGGTGGATCGAGGATCACGACGTCGAAGTGTTCACCAATCGACGCGATCCCTTCCGCGAGCCGGTTTAGGAGCATCTTGTCAGCGCGAGCGATTTGCGCGGCGAGCTCGTACTCCGCCGAATAGAGCTTTAGGTTCGCAGGCACGAGATAGAGCCCGTCCCAATGCGTCTCGTGCAGCGCGTAGGCGAGGCTCGACATCTCTGCATTTCGAATGAAGGGGTAGAGAGTGTCTTCCTCAGAGATGTCGAGATCGGGCACATACCCAAACATCGTCGTCGAGGAACCCTGGCTGTCGCAATCGATCAGGCAGACGCGATAACCTCGAATTGCGAGATATTGCGCGAGATGGGTGGAGATCGTCGACTTACCCACACCCCCTTTGAAATTCTGCACCGCAACAATGGCGAGGGGGTCATGAGGTGCGCGCCAGTTGCGAGTGCCAAACACGCTGCGCATCTGATTGATTTCTGCAAGTGTATAGCCGACGCGCCTTCCGCTTGCAGTGCGCTCTACGATCGGTAGGCGACCATCCTTTTCAGCGTCGCGGATCGCTGCAGGGGTACGGCTCACCAATTCTGCGGTACGCGTGATCGAAAAGCGCGGCGCCTGGCGTCTATCCGTACCTTTTTCATCGCCACGTGTCCGAAGCGAGGCCAACACGTCCCGTGCCCGGTCGTAGAGTTCGGCCATGGACTCTGTGGTTGTGGAATGGTCCACCGAGGTGCTCCAGATTTCCGAAGAAGCGTTGTCAGTCCAAAGGGTCAACGCGACCGGGCGACGACCCGCGGTACACCGTCCAGCCCGGCTGCAAGGCGAGCGCGCTCAAGAACCTGCGAGTAATGCACTCGAATCCAGTCGGCCTTGAACTTAGTGGGGACGGCCAGTCGCCAGCCGTCCGTGTCTTGCTCCAAAATCGCGTCGCGGAACCAGGAGCGAGCCTCGCTTGAGCCGATCGCCGATGTCACGGAGGCCAGGAAGCGGGCCGAGACGTCGCCTCCCAGCGCACCGTTATCATCGGTCGTCTGCGACGTGGGCTCGACGAGCGCCAACCTGGCACCGGAGATCAGCTTGCGCTGGAGCGGGGCAGGGGAGGTATGCAGACGGATGACCGTAGTGTCGAAGTCGGCGCGCGCCTCAGGATAGACCGCCGAAACTTGGCGGTCCCACGCATCGCGGACGGTCTGCCGGAATTTCCGAATATTCGTTCCCGTATTGCCGAAATGCACGGCCAGCTGCTGCCAACTGAGGGTGGCGGGGCGTTTGGGATTTATCCGAGGCAGCCGGTAAGCGAGCCAAGTGTAGAGGTCAAGTGCAGTAGCCGAATCCCGCAGTTGGCGGATGGCATGCTCGTTGAGCGGGACAGCATGCTTGCGCAGATGCTCGAAGAATGCCTCCGTGAGGTAGATTTCCCGACGAAATCCGCCCCCCTTAGCGTCGCTTCCCACGTACTCGTTCGTCAATTTGATTTCACGGATTCCGAATTCTTTGGTCCCATTGGCATCTTCGCTATCCCACCGGATCATCCATTCGCAGGCAAGCAAGCGGTCGAGCTGCTGGCGGATTAACGTGGCGGACCCACGGGGGCCATAGCTGATCGTCCGAAACCCCATCTTGCGCATCCAGTCGGTGAAGGATGCGCCCAGCAGCACCTGGCGTGATTTGGTGCGAACGGCTTCGGTCATGATGTGGATAAGGACGAGGCGGGGCAGGGACCCATACGGGACGCCCAGGACAGTTAGTATCTGCTGCCCGTTTACCTTCTGAACGACCGCCTTCGGAGTAATCACCAGGGTGTACTGCCCGTCCTGACGGATGATAGGGGCTTGATCGTCCGGCGGACGTCGGACCGGCAGCGACATCGCGCATAGCGCCGAATGAAGAAAGCTTGCCACCGGTTCTTCGCGGGCAACGGCTCGTACGCGCTCGAACAGGTCCGGTTGCCCTGCTTCTCGGGCAAGCTCCTCGGCTGCATTTGCGCCTCGGGCAACCAACGCAGCATGGATGAGGTGCCCGAGGGGAGGCTTCGGCATGTAGTGCGTTCCTGCCCACGACTCGCAGCTGACGAACGACAACGGTTGCGTTAGCACAAGGTTATCCGGCTGGCCAGCCACTTTCGAAAATAGCTCCTATCACTGCCGAAAAGCGCAAATCGACCGATGTCGGCGGTTCATGCTGGCCTTGATCACTTTTAACTCTTGCTCAGGTCCGCCTTAAGGACATCTCTTCGGAAAGAGAGTCTTAGGATTCGTACCTGTTCCATCGGTGTAATTGGCGCCCGCATACCGTTATCATTGGCGGGACTCCGGCTGCCCGTACCGTTATCAGCGTGCCGCCGTACGCTGCGCCTCGGCCGTACCAATATCATCGCATCGCGGCGAGTCATCGCATTGTCCAGGTCGACGCGAAAGCCGGCAAAGCCGACCACGAGCGAGTAGGGGCGGGCAGGACGACGAGGAGAGGAAACCGCTCGCTTGCTCACGTTTCGGGCGTGAAATCCCCGTGACCGGTCGCGTCGGGCAGAGGCACGGCCCCCCTCCGCGGTCCATGAGCCTTGTTTGGCGGGACCTGCCGTAATCCCGTTGATGGTCACTCTGTCGCGCTGCCGCTCGGACGGGTCTGATTTACTCTCGGTGAAAGCTAATGGGCCTTGCCCAGCCCAAGGCATTGCAGGTGCCCGGCAAACTGGCGGCCGTGGGGTAATTCCTTGACGCACGCGGCAGACAAGCCTCGAGGTCAGATTGGACAGTAATTCCAGCAGCTTGACCAGCGCCTGGATCTCGTACCTTGCACCGAGAGTGAA
>DATJTV010000186.1:0-16391 GCA_035503055.1 Acetobacteraceae bacterium
CGGGGGCCTGCGCTGGATGCCGCTCGCCCGGCTGGTGCGCGCGCAGTTTCTCTCGCTCCGGGAAAAGGAATTCGTCGAGGCGGCGCGCGCGCTCGGCGCTTCGCGTTTCCGGCTGATGGTGAAGCACATCCTGCCCAACGCAATTGGCCCGGTCATCGTTGCCGCGACGATCGAGGTCGCCAACGCCATCATCACCGAATCGACGCTCTCGTTCCTAGGGCTCGGGTTTCCGCCGGACGTGCCGAGCTGGGGCTCGATCCTCTACGACGCCCAGCAATATCTGGACACGGCGCCGCATTGGGCGCTGTTCCCGGGCTTTGCGATCTTCCTCACGGTTCTCTCGATCAACTTCATCGGCGACGGGCTGCGCGACGCGCTGGACCCGCGCCGCGTCATCTGAGCGCGAAGCCCCGCATGCCCGAACCGCTGCTCGAGATCCGCGACCTCCGGACCTGGTTCCAGACCGACGACGGCACCGTGCGTGCGGTGGATGGGGTCAGCATGGCGGTCGGTCGCGGCGAGACGCTGGCCGTGGTGGGCGAGTCGGGTTGCGGCAAGACGGTGACGGCGCGCAGCGTGCTCAAGCTGATCGACATGCCGCCGGGCCGCTTCGCGGGCGGGGAGATCATCTGGCGCGGCCGCGACCTCATCCCGCTCAAGGCGCGGGAGATGGACAAGATCCGCACGCGCGAGATCGCGATGGTGTTTCAGGAGCCGATGACCGCGCTCAATCCGGTCTATCCGGTGGGCGAGCAGATCGCGGAATCGCTCCGTGCGCATGAGAGGCTCTCGGTAAAGGCAGCGCTCGCGCGCGCAGTGGAGCTGTTGCGGCTGGTCCAGATCCCGAATGCCGAGGGGCGCGTGCACGACTACCCGCACCAGTTCTCGGGCGGCATGCGTCAGCGCGTGGTGATCGCCATTGCGCTCGCCTGCGGACCGCAGCTCTTGATCGCCGACGAGCCGACCACCGCGCTCGACGTCACCATCCAGGCACAGATCCTCGACCTTCTGAACGACATGAAAGCGCGCTTCGGCATGGCGATCATGCTGATCACGCACGCCATGGGCGTGGTCGCGGAGAATGCCCAGCGCGTGGTGGTCATGTATGCCGGGAAGGTTGTGGAAGACGCGCCGGTGGAGGAGCTGTTCGCCAATCCGCGCCACCCTTATACGCAAGGGCTGATCCGCGCGATTCCGCGGGTGGACGCCAAGGCCGAGCACCGGGTGAGGCTCGAACAGATTCCGGGCACGGTGCCGAGCCTGCTCCATCCGCCCGAGGGATGCCGTTTCGCCGCGCGCTGCGGCTTCGCGACCCAGGCCTGCGTGAGCGCGGAACCGGAGCTGCGGCTGGTGGGGCCGGAGCACAAGGTGGCGTGCATCCTGTGAACGCGGCGCCCCCTCTTCTCTCCGTCCGCGACCTCAAGAAGCATTTTTCCGTGACGGGGGGATTTCTGGCACGCGAGATCGAGCGCGTGCGCGCGGTGGACGGCGTGACGCTGGAGGTCGAGGCGGGAGGGACGCTCGGGCTGGTCGGCGAATCGGGCTGCGGCAAATCGACGACGGGCCGCTGCATCATGCGGCTGATCGAGCCGAGCGCGGGCGAGATCTGGTTCGAGGGAAGGGACGTGACGCGGCTGGAAGGCGAGGAGTTGCGCGGGCTGCGGCGCGACATGCAGATCATCTTCCAGGACCCGTTCGCCTCGCTCAACCCGCGGCACACGGTCGGCGCCATCATCGGCGAGGCGCTGATCATCCACAAGCTCGCGAAGACGCGCCGGGAACTCAACGACCGCGTCGTCGATCTGCTCGAGACGGTGGGGCTGCGCCCCGATCATCTCAACCGCTTCCCGCACGAGTTCTCGGGCGGCCAAAGGCAGCGCATCGGCATCGCCCGGGCGCTGGCGGTGCAGCCGAAGCTGATCGTCTGCGACGAGCCGGTCTCCGCGCTCGACGTTTCGATCCAGGCGCAGGTCATCAACCTGCTCGAGGATCTCCAGGAAAAGTTCCGCCTCACCTACGTTTTCATCGCGCACGACCTCTCGGTGGTCGAGCATATCAGCGACCGCGTGGCGGTGATGTATCTCGGCCGGGTGGTGGAGATCGCGCCGGCGCGCGAGCTATACGACAATCCGCGCCACCCCTATACCGAGGCGCTGCTTTCGGCGGTGCCGATTCCGGACCCCAAGCTGAAGCGCCGGCGGATCGTGCTGCAGGGCGATGTGCCGAACCCGCTCCACCCGCCCTCGGGTTGCCATTTCCGCACGCGCTGCCCGCTCGCGGAGAAGCGCTGCGCCGAGGAGACGCCAGAGCTGAGGCAAGGGGCCGGCGGCCACTGGATCGCCTGCCATGTCCGCGGGTAGATCACCGTGGGTCGCGGCGGAACGCGCGGGGCGTGGTTCCGCGCCGCCTCCTGAGGCTCCGCGTCAGCGCGCTCTGCTCCGAATACCCGACCATCAGCGCGATCTCGGCGATCGGCAGGCTCGTTTGGCCGAGCAGCGCCTCGGCGGAATCGAGGCGGATCTCCGCGAGCGTCTCCGCCGGCGTTCGGCCGGTCTCACGGCGGAAGAGCTCGTGGAACCGGCTGACGCCGAGGCCTGACGCTCTCGCCACCTCCGCCATCGTGAGCCGTTCGCCGTGGCGCTCGCGGAGCACCGCGAGCGCACGTTCGACCGGGGCGGACCATCGGGCGGGGGGAGCGAAGCAATGAAGGAGCTTTTCCGCGATCAGCGCGGCGAGATGAAATTCCTCCTTCGCGGCGAGCCCGCCCGATGCCAGCTCGCCGGCGGCGTAGCGCGCGAGCGTGGCCAGCGGCTCGCCGAATTCGAAGAACGGAGATCGCGGCGCCATCGGCGGAAGCGAAGCCGGCGGCAGATCGAGAACGATGAAGCGATTCTTTCCCCACGCGCGGAACACGTGCCGCGCGCCATGGGCGATCATCACGCCCTGCCGCCCGGAGATCGATCCGTCTGCGGCGTCGAGCTCAAGGTCCATCGCGCCGTCTATCGGCAACAGCGCCTGGTGGAAGTCGTGCAGATGCACATCCTTCCGCCCCGGATAGGATCGCAGCCATAGAGCGGGATGCGTTCGCACAGGCTCACGCATCTCGCTCTAAGTCTTTGTTTTTCCTGCGTGATTCACGCCTTCGGTTACACCACCTTCGGCGATCACGCTTTAGCCGCGCCCGTTCGGCTTCCATCCCGGCATCTCCGCGGCCGTACGGCTTCCATTCCTCGCGCGGGGCGGACGCGCGGTCAACCGGACCGGAGCCGCGGTCAAGACGGAGCAGGCGCGGCCGGCTAGCAACGTTCAGGCTCGGGAGACAGGCTCATGGCGACCGATCGATGGATCAGCTTCGACTGCTTCGGCACCCTCATCGACTGGCACGGGGGCTTCCGCGCGCTGCTCGCCCCTCTCGCCGGCGGGCGGACCGGCGAGCTTCTCGATGCCTATCATCGCTTCGAGCGCGCGCTCGAGGCCGAGCGCCCGCACCGTCTCTACCGTGAGGTGCTGACGATCGGACTGGAGCGCGCGGCAAAGGAGATCGGCCTCGCACTCCCGCCGGCGGAGACGGACGTGCTCGCGCGCAGATGGGGCGAGCTGCCGCTCTACGGCGATGTGCCGCGCGCGCTCTCCGGGCTCAGGGAGCGCGGCTTCAGAATCGGCATCCTGACCAACTGCGACGACGATCTCTTCGCATGCACGCTGGAACGGTTCCCGAGCCCGAAGCCGGATCTGGTCATCACCGCGCAGCAGGCCGGAAGCTACAAGCCCGACCTCGGTCACTTCCGGGAGTTCGAGCGCAGGACCGGCGTCGCGCGCGGCGACTGGGTCCATGCCGCGTGCAGCTGGTTCCATGACATCGAGCCCGCGCGCCGGATGGGCATCGCGCGCGTCTGGGTGGACCGCGACCGCACCGGCGATGACCCGAAAGCGGCCTCGCGCGTCCTGCCGGACCTCGCGGATCTTCCGGAGGTCGCCGCGACCCTCGCGCCGTAGTGCGCGCGAGCGATGCCGCATTTCGACTATCTCGTTATCGGCGGAGGAGCGGCGGGACTCTCGGTCGCATACGAACTCGCAAAAGTGGCGGCCGTCGTTCTGGTCGAGCGCGAGATCGCGCCGGGCTATCACAGCACCGGCCGCTCGGCCGCCGTGATCGCGGAGAATTATGGCCCCTTGGGATGGCGGACTCTGGTCACCGCGAGCCGACCCTTTTTCGAGGCGCCGCCTGCCGGCTTCGCCGATCACCCGTTGCTGCATCGGATCGGTGCGCTTTATTTCGCGGGACGCGACGACGAGGCCGGGCTGGTTGAGTCCGCGCGCGCGCTCGAACAGCGCAACGTCGAATATCGTCTGCTTCCTGCCGGCGAGGCACGTGCGCTCTGCCCGGTCGTCAAAGCCGATGATTTCTCGATGGCACTTCTGGAACCCGGATGCGCGGATATCGACGCCCACGCGCTGCTTCAGGGGTATTTGCGGCTGGCAAGGGCCAATGGGCTCAACGTCCTGCTGGCGACCGAGGCCGCGTCGCTCGAGCGGCGCGGCGGGCGGTGGCACTTGGCCACGCCGGAGATGGACCTGACGGCAAGCGCGGTGGTCAACACCGCCGGCGCCTGGGCCGACGAGGTCGCGCGGAGGGCCGGGCTTCAGCCCAAGGGCCTCCTGCCTTACCGGCGGACGGCGATCACGTTCGATCCTCCGGCGGGAGCGGATGTGCGGGGATGGCCGATGACCTTCGACGTGGCGCAGAATTGGTATTTCAAGCCGGAGGCCGGACGGGTCATGGCCTCCCCTGTCGATAAGACGGCGACGGAGCCCTGCGACGCCGCGCCCGAGGAATTCGACGTCGCGGTGGCGATCGACCGCATCGAGCGCGCGACCACGATGAGCGTGGCGAGGGTGCATAGCAAATGGGCCGGGCTGCGAACCTTTGCGCCGGACGAGCAGCCGGTGATCGGCGCGGATCCGGACGAGCCGAGTTTTTTCTGGTTGGCCGGACAGGGCGGCAACGGAGTGATGGGCGCGCCTGCGGCGGCCGAGCTGGCCGCTGCTATCGCGACAGGATCGAACCTGCCGGAATTCGTGGCGCGCTGCGGCGTGGATCTGGACGCGATCGCGCCCGGCCGTTTCCAAGGACGCAAAGCCTAGAGCGCGATGCGTTCGCTCCGGCTCACGCATCCCGCTCCAGGTCTTTGTTTTCCCGCGTGATCGAACGCCTTCGGTTCATCAACCTTCGGCGATCACGCTCTAGGTCTTTGTTTTCCCGCGTGATCGAACGCCTTCGGTGCCGGGGTCCCAGCGAACGAGTTCGCGGGGTGCCCCGATTCAACCTTCGGCGATCACGCTCTAGGTTGCGCTCGCGGCCCGGCCGGCACCGTCCTTGGCCGGATTTATCGCGGGACAGGGAGCAGGACATGGCACCGGCGACCCCTTCCGCCCTTGCCTTCTTCCTTGCGGCGACGTGCGCCGGGGCCGCTCGCCCCGCGCACGCCGGCGGCCTCACCGGCGCGCCCTTCGGCACGCTGCCCGACGGCAGCGCGGTCACGAAATACACCATGAAGAACGCGCACGGCCTCACCGTGAGCTTCATCACGCTCGGCGGCTGCATCACCGCGATCGAGGCTCCCGACCGCACCGGCCACTTCGCCGACATCGTGCTCGGTCACCACGGCCTCGCGGGCTACGGTTCGAACGCCCCCTATTTCGGCGCCATCATCGGCCGCTACGCCAACCGCATCGCCAAGGGCGCCTTCGCCCTCGACGGCCGAACGTACCATCTGCCGATCAACAACGGCGTGAACTCGCTGCACGGCGGCACCACCGGCTTCCACCTCCAGATTTGGAAGGTGACGCCCGAGACGGTGCAGAACGGCGTCGCCGCCCGCCTCACCTATACGAGCCCCGACGGCGAGGACGGCTATCCGGGCACGCTCGACGTGACGGTCACCTACACGCTCGAGGATTCGAACGCGCTTCGCATCGATTACGCGGCGACCACCGACAAGCCGACGGTCCTCAACCTCACCAATCACTCCTACTTCAACCTGCGCGGCAACGGCTCGGGCTCCGCGCTCGGCGAGCTTGTTCAGATCAACGCCGATCGCTACACACCGACCGATGCGACGCAGATCCCGACCGGCGAGATCGCGCCGGTGGCCGGCACGCCGATGGACTTTCGTACGCCGACCCCGATCGAGGCGCGCATCCGGAGCCCCTTCGAGCAGCTTCTGCTGGCGCACGGCTACGACCACAACTGGGTCCTCAACAAGCCCGCGCCCGGCGCGCTCGCCTTCGCCGCCGAAGCCCGCGACCCCGCCACCGGCCGCCGCCTCCGCGTCTTCACGACCGAGCCCGGACTCCAGTTCTACAGCGGGAACTATCTCGATGGCACGGTCCTCGGCTCGTCGGACACGCTCTACCGCCAGGGCGACGGCTTCGCGCTCGAGACGCAGCACTACCCGGATTCGCCGAACCATCCGCACTTCCCATCGACCGAGCTGAAACCCGGCCAGACCTTCCGCTCCACGACGATCTTCCGCTTCTCGACGGACGGGTGAATTCGCGCCGCTCGGGGGGGCGGCTACGAAGGGCTGGGCGAATCCGCTAGCATGGACGGATAACCGGAATCGGATCCCGCCGTGGCTCACGCGGACTTCGTGCATCTTCGCGTCCACTCCGCCTATTCGCTGAGCGAGGGGGCGATCAAGGCGGCGAAGATCGCCTCGCTCGCCGCGCGCGCCGCGATGCCGGCGGTCGCCATCACCGACACGGCCAACCTCTTCGGCGCCCTCGAATTCAGCGAAGCCTGCGCCGGCGCCGGCGTGCAGCCGATCCTCGGCTGCCAGCTCTCGCTCTCCCGCCCCGAGAGCGCCCGCCTCGCACCCGACCCGGTCGTCGTGCTGGCGGAGGACGAGGCGGGATTCGCCAATCTCCAGCGCCTCTCCTCGCTCTCTTTCCTCGAGACCGATCCCGGGCTCAGGCCGCAGCTTCCGTTCGAGACCTTGGCGGCGCATGCGGGCGGGCTCTTCCTGCTCACCGGCGGCACCGGCGGCCCGCTCGGCCGGCTGCTCGCGGAAGGGCAGGCGGCGGAGGCGGCGCGACTGCTCGCTTCGTTCGCGGAGGCGTTCGAGGGCCGCCTCGCGGTCGAGCTGAACCGGCATGGCGGGGCGATCGAGGCTGCGATCGAGCCCGGCCTGATCCGGCTGGCGGACGAGGGAGATCTGCCGCTGGTCGCCGCCAACGAATGCCTCTTCGCCGATCCCTCGATGTTCGAGGCGCAGGACGCGCTGCTCTGCATCGCCGAGGGCAGGTTGCTGAGCGAGACCGACCGGCGGCGCGCGACGCCGGAGCAATGGTTCAAGCCGGCGGCGGCGATGCGCGCTCTTTTCGCCGACCTGCCGGACGCGGCGGACAACACGCTCGCGATCGCCAGGATGTGCGCGGTGATGGCCGAGACGAGGAAGCCGCTGCTGCCGCGCTTTCCGAAGCTCCCTCCGGGCGCGGACGAGAACGCGACGCTCGCCGCGATGGCGCGCGCCGGGCTCGCGCGGCGGCTCGAGGGGCGGGACGAGGCAGCGCGCGCGCCCTATGCCGAGCGGCTGGAATACGAGCTCTCGGTGATCGCGGGCATGGGCTTCCCGGGCTACTTCCTGATCGTCGCGGATTTCGTCCAATGGGCGAAGTCGCAGGGGATACCGGTCGGGCCCGGCCGCGGCTCCGGCGCGGGATCGGTGGTCGCCTGGTCGCTCATGATCACCGACCTCGACCCGATCCGCTGCGGGCTTCTCTTCGAGCGCTTCCTCAATCCCGAGCGTGTCTCGATGCCGGATTTCGACATCGATTTCTGCCAGGAGCGGCGCGACGAGGTGATCGCCTACGTGCGGGCGGAATACGGCGCCGATCGCGTCGCGCAGATCATCACCTTCGGCACCCTGCAGGCGCGCGCGGCGGTGCGCGATGTCGGCCGCGTGCTCGGCATGCCGTACGGGCAGGTGAACAAGGTGGCCGAGCTGATCCCGAACAACCCCGCCCATCCGGTGAGCCTCGAGCAGGCGCTCGCGAGCGAGAAGCGGCTCGCGGAAATGCAAGAGTCCGACGAGGAGGTGCGGCGGCTCTTCGAGATCGCGATGCGCGTCGAGGGGCTCTATCGGCACGCGAGCACGCATGCCGCCGGCGTCGTCATCGGCGATCGCCCGCTGATCGATCTCGTGCCGCTTTATCGAGACCCGCGCTCGGACTTCCTCGTCACGCAATACTCGATGAAGCATATCGAGCATGCAGGCCTCATCAAGTTCGACTTCCTCGGCCTCACCACGCTCACGATCCTCAAGCGCGCCTGCGAGTTCCTCGCGGCCCTCGGGATCGAAGTCGATCTCGAGCGCCTGCCGCTCGACGATCCGGCCACCTACGCGATGCTGAGCCGCGGCGATGCGAGCGGGGTGTTCCAGTTCGAAGGCCAGGGCATGCGCGACGTGCTGCGCCAGATGCGGCCCGACCGGTTCGATGACCTGGTCGCCGCCAACGCCCTCTACCGGCCGGGGCCGATGGCCAACATTCCCGCCTTCTGCCAGCGCAAGCACGGCGAGAAATGGGAGGCGCCGCATCCGCTGCTCGCGGAGATCCTGGGCGAGACCTACGGGATCATGGTCTATCAGGAGCAGGTGATGCAGATCGCCCAGCTTCTCGCCGGGTACAGCCTGGGCAGCGCCGATCTGCTCCGCCGCGCCATGGGCAAGAAAATCCGCTCGGAGATGGAGAGCCAGCGCCAGGTCTTCATCGACGGCGCGGTTGCGCGCGACATCCCGAAGGCGAAGGCAGGCGAGATCTTCGATCTGATGGCCCGCTTCGCCGATTACGGGTTTCCCAAGGCCCACGCCACGGCGTATGCGCTGGTGGCGTACCAGACCGCGTGGATGAAGGCGAATCATCCGGCGGTGTTCCTCGCCGCCTGCATGAGCCTCGCGATCTCGAACACCGACAAGCTCGCGGCGTACCGGCAGGAAGCGGCGCGGCTCGGAATTCCCGTCCTCCCGCCGGACATCAACCGATCGGGGGCCGATTTCGCCGTCGAGCGCGACGCGGAAGGAAATCTCGCCATCCGCTACGCGCTGGCGGCGGTGAAGAAGGTCGGGCTCGCCGCGATGCAGGCGGTGGTCGCGGCGCGCGGGGAGACGCCGTTCGCCGACGTCGCCGATTTCGCGACGCGCGTCGATCCGCGCCATCTCAACCGGATGCAGCTCGAGAACCTCGTGCGTGCGGGCGCCTTCGATTCTCTCCAGCCCAACCGGGCGCAGCTCTTCGCCGCCGCCGAGACGGTCCTGCGCCGCGCCCAGGCCGAGGCGGCGGAGAAAGGCGCAGGCCAGATCGGGCTTTTCGGCGATGCGATGGAGAACGGCATCGAGCTGCCGGCGTTGCCGGACTGGCCGCCGATGGAGCGGCTCGCCTTCGAGGCCGAGGCGATCGGGCTGCATCTCTCGGCCCATCCGCTCGATGTCTATGCCCCGCTGCTGAAGCGGCTCGGCGTCGTGCCGAGCAACCGGATCGAGGCGCGGGCGGTATCCGGCGCGGCGCGCCTGAAGCTCGCCGGCACCGTCATCGGGATCAAGGAACGCACCACGCGCACGGGAAGCCGGATGGCGTGGGTGCGGCTCTCGGACGGCGGCGGCAGCTTCGAGGTCACGGTCTTCAGCGAGGTGCTGGCGCGCACGCGCGGCCTCATCGACATCGGCGCCAACCTGCTCGCGACGGTGGACGCGCGGCTCGAGGGCGAAGCGCTTCGCATCACGGCGCAGGAGATCGCCGGGCTCGACCAGGCGGCCGCCGCGGCGGGCGAGGGGCTCCGCGTGTGGCTCGACCGGGTCGAGGCGGTGGGGCCGGTGAAGACGCTGCTGGCCCACGAGGCGGGCGGGCGCGGGCGCGTGCTGCTGCTGCCGCGGCTCGTGGGCGCGCGGGAAGTGGAGATCACGCTGCCGGGCGGGTTTCGCGTCACACCGCGGCTCGCCCAGGCGCTCAAGGTGGTGCCCGGCGTCGAACGCGTCGAGGCGTTCTGAACCAGGCGCTAACGCTGGCTCGTCGGCCAGTTCTCGGCCACGAAAAAAGGCTGGTTGGAGGGCGGCAGCTTCGCGCGGCCGCTGATGTGGTCGGCGGCCTTCTCGCCGATCATGATCGTGGGCGCGTTGAGGTTGCCGGTGGTGATCGTCGGCATGATCGAGGAATCGGCGACGCGGAGGCAATCGAGGCCGATGACCCGCGTCTCCGCGTCGACGACCGCGAGGGGATCCGCGGTGCTTCCCATGCGGCAGGTCCCGCACGGGTGGTAGGCGCTCTCCGCCTTCGCGCGCACGAAGGCGTCGATCGCCGCGTCCGTTGCGACCTCGGCGCCGGGCTGCAGCTCGCGCCCGCGATAGGGCGCGAACGCGGCTTGACCGAAAAGCTCGCGCGTGAGCCGCACGGCGGCGCGCATTTCGGTCCAGTCGTCCTCGTGGCTCATATAGTTGAAGCGGATGATCGGCCTGGCGGCAGGATCGGGGGAACGAAGCCGCACCGAGCCCCGGCTTCGCGAGCGCATCGGCCCGACATGCGCCTGGAATCCGTGGCCCTGTGCCAGCGATTTTCCGTCATAGCTCACGGCGAGCGGCAGGAAATGGTACTGGATGTCGGGCCAGCGCACGCCGGGGCGCGAGCGGATGAAGCCGCCGCTCTCGAAATGATTGGTCGCACCCGGCCCGTCGCGGAAGAGCCACCAGCGCAACGCGATGAGCGCCTTCGCGAGCGGCCGCGTCTTCGGATAGAGCGTGATCTTCCGCCGGCACGCCATCTGGAAATAAAGCTCGAGATGGTCCTGAAGATTGCCGCCGACGCCGGGAAGGTGGTGAAGCACGGGGATTTCGAGGCGCGTGAGCTCGTCCGCCGGGCCTATGCCCGAGAGCATCAAAAGCTGCGGCGCGTTGATCGGGCCGGCGGCCAGGATCACCTCGCGGCGGGCGCGCATGTCGTGCTCGGCCCCGCCGCGGCGGACGCGCACGCCGACGGCGCGGCGGCCCTCGAAGAGGATGCGGGTCGCGAGCGCGCGGGTTTGGACATGGAGGTTCTTCCGCCGCATGGCCGGCGCGAGATAGGCGGTGGCGGCGCTGCACCGGGCGCCGCGATGGACGGTCATGTCGAGCCGGCCGAAGCCTTCCTGGCGGAAGCCGTTGCAGTCCGGGGTTTCCGCGTAGCCCGCTTCCCTGCCCGCCGCGATCCAGGCGCGATAGAGCGGGTTGTCGAGCCTTCCGTTTCGTGTATGCAACGGACCGCGATCGCCGCGGTAGGCGTCGCCGCCGGCCTCGCGCGTCTCGGCGCGCCTGAAGTAGGGGAGGACGTCCTGCCATCCCCAGCCGCGCGCGCCCAGCGCCTCCCAATTTTCGAAGTCGAGCGGGTTGCCGCGCACATAGACCATGCCGTTGATCGAGGCGGAGCCGCCCAGGACCTTGCCGCGCGGCGTGCTGAGCCGGCGGTTGTCGAGGTTCGGCTCGGGCTCGGTCTCGTAGCCCCAATCGTAGCGCTCCATGTTCATCGGGATGGAGAGCGCGGCGGGCATGCGGATGAGCGGGGAGTCATCGCTGCCGCCGTATTCGAGGAGGAGGACGGTCGTGCGCGGATCTTCGGTGAGCCGGTGGGCGAGGACGCAACCGGCGGAGCCGGCGCCGACGATGACGTAGTCGAAGATCATGGGACGTCGGTCCAGGCGTCGCGCCGGTAATCGAAGTAGAAGCTGACCCGCTCGCCGTTCCAGCGGTATTTGAGGTGGCGCTCCTGGCGCGGAAGGCCAACGGCGCGCGGCTTGAACGCGCCCAGGCATTCGCCCCCCGGGCGCCGCACGCTCGGATAGGCCACACCCATCGCGCCCGCCGCGCGCACCCGGCTGCCATAGGCCCGGCTCGCTTCGTACGAGGCCGGGTCGAGGATTTTCGCCCGTTGCGGCCCGGCCAGCGCGGCCACGTCCTCGAAGTCTTCGGAGACGCTGCCCACCAGCACGCGCATGTCCTCCATGCGCGGCGGATCGGCGCTGTCGCGCGCGAAAGCCTCGAAGTGGAAGACCGTCTCGGCGATCGCGGTCTCGAGCGAAGCGGCGGCGTAATAGACGCCGAAGGAGCCGTCGCTGAAGCGCGAGCCCTTCGGGTTCGGATGGGTGAACGCCGCCATGACGTAGCTCGCACCGGGCCCCGTCACGCGGTCCTCGGGCGGGACGAGCGAGATCTCGCCCGCCTCGTCGCGCAGGCGCGGATTGGCGAGCTGCTCGAGGGCCACGAGCGCGTCCCAGACGGCCGGGTCGCGCGTCAGCCGCTCGAAGAGCGGGACCGGGGGATAGCGGGAGGCGATGATGCGCCAGGCGCGCGGCCAGGCGAGGCGGCGCGTGGTCAAGCGGCGGCTCCGCGCTCAGCTCCAGGGGGCGCGGGCGGCGTCGAGATAGGTCCGGACCGCGGCGAGGTCGGTCACGTCGCCGGCGCGCATGCGCTCGAGCGGCGTCTGGCCGCCGAAGGCGAGGTTCGGGCGCTTGACCCAGCCGTCCGCCAGGGCGGGGTCCGAGTAGACGATCTGGAGCGCCCTGTAGATGCCGGCGATATAGCCGATGCGGCGGAGCGTGTCGGCCGGCACGCGCACGGCATGGCCGGCGCGCCAAGCATAGTAGGTGCGCTCGG
This sequence comes from Acetobacteraceae bacterium, assembly GCA_035503055.1. GTDB lineage: Bacteria > Pseudomonadota > Alphaproteobacteria > Acetobacterales > Acetobacteraceae > JAKAWQ01. The sequence continues at coordinate 12,678 of DATJTV010000186.1, forward strand.
CGGGCGAGCCGAGGAGGATGCGGGCATCCTCCGCCCCGACGGCCCAGGCGCTCATGATGGAGAAGAAGCCGCGGAGTGCCGCGACGGCGTCGATCCGGGCTTGGGCGGGGCGTTCCTCTCTCCGCGGTGCGAGCATCGTCCGCCTCATCTTTTGCAGTAAATAGGGCATCCGCTGCTGATTTGCAACCCGCCGGCGCCCGCCCGCGGTTGTCCGGCGCCCCGCGGTGCCGCATAACGGGCGCCGCATAGAGGCAAGGAGCCAGGGCGGGACAAGCGCGTCCTCAGCGAGCGCATCCCGCTCCGGGCAGCGACCCAGCGGCATCGGTAGGAGGGAAGAGAGCCATGACGCGCTCCGCTCAGCCCGCGACGAACGATCATGGAAACGAGAGCATCGGCGCCTACGGGCCGGCCCGCGCGACGATCGAAGGCGCGCCCCTCGGCGCCGAGGAGCTCCGCGCGATCGACGCCTATTGGGACGCGAGCCTCTATCTCTGCCTCGGCATGCTCTACCTCAAGGACAACCCGCTGCTCGGCGAGAAGCTCAAGCCCGAGCACGTGAAGGCGAGGCTGCTCGGGCACTGGGGCTCGGATGCCGGCCAGTGCTTCACCTACATTCACTTCAACCGGCTGATCCGGAAATACGACCTCAACGCCATCTATATTTCCGGGCCGGGCCACGGGGCGCCGGCCGTCCTCTCGCAGGCGTACCTCGAAGGGACCTATTCCGAGATCTACCCCGACAAGAGCGAAGACTTGGCCGGGATGCGGCGCTTCTTCAAGCAGTTCTCCTTTCCCGGGGGCATCGGCAGCCACGCCACGCCGGAGACGCCCGGCAGCATCCACGAGGGCGGCGAGCTCGGCTACAGTCTTTCGCACGGTTTCGGAACGGTGTTCGACCGCCCCGACCTCGTGACGCTCGTGGTCGTGGGCGACGGCGAGTCCGAGACCGGCCCGCTCGCGACGAGCTGGCACAGCAACAAGTTCCTCAACCCGGTCACCGACGGCGCGGTGCTGCCGGTGCTGCATCTCAACGGCTACAAGATCAACAATCCCACCATTCTTGCGCGCATCAGCCGCGAGGAGCTGGAGGCCCTGTTCGTGGGCTACGGCTACACGCCCTATTTCGTGGAGGGCAGCGACCGGGAGAGCATGCACCAGGCCATGGCCGCGACGATGGAGCATTGCGTCACGGAGATCCGCCGGTTCCAGAGCGAGGCTCGCGCGAGCGGACGAGCCTTCCGCCCGCGCTGGCCGATGATCGTCCTTCGCAGCCCGAAGGGATGGACCGCGCCGCGGCAGCTGGACGGGCACTATCTGGAGGGTTTCTGGCGGGCGCATCAGATTCCCATCACCGATGTGGCGACCAACCCGGCCCATCTCGCGATCCTCGAATCCTGGATGCGCGGATACAGGCCCGAGGAGCGCTTCGACGAACGGGGACGGCTCGTGCCCGCGCTGAAGGCGCTCGCTCCGCGCGGCGAGCGCCGGATGAGCGCCAACCCGATCGCCAATGGTGGGCTGCTGCGCCGGCCTCTCAACATGCCCGATTTTCGCGAATTCGCCGTGCCGGTCGAGCATCCCGGCGCGGTCCTTGCCGGGAACGTGCCCACCTTGGGGAACTTCCTCAGGGAGGTGATGCGGCTCAACATGACGAGCTTCCGCGTCTTCGGGCCGGACGAGACGCAGTCCAACAAGCTCGATGCGATCTACGAGGTCGCGAAGAAGGCGTGGCTGGGAGAATCCTTCCCCGAGGACGCGGACGGCGGAGAACTGGCGGCCGCAGGGCGGGTGATGGAGATGCTGAGCGAGCACACCGTCGAGGGGTGGCTGGAGGGCTATCTGCTGAGCGGCCGGCACGGGCTCATCAACAGCTACGAGCCTTTCATCCACGTCGTCGACTCGATGTTCAATCAGCACGCGAAATGGCTCGAGAAGTGCAACATGCTGCCCTGGCGGGCGCGGATCTCCTCGCTCAACCTGCTGATCACCGCGCTCGTCTGGCGGCAGGACCACAACGGCTTCACGCACCAGGACCCCGGCTTTCTCGACGTCGTCGCCAACAAGAGCCCGGAGGTCGTGCGCATCTATCTTCCGCCCGACGCCAACTGCCTGCTTTCCGTGGCGGACCATTGCCTGCGGAGCACGAACTACGTCAACGTCATCGTCGCCGACAAGCAGGTGCATCTTCAGTACCTCGACATGGAGGCCGCCATCGCGCACTGCACGAAGGGCGCCGGCATCTGGCGCTGGGCCAGCAACGATCAGGGCCTGGAGCCCGACGTGGTGATGGCGAGCTGCGGGGACGTGCCGACGATGGAGTCCCTCGCCGCGACGGCGCTGCTGCGCGATCTCCTGCCCGATATCCGGGTGCGCTTCGTGAACGTCGTCGATCTCTTCAAGCTGGTGCCCAACACCGAGCACGCGCACGGGATGACCGATCGCGAGTTCGAGGCGCTCTTCACCGCCTCGAAGCCGGTCATCTTCAACTTCCATTCCTATCCCTGGCTCATCCACCGGCTGACCTACCGCCGGCCCGCCCAGCACAACATCCACGTGCGGGGCTACAAGGAGAAGGGAAACATCAATACGCCGCTCGAGCTTGCCATCCGCAACCAGACCGACCGGTTCAGCCTGGCAATCGACGCGATCGACCGCATGCCGCGGTTCCGCGAGACCGGCTCGGCCGCGCGCGAGACGCTGCTCGACCGGCAGATCGCCTGCACCAACCACGCTCATGAATTCGGCGTCGACCCGGAGGACATATCGGGCTGGAAGTGGCCCTCGGGGCTCGCCGAACGTTGACTTTGCGCGGCGAGCGGCTATATCCGCCGCTCTTCGTTGCCGCCCTTCGTTCCGGGCGCTTGGACACCACGGGGCTCTCGTCATGACGTTTGCAATCGTCCGGACCGGCGGCAAGCAGTACCGCGTGGCCCCGAATTCCGTCCTCCGGGTGGAGCGGATCGCGGGCGAGGCGGGCGCGCTCGTCACGCTGTCCGACGTGCTCGCGGTGGGCGAGGGCGAGGCCCTCAAGCTGGGCACGCCGACGGTCGCGGGCGCCTGGGTGACGGCCACGGTGATCTCCCAGGAACGCGACGACAAGATCCTGATTTTCAAGAAAAGGCGGCGGAAGAACTCGCGCCGCCGGCAGGGCCATCGCCAGCACGTGACCGTGCTCCGCGTGGGCGAGATCCGGACGGAGCAGGGCGATGGCGCATAAGAAGGCGGGCGGCTCCTCGCGCAACGGGCGCGATTCGCGGGGGCGGCGGCTCGGGATCAAGAAGTTCGGCGGCGAGGCGGTGACGGCCGGGTGCATCATCGTCCGCCAGCGAGGCACCAAATGGCACCCGGGCGAGAATGTCGGGCTCGGGCGCGACCACACGATCTTCGCGCTCACGGACGGCAAGGTGCTGTTCACCCGCAAGCGCGAGGACCGGGTCTTCGTCTCGGTGGCGCCCGTGCCGCAGGCGGACCTTCCGCCGGCAAGTTGAGGCCGACCGGCGCGCGGCCCGCGAGAAGGGATCGGCGCCGGCCGGTCCCTTTTTGTTTTCAAGCCTTTGACCCATGAAGTTCCTTGACCAGGTGAAGATCTACCTCCGCTCCGGAGACGGCGGCGACGGCGTCGTCGCCTTCCGGCGGGAGAAGTTCCTTCCCTTCGGCGGCCCGGACGGCGGCAACGGCGGCAAGGGCGGCGATATCGTGCTCGCCGCCGAGGAC
>DATJTV010000187.1:0-10536 GCA_035503055.1 Acetobacteraceae bacterium
AGGTGGCGAGCAGCGTCTCGAGCGGGCGGCCATAGAGGAAGCGGATCAGAGTCTGCTCGATGACGATGCCGAGGATGCCGGCGACGACGAAGGCCGCCGGAATCGCGAGCAGCAGGCTCCAGTCGGAGAAGGCGGGAAAGAGGGCGGCGACGAGCTGCTGAACGACGAGGGTGGTGTAGGCGCCGACCATCACGATCTCGCCGTGCGCCATGTTGATCACGCCCATCACGCCGAAGGTGATGGCCAGCCCGGCAGCGGCGAGGAGGAGGACCGAGCCGAGGCTCAAGCCGTAATAGACCGTCTCGAGGATGTTCCAGAGTGCCAGCACGCGGTCGATATGCTTGACCGCGGCGGCCGCGGCCGCGGCGACGGGAGGCGAGGCGCCGGAGAGCGAGGCGAGGATGCTGCGGGAGGCGAGGTCGTCGCGCGCGGCGATGAGGCGGATGGCGGCGAGCTGCTCGGGAAGGGGCGTGGCCGAGGATTTCAGGCGAGCGGCGGCTTCGGCCTCGCCAAGGACGGTGCGCACTCCGGGATTCGTCTCATGGGCGAGGGCCTGGGTGATGAGCGGGAGGGAATCCGGATCGGCGGCCTCGAAGAGCGCCTCGGCCGCCTGCCGGCGCACCGCGACCGAGTGCGAGAAGAGATCGAGCATGCCCTGTGCCGCGGAGATGGCGCTGCGCACCATGTCGTTGACGATGACCGCGCGGATGACGGGGAAGGGCGGCGTTGCGATCGGCTTTCCCGTGCGTGCGTCGACGAAATTGCCGTTCGGCTCCTTGATGAAGAGGCCGTTGTCGGGGCGCGGCCAGCGCCAGGTGAAGAGGCGGTTGTCGGCGAGTGCGGCGATGACGGTGCGGGCGCGCGGATTGCCGGAGGCGGCGAGCGCGGTGACCGCGTTCTGGATGGTGTCGAAATTGGGCGAGGCGAGGCCGGCGAAGGGGTCGGGCGGGCCGGCCGCCCGCGCCGGCTGCGCGAAGGCGAAGAGGAGGACGAACCCGGGGACGACCAGGAGCGCTGCAAGCCAGTGCAGGCTCCGCTTTCCCCGGGTCCGCCACATCGCGGTGCCGATCGGCTCTTCTGATCAGCTCTTCTGGGACTTGCCGAGGCACTTCCCGGCGACGACGTCATAGTTGCCGCAGGACATCGGCGGCAGCCAGTCGCCGATCAGGTTCTTCGATTCCGGCAGATAGGGCGACCAGGGCTGGGCGACGACCAGGCCCGGCGTTTGATAGACGACGTTGAACTGGCCGTTTGCCTGCACCTCGCCGATCAGGACCGGCTTGGTGAGGTGGTGGTTGGGCATCATCGTCGCATAGTCGCCGGTCAGGTTGGGATGGGCGACGCCGATCATGGCGTCGATCACCGCGTTGGAGTCGGTGGTGCCGGCCTTCTCCACCGCCTTCACCCACATGTTGAAGCCGATATAGTGGGCTTCCATCGGGTCATTGGTGACGCGCTTGTCGTTCTTCACGAAAGCCTTGAAGTCGGCGATGAATTTCTCGTTGAGCGGGGTGTCGACGCTCTCGAAATAGTTCCAGGCGGCGAGCTGCCCGACGAGCGGCGCGGTGTCGATGCCGGCCAGCTCCTGCTCGCCGACGCTGAAGGCGACCACGGGAATCTCGGTCGCCTTGATGCCCTGGTTGCCGAGCTCCTTGTAGAAGGGGACGTTGGCATCGCCGTTGATGGTCGAGACCACCGCGGTCTTCTTGCCCGCGGAGCCGAAGCTCTTGATCTGGGCGATGATGCTCTGCCAGTTCGAATAGCCGAACGGCGTGTAGTTGATCATGATGTCGGACGAGGCGACCCCCTTCTGCTTGAGATAGGCCTCGAGGATCTTGTTGGTGGTGCGGGGATAGACGTAGTCCGTTCCGGCGAGCACCCAGCGCTTCACGCCGACGGTGTTCATCAGGTAGTCGACGGCCGGGATCGCCTGCTGGTTGGGCGCCGCACCGGTGTAGAAGACGTTGCGGCTGCACTCCTGCCCCTCGTACTGGACGGGGTAGTAGAGGATGCCGTCGAGCTGCTCGACCACCGGCAGCACCGACTTGCGCGAGACGCTGGTCCAGCAGCCGAAGATCGCGGCCACCTTGTCCACCGCGAGAAGCTCGCGCGCCTTTTCGGCGAAGAGCGGCCAGTTGGACGCGGGATCGACGACCACGGGGACGATCTGCTTGCCCATCACGCCGCCCATCGTCTTGTTCTGCTGATCGATCAGCATCAGCATGACTTCCTTGAGCGGGACCTCGCTGATGGCCATGGTGCCCGAGAGCGAGTGCAGGATGCCGACCTTGACCGTGTTGTCATCCGCGGCGCGCGCGGCGCGGCTGACGAGCGTTGCCGTGCCGAGGGTCGCCGCGGCGGCGGCGGCCGCCACTCCGAGACCGCCAAATTCGCGGCGGCTCAGGCTCGGACCATCAGATGCCATCAGAAGCCTCCTTCCCGTTTTCTTGGAGCAAATGCGCCCGCCGCTGATGGGGCAGCGAGGGGAACGGGAAGTAGGGAAGCAAGAAGGGTGCCAGAGGCCGTTGGCGGCTTTCTGAGCGCCTCAAGGGCAAATCTGCACATAAAGGCGGCAAAAGCCTCAGGACGCGCCGCCATTCGGCGCATCCCCGAATTTGGGCCCGAATTTGAGCCTGAATTTGGGCGGCGAAGCCCGCAAATCGCAATGACAATCAAGGGTTGAGCGCCGGCAACCACCGGTAGGCGTGGCCTTCAAGAAAGGCCGAGGAGCCTCTGCCGCCCCCGCCTAGAGCGTGATCGCCGAAGGTGGATGAACCGAAGGCGTGAATCACGCGAGAAAACAAATGGCTAGAGCCGGATGGGTGAGCGTGAGCGACCTCATCCCGCTCCAGGGCCGATCGGATCGCGGCCGGTCAACGCGCGGGAATGATCCCCTACTCACGTGGCCGTGAGGGCGCCAGTGTCCGCGGGGGGATCCTGGCCTTGCGGGTGTTGCTCGAATGAGCATATTTTTTGCTCAAAGGAGCGATGTTGATGCCTCATCCGAGATCTTCTCCTCGAGTTGCGCCCGCAGGGGCGGCTAACCGCAGGGCTGCGGCGGCCGGCAAGCGCAAGACGCCGCTGTCAGCGGCGGCAAAAACAAAATACGAGGCGCCGGAGCTTTCGTACTTGAAAGTGTACCGGGCGTCGCCGCTGGAGCGTATCTCATGGATTAAAGAAGGCATTCCGGCCGCTGAAGCGAAGCGCCTTTTCGTTGACTTGCCTATTGGGCAGGGCGTCGGTTTCAAAGCGCTGAATTTGCCCGTAGCCACAGTGAACAAGAAGGCGAAGCGGGGCGATCTTCTCTCGCGCGAGGAAAGCGAGCGGGTGGTCGGCTTCGCAAGGTTGGTGGGCCAAGTGGAGGCCATGATCCAGGAATCCGGCAATCCCATTGATTTCGACGCCCGCGCGTGGATGGCACGATGGCTTGCGGAGCCCTTGCCCGCTTTCGGTGGCGCACGCCCGGCGGATCTGATCGACACCATGGAGGGTCAGAGCCTGGTGTCATCCGCGCTCGCGATGCTGCAAAGCGGCGCTTACTTTTGAGCAAGACGGTTTGGCGGATCGCGACCGATACGCCAACCTACCAAGCGGATGATCTTTCAGGGGCCGGCGCGAAGGTAAGTGGCGGGCGTTGGAACGAAGCGGGCATTTCGATCGTCTACGCCTCGGAGACGCGTGCGCTTGCGTGCCTGGAGACGATTGTCCATTTGAACGGCGGCGGCCTGCCGCTCAATCGCTATTTGGTTGAGGTGACGATCCCGGACGATGTTTGGGCCAAGGCGCCGGAGGAGACTCCCGGCCGCCTGCCGGTCGGATGGGAGGCCGAACCCCCGGGCCGGGCAAGCATTCAGCTCGGTACCGCTTGGGTGCGCTCGGGAAGCTCCGCGCTCCTCGTGGTTCCCTCGGTGATCGTGGAGGAAGAGTTCAACGTTCTCATCAACCCGGCCCATGCCGACAGCGCGCGGATAACCGCCGTCAAACGACGCAGATGGCTTTACGATCCGCGGCTCACCGGGCCCGTTTGACGATTTCGGCACGTCGAGAGCTGAACGAGCGGTTGCGGTTCGCGTGCGCCCACCCGGAGCGGTCGGTTCGAGTTTTGCCGATCACGGCCTCGCAAGCCGCGATCGCAACGGCCGCGCGACCCTGACCGGTTGCTTCGGCGGCCCCCGCCGAGCGGTTGCCCCTGGCCCGCAGGCGGGCTTGTCCGCCCTCGGTTTGGTGGCGGCTCTGCGCCGATCCCGGCCACCCCGCGGCATTTTGCAGTGCCCAGGAAAGTGCCCAGGAAACGGACATCCCCGCCAATCGCTTGGTCGGCCGAGATGGGTGGTAACCGGACATCGGAGCGTTACAGTGATACGCGCCTTCTGGAGCGAGGACGATGCCATCGCTTTCTACAGCCGTAACCGAATTCGCCTTCGCTCGCCTGGTGCCCGAACTACTCGTAAACGACGTCAATGCGAGCCTGCGTTTCTGGCGTGATCTATGTGGTTTCAGGGTCGGCTTCGACCGGCTCTATGAGGGTTTCGCGTAGCTTGATTTGGCCGGCGCACAAGTCATGTTGGAGGAGCGCGGCCGTAACCGGAACTGGATCGTCGGGCCGATGGAAACGCCCTTTGGACGGGGCGTTAACTTCCATCAAGCGTAGCCCGGAAACCGAAGTCTCGTAGGGCAGGTGAAACCCGCCGACGCAAGCCGCACGCGGCACGATCACCGGCGCTCCCCCAACTCGGCCGGATCGGGGCCGCTCATGCTCCAGTCGGCGGGATAAAGACCGCGCGTCACACAGAGGCGGAACGAGGAATAGGGCCAGTCGGCCGCGCACGCCGCCAACCCGTGCTCCACCGGATTGAAATGGACGTAGTCCATGTGCGCGGCATAGTCCCGATCGTCGCGGATGGTGTGCTCCCAGAAGCGGCGTTGCCAGATAGCGCGCTCGCCTTTGCGCACCCGCGCGGCCGAGCGCCGTTCAGAATGCGGCATGGCGGCGGCAAACAACGACTTCAACGCGCGCCAGCGGCCGGAATAATTGTCGTCGTCCGGCGGCAGCGTCCAGATGCAGTGAAGATGCTCCGGCAACACCACCCAGGCGTCGATGTGGAAGGGAGCGCGAGCGCGCACGGTCCGCACCGCGTCACGCAGGATGTCGATTTGGTCGACGAGCAGGCTGCTGTTCCGGTCAAGCAGGTTGACCGTGAAGCAATACGTCCCTCCCGGCACGCGGTGACGGCGGTAGCTTGGCATGGCGTCATGCTGGCGCGTTTGGCCGCGCTTGGGGAGTCGTCGCGGGTTCGGCACCGGCTGCGGCGGAGCGTCGGGTCGGCGTATTGCGTTGGCGGGTTGCGTCGGCGGGTTGCACCCGCCCTACGAGGCTTTGCGGTCTTGGATGTCCGGTTCCGGCCAACTCCGGTCATAAGGCGATCCGCCAGGGAGGGGTCGAGGGCCGTCCAGAGCTTTCGGCCGTGAAGCGGACGGCGAGACCGCCGGCCTTATCTCCTACCTCAGGCTGGCGTTGAGCGCCATGAGCGCGGCGGAGCCGGGGTTGAGCTCGGCGTCGCCGAGCGAGGCGAGCGGTGCGGCGACGGTGTTGAGGGTATCGTGGAGGTCGGCAGCGTCCGGACGGACGTAGAGCAGGCCGGTCACGATCTCGCCCTCGCGCTCGCGCTCCTGGATGTGGGCCAAGGCGGCGACGCGATCATGCACGTCGTACTCGGGTGCGAGCTTGCGAAGGCGGAGGATCGAGCCGTCATGCTGGACGACCACCTCGACCTCACCGGGCGCGTACTCGGCGAGGATCTCGGGCCGGCCGACGATCACGTCGAGCGCGTCCACCGCCTCGTTGTGCTCGCGGACGTAATCGTAGCTCTTGGTCGATCCCGTGTGATTGTTGAAGGCGACACACGGAGAAATGCAATCGATGAAGGCCGCGCCACGATGGTGGATGGCGGCCTTGATCAGCGGCACGAGCTGGCCCTTGTCCCCCGAGAAGCTACGGGCGACGAACGAGGCTCCGAGCACCAGCGCGAGTGCTGCGAGGTCGATCGAGGATTCGGCGTTGGCGACGCCGCGCTTGCTCTTCGCCCCACGGTCGGCGGTGGCCGAGAACTGCCCCTTGGTCAGGCCGTAGACGCCATTGTTCTCGACGATATAAACCATGTTCACGTCCCGGCGCATGGCGTGCGCGAACTGGCCGAGCCCGATCGAGGCCGAATCGCCGTCCCCCGAGACGCCAAGATAGACGAGCTCGCGGTTGGCGAGATTAGCGCCCGTGGCCACCGCCGGCATGCGCCCGTGCACGCTGTTGAAGCCGTGCGCGCGGCCGAGGAAATATGTCGGCGTCTTCGACGAGCAACCGATCCCCGAGAGCTTGGCAATCCGGTGCGGCGGCAGATCGAGCTCGAAGCAGGCCATGATGATCGCAGCGCTGATCGAATCATGCCCGCAGCCCGCGCAGAGCGTCGAGACCGCGCCCTCATAGTCACGCCGTGTGAGGCCGAGCTCGTTCTTGGGCAGGTCCGGATGGCGAAGCAGCGGCTTGGTGACGAAGGTCATGCGACTTCTTCCATTGTGCGGGCAGCGACCTGATCGGCGATCGCGTCGGCGATGAAGCGGCTGGTGATCGGCGTTCCGTCATAGCTGAGCACGCGGCGGAGGCGTTGGGGATTGACCCCGCCTTCGTCGATCAAAAGGCTCCGCATTTGCGCATCCCGGTTCTGCTCGACGACGAACACCTCGTCGTGCGCGGCGATGAAGTCGAACACTTCATGGGCGAAGGGAAAGGCACGGATGCGCATGCGGTCGAGCGCGATGCCGCGTGCGGCGAGGATCTCGCAGGCTTCGTCCATCGCGGGGCTGGTCGAGCCGTAATAGATGGCGCCCAGCCTGCTTGGCGCGGAAGCGGGAATCACGACGGGTGGCGGAACCAGGCGCTTCGCGGTCGCGAACTTGCGTGTGAGGCGCTCCATGTTCTCGACATAGGCCGCACCCTCCTCGGTGTAGCGCGCATGGCCGTCCTTGGTGGTGCCGCGGGTGAAGAAGGCGCCGCGGCTCTCATGCGTTCCGGGATACGTGCGCCAGGGGATGCCGTCGCCGTCGACGTCGAGATAGCGGCCGAAATTCGCCGCCTGTTCCAGGGCCTCCGCGGTCATCACCTTGCCGCGGTCCATCCGCCGCGCATCGTCCCAGGCGAAGGGCGCGGCGAGCCGCTCGTTCATCCCGATCTCGAGATCGAGCATCACGAAGACCGGCGTCTGGAGCCGATCGGCGAGATCGAAGGCAAGGGCCCCAAAGGTGAAGCATTCGTGCGGGTCTTCGGGGAGGAGCAACACGTGGCGCGTATCGCCGTGCGAGGCGTAGGCGGCGGAAAGGATGTCGGCCTGCTGCGTGCGCGTCGGCATGCCGGTCGAGGGACCGGCGCGCTGCACGTCGAAGATCACCGCCGGGATCTCGGCGAAATAGGCGAGGCCGATCGTCTCCTGCATCAGCGAGATGCCGGGACCGGAGGTCGCGGTGAAGGCGCGCGCGCCGTTCCAGGCCGCGCCCACCACCATGCCGATGGAGGCGAGCTCGTCCTCCGCCTGCACGATCGCGTGGCGGTTGCGGCCGGTTTCCGGCTCCGTCCGGTAACGCCGGCAATAGCGCTGGAAGGCCTCGGCAAGCGAGGTCGAGGGCGTGATCGGGTACCAGGCCGCGACGGTGGCGCCGCCATAGACGGCGCCGAGCGCGGCGGCGCTGTTGCCGTCGATGAAGACGCGATCGCCGACCGCATCGGCACGACGAAGGCGAAGCCCGATCGGGCAGGCAAGGGTCTCGCGCGCGTGATCGTGGCCGAGGCGGAGCGCGCGCAGATTGCCCGCGATCAGCTTTTCCTTGCCCTTGAACTGCTCGCCGATCAGTAGCTCGAGCGCCGCGAGATCGAGGTCGATGAGGGCGGCGAGCGCGCCGATATACATGATGTTCTTGAAGAGCTGGCGCTGGCGGGGCTCGCCGTATTCGCGGTTGCAGAGGGCGGTGAAGGGCACGCCGAGGACGGTGATGTCGGGGCGGAATTTCTCCGCCCGCATCGGCTTCGTCGAATCGTAGAGAAGATAGCCGCCGGGCGCGATCTCGGCGATGTCCTTGTCCCAGGTCTGCGGGTTCATCGCGACGAGGAGATGCACCTCGCCATGGCGGGCGAGGCAGTTGGCCTCGGAGATCCGGACCTCGTACCAGGTCGGCAGCCCCTCGATGTTCGAGGGGAAGACGTTGCGCGGCGTCGCCGGCACGCCCATGCGCAGCACCGCCTTGGCGAAGAGACGGTTGGCGCTCGCCGAGCCCGAGCCGTTGACGTTGGCGAACTTGACGACAAAATCGTTGATGGCTTCTAGCGATTGGCGCATGCGTGGCCTGCCAGCGGCATTTTCAGGAGGAATAGCTGCATGTCCCAGGCACCCGTCGGGCAGCGCTCGGCGCAGAGGCCGCAATGCAGGCAGACATTCTCGTCCTTCACCATCACGCGCCCCGTGGCGAGCGCGCCCGAGACATAGAGTGCCTGCTCCAGATCGGCCGCCGGCGCCGCGAGCCGCCCGCGCAGCTCGGCCTCTTCGCCGTTCGCGGTGAAGGTGATGCAGTCGGTGGGACAGATATCGGTGCAGGCATCGCACTCGATGCAGAGACGGTCGGTGAAGACGGTCTCGACGTCGCAGTTGAAGCAGCGCTCGGCCTCGGCGAAGGCGAGCGCCTCGTCGAAGCCGAGCTCGACCTCGGCGGCGATGTCCTTGAGCGCGACCTCATGGGCGCGGTGCGGCACACGGAGCCGGAGATCGTTGGAAATCTCGCTGTCATAGCTCCATTCGTGGATGCCCATCTTCTGGCTGACGAGATTGACCATGGGCGGCGGGCGCGCCGCGAGGTCGGCGCCGCGACAGAGACGGTCGATCGAGATCGCCGCCTCGTGGCCGTGGGCAACCGCCCAGATGATGTTCTTCGCCCCGAACGCGGCGTCGCCGCCGAAGAACACGCGCTCGTGCGTCGAGCGCATGGTCGCTTCGTCGATCACCGGCATGTCCCAGCGGTCGAATTCGATCCCGCAATCGCGCTCGATCCAGGGGAACGCGTTCTCCTGGCCGACCGCGATCAGCACGTCCTCGCAAGGGATCGTGACGTCCGGCTCGCCGGTCGACACCAGGCGGCGCCTGCCGCGCTCGTCCTTCTGCGCCGCGACCTTCTCGAACACGACGCCACGCATTTCCCCGGCCTCATGGAGGAATTCCTTGGGCACGAGGAAGTTGAGGATCGGGATGCCCTCCTCCATCGCCTCCTCCTTTTCCCAAGGCGAGGCTTTCATCTCCGCAAACCCGCTGCGCACGACCACGGTGACCTCTTCGCCGCCGAGCCGGCGGGCGGAGCGGCAGCAATCCATCGCCGTGTTGCCGCCGCCGAGCACGACGACGCGCTTGCCGATGCTGCTCACATGGCCGAACGCCACGTTCGCGAGCCAATCGATGCCGATATGGACGTGGCCGGGCGCGGCATGGCGGCCCGGCAGATCGAGATCGCGCCCGCGCGGCGCGCCACAGCCGACGAAGACCGCGTCGAATTCTTCCGCGAGCAGCGCCTTCATGCTGCCAATCGCGGTGCCGAGCCGCGTCTCGACGCCGAGATCGAGGATATAGCCCACCTCCTCGTCGATCACCGTCTCGGGGAGGCGGAATTTGGGGATTTGGCTGCGGATCATGCCGCCTGCCGCACCGGCGGAATCGAACATCACGATCTCGTAGCCCTCAGGGGCAAGGTCGCGGGCGACCGTGAGCGAGGCCGGCCCGGCGCCGACCAGGGCAATGCGCTTGCCGTTGCCCCGCGCGGCCGGGCGCGGAAGCCGGGCACTGATGTCGCCCTTGTAGTCGGCGGCAACACGCTTGAGCCGGCAAATCGCGACCGGCTCCTTCTCCACCCGCCCGCGGCGGCAGGCAGGCTCGCACGGGCGATCGCAGGTGCGCCCGAGGATGCCGGGGAACACGTTCGACTCCCAGTTGAGCATGTAGGCATCGGCATACCGCCGTGCCGCGATGAGACGGATATATTCGGGCACCGGCGTATGCGCCGGACAGGCCCACTGACAATCGACGACCTTATGGAAATAGTCGGGATTGCGAACGTCGGTCGGAAGCAATCAAGCCGCCTTTCTTCCCCCGCCCCGCCTCCGTTCCGGGAGGAAGCGCCGCATTGCACGGTCGCTCGGGACTCGGGGACTATAGGCTGAACGCCGAGGGGCCCATAGCCCCCCAGGCCAGGCCAGGGGCTCCGCCCCTGGACCGGGCCCCATCGCGCTCGCGCGATGGGAACCCGACCGCTGGGGCCTAGAGGCCCCAGACCCGCCGATGTTTTGCCCGACCCCGCAGCGAGGCTGACGCCCGGCGTCCCAGCGCTATGCCTGGCTTATCGGCGCTGCATCCGCTCTGCCCTCGGCGCGTACGCGCCGAGGGCAGAGCGGATGCGGCGCCGAACAGGCCTGCCCCCCACCACCTTGGGACCCGGCACCGCCGGAGGGGCGGC
>DATJTV010000188.1:0-11139 GCA_035503055.1 Acetobacteraceae bacterium
CGTCCAAAGATCGCCCGACATGCCCCGGGCGGGGGTCTTGAGCCAACAAAACCGAGGGAAAGCTCCGGGAACGTCAAGAACCCCAGAAACCAGGAGCAAAAGTCAGAAAGATCAGGGGGATTTTCAGCAGCCTGCTAGAGCGTGATCGCCGAAGGTTGAATCACCGAAGGCGTGAATCACGCGGGAAGACAAAGACCTAGAGCGGGATGCGTGAGCCGAAGCGAACGCATCCCGCTCTAGGCGCTTCGGCGCGCTCCCAAAAGAGCGCCCCGGACCGCGCCGGACAGTGTCCCGGCCCGCCGCGCCATCCTTGCCGCAACAGCGAGCAGGTCCGTCTCCGCTCCCGGCGGTCGCCCCGCTACGACCCAGAGCCCGAGCACAGCGACGCCGTAGACCGCGGCGCCAATGGCGGCGGCGCCCAGCAACCGGCCACCCAGGACCCACCCGCCTCCCACGACGTTCGTCCATCCAAGCCGGAGGCAGGCGAGCACGAGCGCCATGATCGCGGTCGCGAGCAGGCTCCGCCACACGCAGGCGAAAACGGCCATGAGGCGAAGCTCCAGGCGGCGGAGCGTCGCCACGAGGTAGACCACCTGGCCGAATGCGTCCGCGATCGCCATCCCGATCGCAGCACCAAGGAGGCCGAAGCGGGCCCCCAACAGCGCCACCAGCAGCGCGCAGACGATCGTCGCGGCGCCGCTCATCTTCGCCATCGGCCGCATCCATGCGTGCGCGGCGAACAGCGTGTAGCTGATCCAGCCGAACAGCCCGAGCATCCCGGAGACGCCGAGTATCTGAACCAGCGGCACCGCCTTCATCCAGGCCGCCCCGAACGCGAGCTTGATCACCGGGAAGGCGACCGCGGAGATCCCGATCCCGGCCGGCAGGGTGATCAAGGCCATTGCGCCCAGCATGCGGAGGAACGTGGCTCCTCCGTCGTCGCCGCTCCGGCGAACCTCCGAGAAGCCGGGGAATGAGGCACGGGTGAGCGGCAGGATCAGCTCCGTCGTCGGCAGGCTCGCCACCTCACTCCCGATCGAGAGAATCCCAACGGAAGTCGGTCCCATCAGTCGCCCGATGATCAGGATCGGGGTCTGGCTGCGCAGCAGGGAGATCAGGCCGAGCACCCACATCCAGAGTGAGAACCCGGCCAGCCGGCGCCAGGCGCCGAACGCCAGGCGCGGCCGGTAGGGGTGCATCCAATAGCTGAAGACCACACCGAGCACGGTGACGGAAGCAATGCCGGCCACCAGCGCCCAATAGCTGCGCCAGACGATCCCGACCGTGAGGGCGACCCCGACGGAGAGGATGCGGGGTACGATCTGCAGGACGAATTCCTTATCGAAGGCGATGTAGCGGCGGAAATCGATGGTTCCGATATTGGTTAGGCCCGTGACCGCGGTCATCGCGGCGAACACGAGCACGATTCCCTCGAGGCGCGGATCGCCGAAGAAGCGGGCGATCGCGCCGGCGCCGGCGGCGAGAGCCGCACCCATGGCGAGCGCGCGTAGCAGATTGAGCGTGAAGCCGGTATCGTAAAGCTCGCGGTCGGCGCGATCCGCGCGAACGATCGCGTCCTCGATGCCGACGGTGCAGAGCTGGTCGAGGCTGCTCACGAAGCTGTAGCCGAGCGCCACGATCCCGAAATCCGCCGGCACCAGCAGCCGGACGAGGACCAGGGTGTTGATCACCCCGATCAGCCGAGTCGCCAAGCGCCAGCCGATCACCCAGGCCGCGCCGTGGGCGGTCCGCTCGAGGATCGATCCCGGCCGCGCGGTGGGCTTGAGGCCGGCCGGAGGCGCCTCCGCCGCCTGGCCGCCGCTCACGCCGGCACTGCCGCTTCCAGGTCTCGCGGCGCCGCCGGGGCGGCGGCGCGCCGCCCGGCGAGGAAGCCTTCGAAGACGAGCAGCAGCCAGAGCTTCTGGCTGTGGTCGAACCGGCCGCTCGCGTGCTCATCGACCAGGCGCGCCAGCGCCGCGCGTTCGAACAGGCCGCTCTCCGTCATGGCGGCGCCGAGGAGCCGCGCCCGGAGCCGTCCTTCCTCCCGGCGCAGCCCGCCTGCCAGCGAGACCGAGAAGCCCTGCTTCCCCCGGCCGAGGATTTCCGGCGGCAGGAACGGTGCCATCGCCTCCTTGAGCACTCTCTTCCCTTCCCCGCCGCGCCGCTTGAGCGAAGGCGGCAACGCCAGCCCCCAGGCGACGAGTTCGTGGTCGAGGAACGGGGCACGCACCTCGAGCCCGTTCGCCATGCTGGTGCGGTCCACCTTCACCAGGATATCGCCCGGCAGGTAGGTGGAGAGATCGACCCGCTGGGCCTGGGCCAGAGGGTCGGCCTCGTCGCACGCGTCCATCAGGGCGACGATGCGCTGCGCGGGATCGTGGCCGTTGAGAGACGCCTGCATCGGCGCGGAGAAGAGCGCGCGGCGGCTCTCGTCGCGCGCCTTTGTCACCATGCGGTAGTAGCCGAGCGCGGAGTCGAGCCCGAGCTCCGTGAGCGTGGTCTTCGCGCGTAGCCAGCGCGGCGCGAAATCGAGCTTGGGATAGGCTCGCGCCAGCGGCTGGAGGACGCGCCGGCGCAGTGGCGCGGGGACGTAACGCCGCACCGCGTCGCCGAGGCAATGCCAGCCATAGCGCCGGTAGCCGCCGAACACCTCGTCCCCGCCGTCGCCGGAGAGCGCGACCGTCACGTGCCGCCGGGCCAGCGCCGAGACCGCGTAGGTGGGCACCGAGGAGACGTCCCCGAACGGCTCGCCGAAGATCGCCGCCTGGCCCGCCGCGGCAGCGATGATGTCGGCCGGTTCCGCAAGTGCCGTGTGATGAGCCGTTCGATAGCGCGCCGAGACGAGCGCAGCGGGCTCACGCTCGTCCTCGGGCCCGGGAAAGCCGATCGTGAAGGTGTCGAGCGGCGTCGGGCGATCCTTCGCGGCGAGCGCCACCACCGCGCTCGAATCGATGCCGCCGGAGAGGAAGGCTCCCAGCGGCACGTCGGCCACGAGCTGCCTTTCGATCACGGCGGCGAGCCGGGCACGGAGCGCAGAGGCGGCATCCGAGGCGTCTTCCGGCACCTTCACCCGGGACGGTGTCCAGTACCGCGTCGGCTCGGGCAGGTTTTTCCCGTCCTCGATCAGCAGATAGTGCCCGGCCGGCAGCTTGCGGACGCCGGCAAAGATCGACCCCGGCTCCGGCACGTAGCCGTAGGCGAAGAAATCCTCGACGGCGGCGGGATCGAGCTGCTCGAGCAGCCCCGGCACCGGCGCGAGCGCGGCAAGCTCGGAGCCAAACACGAAGCTCCCGTCCGGCGCCGTCGCGTAATAGAGCGGCTTCTCGCCCAGCCGGTCGCGCCCCAGCAGAAGCTTTCCCTGCCTTCGATCCCAGAGCGCGAAGGCGAACTGGCCGGTGAGCCGCTCGAGGCAGCCGACCCCCCAGCTCTCCCACGCATGGATCACCGTCTCGGTGTCGCACCTTGTCGCAAAGACGTGCCCGAGTGCCGCAAGCTCGTCGCGCAAGGCGCGGAAGTTATAGATCTCGCCGTTGCAGAGGAGTGCGACGGAGCCGTCCTCGCCGAACATCGGCTGGTCGCCGCCGGCAAGGTCGATGATCGCGAGCCGGCGGAATCCGAGCCCGAGGCCCGGTTCGATGTGGAAGCCCTCGCCGTCCGGGCCGCGATGGGCGATCGCGTCGGTCATGCGATGGAGCAGGCTTACCGGAACCGGCGGAAGCCGTGCCCGCCCCTCCCCCTCCGAGTTCCGGAAAATCCCGGCCAGACCGCACATACCCTGCCTTCTCCGCGAGCGTCACCTGTACGATCCCTTAACAGATTTCGCTGCACTTGGCGCGCAGGAGCCCGTTCACGTTGACGCCATCCGGAACGAGGTACAGTACAGAGAGTGTTGCGCGCCGAGGTTGAAACCTCGTGCCAAAACCGCCAGATGGCTTCATAATCCCCTTCGTTTAAAGATTTTGACCCGCGCCGGACGTTAGCCGCTTGGATCACGGATATGAGGATCGGGCTCATGGATCGGCTGACCTCTCTCCGGGGAGGGCCGAGCAATGCCACAGGCCGGCACTCGAGCGAACACGGCCCCCCACAGGAAGGCACGGGACGGGGGGTCGGCGAGTGGCAGTGGGAAGAGGACCCGGCGCCGCCGCCTGGGCACGCTCGCCGGCGCACACGCCTTCCTTGGCCGCGCGCCGCGCTGATCATCGGCGTGCTGTCCCTCGCCCTCTGGGCGCTGATCTTCGTCGTGATCGGGATGGTTTTCCGCTGAGCCTCGGGTCCTAAGCGCCGGACACTGCGAGCAGCCGGGCCAGGCCCTCGCCGATCGGCACGGGTGCCCCGAGGCCGAGCGCGTCCCTGCCGCGCCCGGGCGCGCCGAGCGAGTGGCGGATCTCGCCCTCGCGGGCCGGGCCATGGCGGATCTCGGGCGCCGCGCCGCAGATGGCGCCGATCGAGCGGGCGAGCTCGAGGACCGAGACGCCGACCCCGGTGCAGACATTGAACACTGGCGCGCCGGCGGGCATGCGTTCAATCGCCGCCATCAGCGCCCGCACCACGTCGGCCACGAAGACGAAATCCCGCGTCTGGCCGCCATCCCCGTAGATCGTGATCGGGAGGCGCCTGGCCAGCCGCTCGGCAAAGATCGAGACGACGCCCGAATAGGCCGAGTGCGGATCCTGGCGCGGCCCATAGACGTTGAAGAAGCGCAGGCCCACGGTCGGGATGCGGTGTGCGTTCGTGGCCACGAAGGCGTGCAGCTCGCTCCCGTATTTGTCCGCCCCGTAGGCGGAAAGCGGGCGTTTCTCCGCGGTCTCGGCGAGCGGGAGGGAAGCGGGCTCGCCATAGACGGCCGCCGAGGAGGCATACACCACCGGGATCGACTTCCCGGTCGCCGCGACCGCATCAAAGAGGGCCACCGTCCCGCCGAGGTTCGTCCGATGCGTCGCATACCATTCCCGCATGCCGCGCTCGACCGAGGCGATCGCGGCGAGATGAAAGCAGCCATCCGCCCCGGAAAGCGCCTGGCGCACGAGCGCCGGATCGGTCACGCTGCCTTCGATCAGCGAAGCGCCGGAAGCGAGATTGCTCCGCTTGCCGCTCGATAGGTCGTCGAGCACGCGCACGCCGTGGCCCGCCTGGACGAGCGCATCGCAGAGATGCGAACCGATGAAGCCGCAGCCGCCGGTCACCAGGAACGTGCTCACGCGTCCTGCTCCTCCCCTTCCACTCCCTCCAGCAGCGCGCGATAGCGCCGGAACATCGTGAGCTCGTCGAACTCGTGCATCGCGCGGTGCCGGTTTGCCGCCCCGATCGCCCGCCGGAGCGAAGCCGCATCGATGAGCGCGCCGATCGAACGCGCGAGCGAAGCATCGTCCCGGCCCGAGATAAACGGCCGGTTCTCGGGCGCCACCATCGCGGCGATATCGCCCACGTCGGTTGCCGCGACGGGGAGCCCCGAAGCCATCGCCTCCAGCACCGAAAGCGGCATCTGCTCGGTGTCCGAGGAGAGCGCGAAGAGATCGAGGCTGCGATAGAACGGCGCGGGATCGGCGATATCGCCGAGGAACGCGACCGCGAGGCCGAGCTCGGAGGCGAGCGAAGCAAGCCTTGCCCGCTCCGGCCCGTTGCCCGCGACGACGAGCTTGAGCGGGTGCGTCGCGGCGAGAAGGTGCGCCGCGCGCAGGAGCCGGGAGAGGTTCTTCTCAGGCCTGAGCCCCGCCACCGCGCCCAGCACCGGCACGTCCGATTGCGGCGGCTCGGGCGCAGGGAAGAAGCGCGCAAGGTCGATCCCGTTCGGGACGTAGCGGAGCTGCCTCGGCGGCAGGCGCCAGGCCTCGCTTGCGATGCGAAGCAGCGTGCGCGAGGGCACCACCACCCGGCTCCGCCGGAGTGCGAACCGCCGCGTCCAGACGCGGCGGGGGATCTGCCGGTCGCGCTCTTCGACCCCGAATCCGTCCTCGGTGTGGATATGCCTTGCCAGCGGCACGAGATTGGCGATCGCCCATTCGATCGCCCCCCAGTTGCTGGTCACCAGCACGTCCGGCCGCAGGTGCGCGAGCAGGCGGCGATAGCGCCACAGGCGGCGAGGGAGGCCCCGGTCGCCGGGCTCCAGCGCGGGAAAAGAAAGGGAGAGATCCGAAGAAAGCCGGCTCCTCGCGCCGAGATCGCCGTCGAGCGCGATGACGGCGTGCCGGAACGCGCCCGCGAAATGGTTGGCAAGGGCCACGAACCGCATCTGCGCGCCGCCGGCGGCAAAGCTCGGGAAGACGTGCAGCAGGAGCTTCGTGCGGCGGGCGCCGTCGCCGCTCATCCGGCGGACGCCGGCAAGGCGGCGGGAGCCCCATCTGCACGGCGGGCAATATCCGCCTCCGCCGCGGCGACGACCCGCGCCGCGTTGCCCCGCCAGGTGAAATCCCGCCGCAGGATCTCGGCACGCGCCGCCTCGCCGAGGCGGCGTCGGAGCGGCGCATCGCGCGCGAGGCGCGCGATCGCCTGCCACATCGCTTCGGGGCTCGCGGGATCGAAGAGGAGCGCGGTCTGCGCGTGCGCGACGATCTCGCGGATGTTCGGCTGGTCCGGCGCGACGATCGCCGAGCCCGCCGCCATGTACTCGAAGAGCTTGAGCGGGGAGGCATAGGCGAGCGCCCGGGGCTGGAGCGCGATGTCGAAGCCGGCAAGCAGCGAGGGCACCGCGTCTCGTGGCGTGAGACCGACGAAGCGCACCCGCTCTGCACAACCCAAGAGATGGGCCAGAATGTGCAGATCGGCGCAGGCCGGTCCCTCGCCCGCCACCACCAGGGAGAGCCCGGTGCCGCTCTCGGCGATGCCGCGGATGACGGTATCCAGGCCGTGCCAGGGGCGGGCGAAGCCGATAAAGCCGAGCACCAGTTCCTCATCTTCGCGCGGCGGTGGCCGGGGCGGGAAACGGCTGGGATCGACCCCGTTCGGGGTGATGTGGATCCGTTCCCCCGGCACCCCAACGGCCGCGATCCGCCGGCCGAGATCGCCGGTCACGGCGAAAACCCGGTCGGCGGCGCGCCAGACGAAGCGTTCCGCCGCGCGCGCAAGGCGGCCGAGCCCGATTCCGCCGAAGCGGGCCCGCTCGTCCGCCAGTGGGGCATTCACTTCGAGATAGAACGGAAGATGTCGGCGGCGCGCGATCCAGGCCCCGGCCAAGTAGTAGAGGTTGTAGCGCTCGTAGATCAGATCCGGGTGGAATGAAGAAGCCGCACGGGCGAGCCGGCGCCAGGCCGGGACGTTGTAGGCAAGCTCGGCCAGTTCGGCGAGAGCGGCGGGCAGCAGGCGCCGCACCAGCGCCACCGCGCGGCTCTCGGTGCCGAAGCCGGCGCTCGCATAGAAGCTCGGCCCCACCACCTTCACCTCGTGCCCGGCTTCCCTGAATGCCGCCACCATCTCGTCGATATGCACGGACTGGCCGTCATGGGATTGGATGCGGTGGCTGTAGAGGATGCGCATCAGGCACCTCGCCCGCGGGCAAGCATCGAAACGAGACGCCTTCGGCCGCGGGCCGCGAAAGCGCGGCCGATCTCGGCGATGCCGCGCGCGCTCCGCGGATCGGCGAGCACGAGGCCGATCCGCTGCCGGCGGCGGCTCGCCCAGAGCCGCTTGTAGGGATCATCGCCGCGGCCGAAATCGAGCTCGGCGATCCCTCCTTCTTTGAGCAGGCGTTCGATCATCAGCGCGGTCAGCACGGTGCCGGGGGAGTGGGCGGCGAGGGCCTCGTCGTGGGCGAGCTTGAGCAGCATCGCGCGGCTGCCCGAAACGACCCAGAACTGCACGGCGGCCACCCGGCCGGAGAGGCGGAGGACGCCGAGCCGAAGGAGGCCGGCCTCGGCGGAAGCGCGCATCAGGGCCGGATTGAAGGAAGGAAACGGCTCGGGCTCCTTCCAGCTCCGCGCATAGGCCGCCTCGTATTCGGCGATTCCTTCCTCGAGCGCAGCGCCGCCGGCGATGAGGGCGAAGCTCCGCACCGTCTCGGCGCGGTGCGCTTTCCGCCGTATCGTCGTGCGCAGCGCCCCCGGCCGCGCCGCCAGGTATGCGGCGAAGTCGAGGCCGGCCACGTTCTCGTGCCAGTTGCCGAAATGCGCGAAGCGCAGCACGACGAGCCCGGCGCGCCGGAGCCCCACGACGAAAGGCCCGAGGCCGGGCGCGTCCGCCTCGAGCGCGTCGAGCCGCACCGGGTTCCTGCCACGGAGCAGGCGCCCGATCAGCGCCCCCGCCGTCTCCGCCGAGGCGCCGGGCGCGAACAGCGGCCGGAACGCGGCGCTATAGGGGCCGGTCAGGCTTCGCAGCTCGCTGCCGTCCGCCCGGGCGGCCAGCGGAAGCAGGGCGAACGGCGTGCCGCCCCCGCTGCAGAGGGCGAAAAACGGCGCCCATCCCGCGGAGAGGCCGTGCGCGGAGAGGGTTGCGAACCAGAGGCGGCTCGCGAAGAGATCTTCCGCGGGATCGGCGAAAAGGCGCGCCGCGCCGGGCGGCAGCTCCGCGAGCGCGGCGTGGATGGCAAGGGCCGGCGCGGTAACTTCCTCAATAGCGAAGGCGGTACCAGACAATGCCGATCCATTCATGAAATGCGTAGTATGATTCCGCCCAGGCGGTGACACTGGGCGCGAAATCCGAGAGCACAGCGGTCGGCGTTCGGTCGAGGTGCACCGGCGCCGCGGTGACGGTAAAGCCAAAGTGACGAAAACAGAACAGCGCCCGTCGCATGTGCCATGCATGCGTGACAAGGTAAATCGAACGGATGTTTTGATGAGCGAGGATGGCCGCGCTGAACGCTGCATTCTGCCAGGTGTTCGACGAGCGGGTCTCCTGCCAACGTACCGGCACGCGGAAGTCCTGAACAAGAACCGTCGCCATTCGGCCGGCGAGCGACGGCCCGCCGCCGGCCTGCGGCCTGCCGCCGGTGACCAGGATCGGCAGATGCACGCGCCGATAGAGGGCGGCGCCGGCAGCCAGGCGTTCGAGCGTGAGCGGCCCGACGCCGAACCCGTGCGGTCCGGCCACGTGAACGGCATCGGCGGACAGGATCACGATCGCTTGAGGCGGATCTTGCGCAGGCGGGACGAGCGGCAGTCCGTGCTCGAGCGAGACCAGCAGGTTGCCCGAGACCGCGGGCAGCGAGAGAAGCAGGAGCAGGCCCGCCCCGATGCCGGCCAGAACGAGCCCGGCGCGGCGCCAGCGCCAACCGAGCGCCGCGCCGGCGAGCGTGACCGGAAGCAAGGCAAGCGGCGGCACCACCAGCGCCGTGGCAAAGGAGTTCAGCGACATTCAGGGATCGATCCGGGCCTGCGATGCGGCGGTGCCGCCACAGTCTGCCAGCTTGCGGCGCCGCGGAGCAATCCGGCTTGCGCCCAGGCGGATCATTGACCGCGAAACATTGACCTTTGCGCGCCGGCCGCTTCAGGGTTCGTCCGGTGCGCCCATCGCGGCTCGGCCGGGACGGAACGAACGATCGAAAGGAAGAAGGTGACGAGGCCGGAGGTCCTGCCCGCACTCGAGCGTAACCCGGCCGTTCCGGGTGCGGCACTGCGGGTGAGCCTCAGGCGCGCGCCGGACGTGGCGGAGCTGGGGCGGCGGTGGATGGCGCTCGAGGGAAGTGCCGAGTGCTCCTTCTTCCAGAGCTGGACCTATACCGGCTGCCTCATCGAGGAGCGCTTCCCGGACCCGATGCTGCTGGAAGCGCATGCGGGGGATGCGCCAATCGCACTCGCGCTTTTCAACCGGCGCCGCGAGCGGTTCGGCGCCGAATGCCTGCTGCTCGGAGAGAGCGGCATCGCCTCCTTCGATACGGTGTTCATCGAGCATAACGGGCCGCTGGTGGCGCGCGGATCGGTGCCTTTCGTCTTGCCCCGCCTGCTGCGCACGGCGATCGGGGGGAGCCTCTGGCGGTGGCCGACCGCGGGGCGGCGGGTCGTCTTGAGCGGCGTCAACGACGAGGTGCTGGCCGCCGCGCGCGCGAGCGGCCTGGTGACGGCACTCAGGGACACGCGGCTTGCTCCCGCCGTCGACCTCGCCGGCCTCAGGCGCGAGAGAGTGGGCGTGCTCGACCGGGTGAGCGCCAACACGCGATACCAGCTCCGCCGCTCGGAGCGGCGGTTCGCCGCCGCCGGCCCGCTCGAGATCCGCCGCGCCGCGGACGTCGCGGAAGGGCACCGGTGGCTGGAGGCGCTCGCCGCGCTGCACCAGCGCACCTGGCAAGGCCGCGGCCTGCCCGGCGCCTTCGCCGACGCCAATTTCCGCCGCTTCCATCACGCCCTGATCGATCGCGGGCTGAAGCTTGGACAGGTCGATCTGCTGGAGGTCTCGGCCGGGTCGCGCTGCCTCGGCTACCTTCTGAACTTCGTGTTCCGCGGCACCGTCTATGCCTATCAGAGCGGGTTCGACTACGTGCTTGCCGACCGGCACGAAAAGCCGGGACTGACCGCGCACCACAAGGCGATCGAGATGTATCTGCAGGAAGGGCTCGACCGGTACGATTTCCTGGGCGGCGCCGAGCGCTACAAGACCAGCCTGGCCAGCACCGCGAGCCGGCTCCACTGGGCGGTGCTGGCGGCGCGGTGGTCGCCGCCGGGGATGATGTTCCGTCTCAAGCACGGCTACAACGCGCTCGCTTCCGGCATGCGGCGGAGAGCCGAACGCGAACAGTAAAGGATTCCGACAAGCACCTCAGCCCTGTCTGCGGTGCCGCCGCACCACGCCGAAGCCGAGGAGGGCTGTGCCGAGCAAAAGAAGCGAGCCCGGTTCCGGCACCGGGGGATCCGACGTGCCGATGGCGCCCCACGCGAGCCCTGGCCCGGTCAGCACGATGGTGTATTCCTCGGTGATCGAGAAGAGCCCGCCGGTGAAATCGATGGACGCGAGGTCGCTGGTGCCTCCCGTGGCGGTGAAGCTGGCCGAGGAGAGTGGCGTGGTGGTTCCGTAGCGAGCGTCCGCGGCGCTGTAGAACGTCTCTTCGGTGACGGATTGCACGTCTCCGCTCAGCGCCTCGAGGGCAAGGCTGCTGATCACGTCGGCAAGGCCTGCTGTGCTGGTCAGCCCCTGTGCGGTGATCCAGACGTGGAGCGTGCCCGCCGCGCCGGTCGAGGCGTTGAGGCTCGTGGAGTCGAGGAGCACGGAGGCCCC
>DATJTV010000189.1:0-13642 GCA_035503055.1 Acetobacteraceae bacterium
GTGGCGGCGAACCATCCGCCGTCATGCGCGACGAGGCGGATCGGCGCATGGGCGAGCGGCGGCAGCGTCCCCGCATGTCGCGCCATGCGCTCCTCGATCTCGCCCACGCTTTCGGCGGCCTTCGCCTCTTTTCCGTGCGTCATCAGCCAGCGCGGGTTTTCGGGCAGATAGGGCCGCAGCACCGAGATCATCACCCCGAGCGCGCCCCCGATCCCCGCCCCGGTCGCCAGACGGAACAGCGCGAACGACCAGAAATTCCATGAGAGCCCGGTCAGGATCGTCGCCACGAGGTCAACGGAGGGCGTGAGCAAGACAAGAAGAGCCGCTTCCGCCCGAGCCGGTCCGTCAGCCAGCCCAAGAAGGGCGCGCCGGCCGCCGCGCGTCCGTTTGTTCATCGGGTATCCCGCACGCTCCTCCCCCCGGATGGTTTCGTTCTCTTTCAGGCCGCGCGGTGCCTC
Organism: Acetobacteraceae bacterium; assembly: GCA_035503055.1. Classification (GTDB taxonomy): domain Bacteria; phylum Pseudomonadota; class Alphaproteobacteria; order Acetobacterales; family Acetobacteraceae; genus JAKAWQ01. The sequence continues at coordinate 459 of DATJTV010000189.1, forward strand.
CTTCTCGCCGCTCCTCGCATTATGGTGTCAGTTCCGCTCTCCTATAACCCTCCGAAGCCGAACGGAGGCCGACCGATGAGCGAACCCATGCCCTTTCTCACCGACGCCCCGGACGCCGCCGCACGCGCCGTGGTCGAGGAGGGGCTCGCCGGCTACAACAACGAGCAGACCGGCCTCTCCGATCGCCGTCCGCTCGCTGTCCTGGTGCGGGATCCCGCCACCGGCAAGATCGCGGGGGGCCTGATCGGGCGTACGACGCTCGGGCTCTTTTTCCTCGATCTCTTCTTCCTCCCGCAGCCCCTCCGCGGCTCGGGCCTTGGCAGCCGGATGTTGCGCATGGCAGAAGACGAAGCCGAGCGCCGTGGATGCCGCTTCGCCGCACTCGTTACGATCAGCTTCCAGGCCCCGGAATTCTACGCCCGCCATGGCTGGCGCGAGTTCGGCCGCGTCCCCTGCGCGCCGCCGGGAACATTCCGAATCTTCATGGCCAAGGATCTCGATCGCTCTTGACCATCGTCCGGATTGCAGGACGAAGAATCCCCGAGCCACTCGTAGCGCTCGCGCTGATTTTCGCGGTCACGCTTGCCTGCTGGCCGCGCGCGAAGGTGCAGCCCTTCAATGCGTTCGATCAGGGTTTCTATCTCGGCATCGCCTACGATCTCGTCCATCATGGCCGCTTCACCAACGGCTATTTCTTCGCCCCGGAACCGCCCGGCACGCCTCGCCCGCCCGGAATGCGGTTCACGCCGCTCTACCCCACTCTTCTCGCCGGCCTCTCCGCGATCGACCGGCCCTTCTCCCGCTCGATGGACTGCCTCGTGCGCTCGCGCGGCAAAGATCCCGCCTGCCCGCGCAACGCGCGTCTGCCGCGCCTGCTGCAGTTCCTCATGCTCGACGGTTTTTTCCTCCTCGTCTGGTCGATCGCCCGGATCGTCACCGCTTCGCGGCGCGCGAGCTGGATCGCGCTCGCCCTCGCCCTGATCACCGCGCCGGAGCTGCTCGGCTACGTGAACTACATGATGACCGAGATCACCGCGCTCACGCTCGCGACCGCCGCCACCGCCACCGCGTTGCGCGGCATCGCCACGCCGCGCTCCGCGCGACGGCTGGCACTCGCGGGCGCCCTCGCGGGCCTCGCCGCCCTGACACGCCCCGCCTTCTTCTACCTATTCCTCGTCTGCTCTCTGGCCGGTTTCGTGCTGGCAGCGCTGCAACACGCGCGCATCGTGGGCCTTCGCCGCGCTGCCGCCTTCGCGCTCGCTGGCAGCCTCGTCCTCGCTCCTTGGATCGCTCGGAACGCGGTCGTTCTGCACGATCCGCGCCTCACTGCCGGCTACGGACCGCAGGTCCTCGTGCAGCGCGTCGCCTTCGACGAGATGAGCTGGGCGGAATACCGCCTTTCATTCCTCTGCTGGCTGCCCGACGGAAACGGCATGGGAAACCTGCTGTTCCGGCAGGGCGCGTGCCACCGCTTCCAGTGGAGCGATGAGCCGGACAATTTCTACGCGATCGGCAACGGCCCGCTGATGGCCGAGTCCCTTGCACGTGCTGGCGGCTGGCCGCACATGCTGCCGTACCTGCTGCACACCCATATTCTGCCCCATCTCGTCAAATTCGTGATGGTAACGATCTCGCTGGCACTCCGCGGCGCCTGGGTCAGCCGCTATTGGGGCTTGATCCTGATGCCCGTCTGTCTCTGCGTCACCTGGCGCGCCCTCCGCCGCCGCGACTTCCTCTTTCTCGCGACCAGCCTGCCCGCCTGGTTCATGCTCCTCTTCTCCGCCGCCGTCGCCGTGAACCAGACCCGATACAACCTGATGCTGATTCCGCCCTTCGCGCTCTCCGGCGCCATGGCGATCGAGGCATTGCTGCACCGCCACTTCGCTTCTCGCCAGCCTCTCCAAGACCGCGCGCCCGCGAAAGCTTCCGACTGAGGCCAGCGCGAAGCGCCGGAGATGTGCGTTGCAGCCCCGCACCGGTTGGGATAGCGTTCCAAAAATCAGTTTGAACCCGACACTCACCGAACGTCGGGAAGTTCCGGGAGGAGGAATGTCGTCGAGGAAGCGAGGCGGCATGCTGCGCGCGGCTTCCATGCTGGGGGCGATCTGCCTGGCGGCTTCCGTGGCGCCGGCCGCGTGTGCCTGCCCACAAGCGGGCAGCGGCCTCTACACCCAAGCCCAGGCCATGGCCGGCATGGCGGTCTTCGATGCGCATTGCTCAGCCTGCCACAACGCCGACCTTTCTGGAGGAGCGGGTCCGGCGCTTGCCGGTTCGCAATTCCTCGCCTCTCTCCAGTTCTCGAAAATGACCGGCGCCGAGCTCTTTGATTTCATCCGGACCCAGATGCCGTACGATGCGCCGGGCAGCCTTACCATCACTCAATACCAGGACGCGCTCGCCTACATACTCTCCTTCAACCACTATCCGGCCGGCCCGCATCCGCTGGATGCGAATTCGGCCGCCTGCCTCCAACTTCTTCCCTATCCGAAGCAAGGCTGAGCCCGTGGCGATGACGGAGGTCCGCCGCGGCACTGTCCAGGAACCCGAGACCAACCATCGTACAAGAGGAGGAATGGATGAAAAATCATCCAACGCATTCAAGAAAAGCCCAGCGCGAGGAAGTGCGCACTGCCTCCGCCGGAACGGCGCTCTGCCTCGCTCTCGCCCTCGGGCTGGCCGGATACGCCGCGCCGGCCGCGGCGCAGCCGTCGGAAAGCGGCGGTAACGTCGCCGTCGCAAGCTCGCCTACCATCACCGCCGATGTCGCGGTGACGGACGCGATGCTGAACGATCCCGGCGGCGCCAACTGGACGAACTCCGGCCACGGCTATACGAACGACCGCTTCTCGCCGCTCGACGAAATCAATGCCGCCAACGTCACCAACTTGATCCCGGTCGCGATCGCCCAGACCGGCTACACCGCAAGCTTCGAGACGACGCCGGTGGTCGTGAACGGCGTGATGTACATCACGACGCCGATGGTCAACGACAAGCAGGCGGTGATCGCAATGGACGGCGCCACGGGCCGCGAGATGTGGCGCTATGTCCATAACGACCAGCTCAATCATATCTGCTGCGGCCCGGTCAATCGCGGCGTCGTCGCCGCGTACGGCAAGGTCTTCTTCGACACGCTCGACGACCATCTGATCGCGCTGGACGCCAGGACCGGCAAGGAAATGTGGTCCGACGTCGTCGCCGACGCGCCGGTCGGCTATACCGAGACCATGGCACCGCAGGCCTATTCCGGCATGGTGATCATCGGCAGCGCCGGCGGCGAATGGGCGACACGCGGCTTCGTCGCCGCGTACAACGCGGCCGACGGCAAGCAGATCTGGCGCTTCAACACCACCGATCCGAACTCCTGGGCCGGCGATTCCTGGAAGCGCGGCGGCTCGGCCGTCTGGACCACGCCGGCGATCGATACCGAGCGCGACCTCGTGATCTTTTCGGTCGGCAACCCCAACCCGGACCTCAACGGCTCGGTCCGCCTAGGTAACAATCTCTACTCCGATTCAATCGTGGCCCTCCACGCCAAGACCGGGGCGCTCGCCTGGTACTACCAGGAAGTACCCCACGACGTGTGGGACTATGACGCGGTCAGCAACGTCGTGCTGTTCGACGCCATGGACAACGGAAAGATGGTCCCTGCCGCCGGTGAGGCCGGCAAGACGGCCTGGTTCTACATCGTCAACCGCGAGACCGGACAATTGATCCGCAAGTCCGAACCGTTCGACCAGCAGCAGAACATGTTCGCCCAGCCGACCGTCGCGGGCGTCCAAAGCCTGCCTGGCGCCAACGGCGGCAGCGAATGGTCGCCGCCCGCCTACTCACCGCTCACCCACGCCGTCTACGTCCTCGGCATGAACCAGCTCATGACCTTCAAGACCGAGACAACGACGCCCAACATCCCCGGCCTGATCCGCCTTGGCAGCACCTTCGCCAACGTCCCGGGCGGAGTCCAGGACGGCACGCTCACCGCGATCGACGTCAATACCGGCAAGATCGTCTGGAACCAGACGCTGCCGCAGCCGATGATGGGCGGCGCACTCGCCACCGCCGGCAACCTTGTCTTCTCCGGCGAAGGCAACGGCTGGTTCGACGCCTTCGACGCCACCAGCGGCAAACTGCTCTGGCGCTTCAGCCTCGGCGCCGGGGTCAACGCGCCACCCGTCGCCTACCAGGTCAACGGCCGCGAATACATCGCCGTCGCCGCGGGCGGCAACTTCCAGATCGGCTACCCGCTCGGCGACGCCGTCGCGATCTTCACGCTTTCGAAGTAGCGCGACCGCCTGGAAGATTAAGGGGGCCCTGCCCCCGTGTCGGGTCCCCAACGCGCTTTGCGCGTTGGGAGCCCCTCAACCTCCCGTCAAGGGCTGTCCCCCTGGCCCTCTGCCGCTCAGCTCGTCTCCGGCGTTCGGTTTCATGCCGAGGGAGAGCATTGGCGCAAGCAGCGCGACGGTTGCGACGGTGAGGAAGGCGGCGGTGAAGTCGTTGAGTTGCAGTGTGGCGTGTCCGCGGAGCGCCGAAGAGAAGGCGAGCGAGGCGGCCGAGATGGCGATCCCGAGGCTCAGCGCGAGTTGCTGGAAGGTGGTGTAGAAGCTGGTTGCGGCGCTCATTTGTCCGCGTGGGACGTCGGCGTAGGCGATGGTGTTGTAGGCCATGAACTGGAGCGACTGGAGGAAGCCGCCGGCGAGCAGCAGGGCGTAGATCAGCGCGATCGGCCAATCCGGGCGGAAGAAGGCGGTGCTGGCGGCGAACAGGGTCGCGATCAGCCCGACCCAGACCATGGTGTTGCGGAAGCCGATCCTGCGCAGCACGCGCGGCGCCGCCGCCTTCATCGCGAGCGATCCTGCCGCGCTGCTGAAGGTGACGAGGCCGCTCTGGGCCGCGGAGAACCCGAACCCCAGTTGCAGCATCATCGGCAGCAGGAATGGCACTGCGCCCACGACGATGCGCGAGCAGGTGCCGGCGAGGACGGAGACGCGGAATGTCGGGATACGCATGAGCCGGAAGTTCAGCACCGGCTGCGGGTGGTGCCGTGCGTGCCGCCGGTAGAGCACGGCGGAGGTTGCGCCGACGAGGACGAGGGCGAGCGCGGTGGCGGGCGAGCCGAAGCCGCGGCTCGCCATTTCGATCCCCCACATGAGCGAGGCGAGGGCCACGCCCGAGAGCGCCATGCCGGCGAAATCGAACCGGACCCTACCGGCCTCGCGCACGTCCTCGATATAGAGCGAGGCGAGGACGATGCCGAGGATGCCCACCGGGACGTTGATGTAGAAAATCCAGCGCCAATCGAAATAGGTAACGATGAACCCACCGATCGGCGGCCCCAGGATCGGCCCGATGGTCGAGGGCACTTGCAGCCAGGCCATGGCCGTGACCAGCTCCGATTTCGAGCTCGAGCGCAACAGCACGAGCCGCCCCACGGGCACCATCATGGCCCCGCCGATGCCTTGCAGGATGCGGGCCGCGACCAGGAAGGGGACGGTGGGCGCCTGGGCGCAGAGCACCGAGCCGAGCGTGAAGAGCGCGATCGCGGCGCGGAAGACGCCGCGCGCGCCGAACCGGTCTGCGACCTTGCCGCTCGCCGGGATGAAAACGGCGAGGCTGAGGAGGTAGGAGGTGAGCGCCACGTTCATGTGCAGCGGATTGGTGTGGAACGAGCGCGCCATGGTGGGCAGGGCGGTCGCGAGCACCGTGCCGTCCATCTGCTCCATGAACATCGCGCTCGCGACGATGAGAGCGAGCGTGCGCACGTTCGCTGCGCGTTGGGACGGAATGTTGGGGCGGGGAGCGGAAGCGGTCGTCGCGGCAGGCGAGCGCGGCATCGGAGACAGAGTCCTCCAAAGCGTGGTGATCTCTATTCGTCACGCTCCGGTGTTCGATTGGGGATCGATCTGATGGCTTGGGCGAAACGTTTTGCGCCGGTCCCGCCGCCGTGGATAGTGGCCTCCCTGGCGCGGCCGGGGGAAGCGGCGGCTCCGCATGGCCGTGCCGTGCGACGCGCAGGGCGCGGCCGTGCGGCCGCCCCGGGGCGCTGGAGGTGCCGCGGCCGAAGGGGCATGCTCGGAGGGCGAGGAGGAGGTGCATGCACGGCGAGAGGGTTCCCCGCTCCGGGGCCGTGCGGGTCCGCCGCCGGGCCGGGCGATGATCCGCAACTTCTCCGACCACGCGGCGAACGAACGGACGTTCCTCGCCTGGGTGCGCACCGCAATCGCGGTGATGGCGTTCGGCTTCCTGGTGGCGAAATTCGACCTCTTCCTGAAGATCGCCGCGGATTCGATTGCCGGCGGGCAGCGGAGGATCGCGATCCCGAGCACCGATTTCGGCGGCGCCGCCGGGATCGTGCTCATCCTTGCCGGCACGGCGATGGTGGCGCTTGCGGCGGTGCGCTTCGTCCGCACCGGGCGGGCGATCGACAGCGCCGCGCCCGGAACGGACGGGGCACGGGTGGATCTGGCCCTGGCAGCGCTGATGGTCGCGCTCGGCCTCGGGCTCATGGTTTATCTCGCGCGCACCCTGCTCGCCGGAATTTGAATCGCGAAGGCCGGGCCGCGGCGGCCGGCGGAGAGCTAATCCCTGGCCTGGCCGATCCGCACCGTGAGGCCCGCGGTGCGAGAGGAGCCGGGAGCGAGATGCATCAGGCCCGGCTTCTCGGCAAACTCCCCGTCGAACCCGGCCGGGCTCGCGTAGCCGAGCCAGGGCTCGATGCAGACGAAGTCGCCGCCGCGTCGCGACCAGATGCCGAGATCGGTGAAGCCGTCCCAGGAGATGTCGAGCGCCGGCCCGCCTTCCGCCTCGTAACGCAGCGCCCGGCTATTCACCGGCTTGAAGATCAGCGCGTCGGCGTCGAACAGCGCCTCGTCGAGCGCGAGCGTGCGACCCTTGACCGGGCTTGGGATGGTGGTCGCCTGGAGCAGACCGCCCTTCACCTGGAAGATCGGCCCCGGCTCGGGCGCGGCGAAGAGGAGGCGATGGGCGCTCTTCGTGATCCCGGGAACCAGCGGCCAGCTGAAGGCCGGATGCGCGCCCATGGACGCGGGGAGGGTTTCGGCTCCCGGATTCTCGAGGGTGAAGCTGATGCGGAGCGCCGCGCCCACGATCTCGTATTCGAGGATGAGGCGGAAGGCGAAGGGATAGATCGCGCGGCTCTCCGCGTCGTCAGTGAGCGCAAGGCGGCACGAGGCTTTCTCCCGCGCCAGCCAGGTGAAGCGCCGGTCTCGGGCGAAGCCGTGCTGCGTCAGATGATACGGCTTGCCGTCATGGCGCAGCACGTCGTCCTTGAGCCGCCCGACGATGGGGAAGAGGTTGGGCGCGTGGCGTGGCCAGGCCGGGCCCGCCTGCCAGAGGAATTCCCGACCCATGGCGTCGCGGAGCGAGCAGAGCTCGGCCCCCATCGCCAGCACGCCGGCGGTGAGCGCGCCGGAGCCGATCTCGAATTTTTCCATCTCTGCCATTAACGGCCGCCGTCGACCTGGAGGATCTGGCCGCTGACGAAGGAGGCGAGGTCGGAGGCGAAGAAGAGCACGGCGTTGGCGATGTCGGCGGCGCTGCCGAGGTGCTTGAGCGCGATCCGCTCGACCAGCGCCTTCTGCCCCTCCGGCCCGTAGCTCTCCCACTGAAGCTCGGTCGCGCGGTTGGTGCGGATGAAGCCGGGGGCGACGCTGTTCACCGTGATGCCGAAGGGGCCTAGCTCGTGCGCGAGCTGGCGGGTGAGGCCCACCACCGCGTGCTTGGCGCTGCAATAGGCCTGGATGCCGGTGAGCGAGGGTGCGAGCCCCGCGCCCGAGCTGATGGTGACGATCCGCCCGGCGCGGGCACGCTGCATCGCGGGCGCGGCGGCGCGTGCCAGGGCGAAGGCGGCGTGCACGTTGATGGCGAAGATCACGTCCCAGTCGGCATCGCTTACTTCGCCGATCGGTTGCGGGCCCTGCCCGGCCACGCCGCCCGCATTGCTCACCAGCACGTCGATGGCCCCGCCCGCCGCGCGCTCGATCTCGCCGATCCAGCGCGCGGCGGCGGCGCGGTCGGTGAGGTCGAGCGCCTTCGTCTCGATCCCGCCCGGCTCCGCGGTCTCGCGGAGCTCGTCCCCCGAGAGGTCGGTCGCGAAGACGCGCGCGCCGAGCGCGGCGAAGGCGCGGGCGATCGCGCGGCCGAATCCGTGGCCGGCGCCGGTGACGGCGACGGTCTTGCCATCGAAGCGGATCTCCATGGTCGACCTTTCTCCGGCGCACGAGCAGAACACCACGCGCCGTCAAACGTGCTGGATTCAGGGGCGAAGCCCCGGACCTTCCTACTTGATCGAGAAGAGCTGTTGCCTGGGTGGGTACATCACGACGATATCGGCGGGATTGACCAGGTTCAGCATCGCCCGTGCCCGCTCATCGAGCGCGTCGGCGTCGAGATGCTCGGTGCGCAGCGCCGCGACCTCCGTCTCCCACCGCGCGCGGACGGACCTCGCCTCCTTCAGCTGTTGCCGCGCAGCGGCGAGCGTGGCTTGGTCCCTGGCGTACGCGAGAAGCCCGTGCGGCCCCTCGACGGCGTTGAGGACGAAATAAGCGGTGAGGGCGAGGAAGATGAGCGGCGCCACCGCCCCCCGCGAGCGCCTCTTCCACTCCGCCACCGTTACCGCCTCCGTCTGGCCGACATTTCATCCACCCGCCCCGCTCCTGCCCGTATCCTGCCATGAACAGGGGCTCTTCTGATCCTACATGAAGCCTGGCTTGAGAGGAACGAAGGAGTTTCCCGATGAGGACGCTCTCGCTGATCGCCGCCGGCGCAGTGATGGCGCTGGCGATGGCCGCCGCCCCGGCCGCCCGCGCCCAAGGGTGGCATGGCGGATGGCATGGAGGCGGGTGGCACGGTGGTGGATGGCATCGGGGCGGGTGGTATGGCCATGGCGGCTGGTATGGCGGCCCCGGGTGGCGCGGCCCGGGCTGGGGCGTCGGCGTGGTGGTGGGTCCGCCCGTCGTTTACGCGCCACCCGTCGTCTACGCCCCGCCGGTAGTGGTCCTTCCCTATCCGCCGCCGCCCCCGCCGCCGCCTCCGCCCGTCGTCTATGCGCCGCCGGCAGTTTATGTGGCACCGCCTGCGGTGGCGATCGGGGTGAATATCCGCTAGCTCAGGCGAGGCGCGGCTCGGCCTTGAGCACGGTCCGGCCGGCGTAGCGGGCCGCCGGGCCGAGCGCCTGCTCGATGCGGACGAGCTGGTTGTATTTCCCGACCCGCTCGCTCCGCGCGAGGCTGCCGGTCTTGATCTGCCCGCAATTGGTGGCAACCGCGAGATCGGCGACCGTCGTGTCCTCGGTCTCGCCGGAGCGGTGGCTGACGACGGTCGCGTAGCCGGCGCGATGGGCGATCTCCATCGTCTCGAGCGTCTCGGAGAGCGTGCCGATCTGGTTGAGCTTGATGAGGATCGCGTTCGCGACCCCCGCTTCGATGCCGCGGCGGAGGCGGTCCGGGTTGGTGACGAAGATGTCGTCGCCGACGAGGCGGAGCCGGCTTCCGAGGGAGTCGGTCAGGATTTTCCACCCCGCCCAGTCGTCCTCGGCGCAGCCATCCTCGATCGAGACGATCGGGTAGCGGCCCACGAGCTCCTCAAGGTAGCGCACCAGCCCCTCGGCATCGAGCGTGCGGCCTTCGCCGGCGAGAACGTATTTGCCCTCGCGGAAAAACTCGCTCGCCGCCGGATCGAGCGCGAAGGTGACGTCGAGTCCGGGCGTGTAGCCGGCCGCCTCGCAGGCGCGCGCGATGAAGGCAAGCGCGGCGTCGGCCGAGGCGAGGTTGGGTGCGAATCCGCCCTCGTCGCCCACATTGGTGTTGTGGCCCTCGGCGGCGAGCGCCTTCTTGAGCGCCATGAAGATCTCCGAGCCCATCCGCACCGCCTCGGCGATGGTGCCGGCGCCGACCGGTTGGATCATGAACTCCTGGAAGTCGATCGGGTTGTCGGCGTGCCGCCCGCCGTTGACGATGTTCATCATCGGCACCGGCAGGATGCGCGAAGCGGTGCCGCCGATATAGCGGAAGAGAGGCAGGCCGAGATCCTCGGCCGCCGCCTTGGCGAGCGCGAGCGACACGCCGAGGATCGCATTCGCGCCGAGGCGGGATTTGTTCGGCGTGCCGTCGAGATCGATCAGCAGCTCGTCGATGCGCACCTGATCGCCGGCGTCCATGCCCGAGATCGCGTCGAATATCTCGCCCTCGACATTCTCTATCGCGTGCCGCACGCCCTTGCCGCCGAAGCGTGCCGGATCGCCGTCGCGGAGCTCCACCGCCTCGTGCGTGCCGGTGGAGGCACCGGAAGGCACGGCAGCGCGCCCGAGGGCGCCGGACTCGAGCAGCACCTCGACCTCGACGGTCGGGTTGCCGCGCGAATCGAGGATCTCGCGAGCAGAGACGTCCGATATCGCAGCCATGGCGCTCCTCCGGAATGGCGGGCGGATAAAGCGCGGGTCTAGCCTTCGCGGCAAGGGGCGCCGGCGAGCTCGGCGAGGACCGTCTCGTGCAGGCGGCGGTCGGCCTCTCTGAAGAGCACGAAGCGGATCAGCCGAACCGCGGCGAGGGTGGGTAGCCGGGCGAGGATGGTAGCCCAGGCGACGCGCGCGGCCTCCTCCGGCGGATAGCCGAAAATCCCCGTCGAGATAGCAGGAAACCCGATCGAGCGGATGCCGCGCTCCTCGGCGAGATCGAGTGCCCGCGTATAGCACGCGCCGAGCAGCGCGGCTGCGGGCTCATCCCGGCCGAAGACCGGGCCCAGACAGTGGATAATGAAGCGATTGGGAAGATTGTGGCCGGCCGTGATCACGGCCTCGCCGGGCCGGATCGGGGCGAGCATGCGGCATTCCTCGTAGAGCCCCGGCCCGGCGGAGCGGTGAATTGCGCCCGCCACACCGCCGCCCGGAGCGAGCGCCGCGTTGGCGGCGTTCACCACCGCCTCGAGGTCCGGCTGGCCGGTGATATCGCCGCGGTGGACCTCGAGCACGACCCCTTTGCGGGTGAGGTCGCTCACGAAGGCGGGTGCTGGGGCGGGGCGGCCAGCCGGGCGATCGCTTCGGCGGTGCGGCGCGTGTTCGCCTCGATGTCGAAGAAGACCTCGATGAGTTCGCCGTAGAGCACGAGGATGAGGCCCGTTATCACGAGCCCGATGCCGCCGCCGAGCACGTCCCGCGCGATCAGCATGTTCCCCACGTCGGAAGACGAGCGGAGCAGCTCGACAAGCCCGACGACGAAGAGGATGAGCCCGACAATGACGCCGATCCAGCCCAGGATGCGCAGGATCAGCGAGAAGGCGCGGAGCACGAAATAGCGTCGCCTCATGGTCTTTCCCTCCCTCCTCCGCGGCGGCGCGGCCGGCGGCGTGCCCCGCTGCGGTGATATCGAAGCTGTAAAGATCTGCCGCCCGGAGGGCAACGGGAGGGAGGGTTCAGCCCGCCTCTTTGGCGAGCGCGTCGAAGCGGCGGAAGCGCGCGATCAGCGCCGGCATCTCGCGTAGCGGGATCATATTCGGCCCGTCCGAGGGCGCGTGCTCGGGATCCGGATGGGTCTCGATGAAGAGCGCCGCGACTCCGACCGCGAGGGCTGCGCGCGCGAGGATCGGCGCGAACCGCCGATCCCCGCCCGTGCTGGTTCCAAGGCCGCCCGGCTGCTGCACGGAGTGGGTGGCGTCGAACACGACGGGATAGCCGGTCTCGGCCATGATCGGCAGGGCGCGGAAATCGTTCACCAGCGTGTTGTAGCCGAAGCTCGCGCCGCGTTCGGTGAGCAGGATGCGTTCGTTGCCGGTGCTGGCGATCTTCCCCGCGACGTTCGCCATGTCCCAGGGCGCGAGGAACTGTCCTTTCTTGACGTTCACCGCAGCCCCCGTCTCGCCGGCGGCGAGCAGGAGATCCGTCTGCCGGCAAAGAAAGGCCGGGATCTGCAGCACGTCCACCGCTTCGGACGCCGGCGCGCATTGCGCGACTTCGTGCACATCGGTCAGCACGGGCATGGAAAAACGCGAGCGGATCTCGGCAAGGATGGCGAGCCCCTTCGCCATGCCGACGCCGCGAGCGCCGGAAAGGCTCGTCCGGTTCGCCTTGTCGAAGCTCGACTTGTAGATGAGCGGGACATCGGCGGCGCGCGCCATCGAAGAGAGCGCTTCGGCCACCTCGAGTGCATGGGCGCGCGATTCGATCTGGCAGGGACCGGCGATCAGCACCATCGGCAGATGGTTCGCAAGCCGCACCTGCCCGATTGTGACCGCGCGCGGCTCAGACAAGGCGGGCTTGCGCGACCGCGGCGCCGATGAAGCCGCGGAACAGCGGGTGCGGGAGGAACGGCTTCGATTTCAGCTCGGGATGGTACTGCACGCCGACGAACCAGGGATGCTCGGGGTACTCGATGATCTCCGGCAACACCCCGTCGGGCGAGATGCCGGAGATGCGGAGACCGGCTTCCTCGAGCCGCTCGCGGTAGCGCACGTTCACCTCGTAGCGGTGCCGGTGCCGCTCGGAGATTCGCTCGGTCCCGCCATAGATCTCGCGGATCAGCGAGCCCTCCGAGAGAACCGCCGGATAGGCGCCGAGGCGCATCGTGCCGCCGAGATTGCCGCCCGCCGCGCGCCGCTCGATCTCGCTCCCGCGCGCCCATTCGGTGAGAAGCCCGACCACCGGCGCCTCGCACGGCCCGAACTCGGTCGAGGAGGCATTGTCGAGCCCCGCAAGATTGCGCGCCACCTCGATCACCGCCATCTGCATGCCGAAGCAGATGCCGAAGAACGGCACCTTGCGCTCGCGCGCGAACCGCGCCGCCAGGATCTTGCCCTCGGCGCCGCGCACGCCGAAGCCGCCAGGCACCAGAATGCCGTTCACCCCCTCGAGCCGCGGCGCCGGGTCGGCGCTCTCGAAAATCTCGCTCTCGATCCAGTCGAGCTTGACGCGCACATGATTGGCCATGCCGCCGTGCGTTAAGGCCTCGATCAGCGACTTATAGGCGTCCTTGAGCCCGGTATATTTGCCGACCACGGCGATCGACACCTCGCCCTCGGGATTGTGATAGGCCTTGGACACGCTGTCCCAGCGGCGCATGTCGGGCTTGGGCGCGGGCTCGATGCCGAAGGCGGCCAGCACTTCGCGATCGAGGCCGGCGGCGTGATAGAGCGCCGGCACGTCATAGATCGAAGGCGCGTCGCGCGCCTCGATCACCGCG